>RBWT01000002.1 GCA_004010275.1 Streptomyces huasconensis
GTGGGTGGGAGGCATCCGGCGCGGAGCGGCGGGGAAGGGGGGTGCCGCCGGGTTTCGGGAGCCCCGTCCTCACACCGGCACCAGCTCACAGCGCAGCACGATCGCGTCCAGGGAAAGGTGCAGGACGGAAGCCAACGCCGCCACCGTGAAGAGCGCCGGCGTCGGCGCCCGTCCCGTCTCGATCTTCCGGAGGGTCTCCGCGGAGAGCCCCGCCTCCGCGGCCACCGACACCATGCTCCGCTCCCCCCGCGCTTCCCGCAGCAACTGCCCGAGCCGCTCGCCGCGCTCACGCTCTTCAGGGGTCAAGGGAGTACGAACCATGCGGCCATCGTACGACGCCCATTTAAATACCGGTATAGTAATGGGCATGGTGGAACTCAAGACAGACCGATCGATCGACGCGATGCGCGAGGCGGGCCGCGTCGTGGCCCAGGCGCTGACCGCCGCACGCGAGGCCGCGGACATCGGCGTATCGCTGCTCGACCTGGACGCGATCGCGCACGACGTGCTCCGCGAGGCCGGCGCCTCCTCCCCCTTCCTCGGCTACCGGCCGGACTTCGCCCCCGTCCCCTTCCCCGCGGTCCTGTGCACCTCGGTGAACGACGCGATCGTGCACGGCCTCCCGACCGCCTACCGCCTGCGCGACGGCGATCTGGTCTCCATCGACTTCGGCGCCCAGCTCGGCGGCTGGGCCGGCGACTCGGCGGTCAGCTTCATCGTCGGCACCCCGCGCCCCGAGGACGTACGCCTCATCGAGACGGCGGAGCACGCCCTGGCCGCGGGCATCGAGGCGGCGGTCGTCGGCAACCGCATCGGGGACATCGCCCACGCCATCGGCACCGTCTGCCGCAAGGCGGGGTACGGCATCCCGGAGGGCTTCGGCGGCCACGGCATCGGACGCCGCATGCACGAGGACCCCGGCGTGCCGAACGAGGGCCGCCCCGGCCGCGGCATGCCCCTGCGGCCGGGCATGGTGCTGGCCATCGAGCCGATGGTGATCGCGGGCGGCGGTGACGACTACCACCAGGCGCCGGACGGCTGGACACTGCGGACGAACGACGGGAGCCGCGCGGCCCACGCCGAGCACACCGTGGCGATCACTCCGGACGGTCCCAGGGTCCTGACGGCACTGTGACACCGCGGGGACATTCACCCTCGTAGATCATTCGTACGATGCGTCGGTGACACCAGAGATCATCGACTACGGACAGTTCGCCGAGCGGCTGAGGCGGCATCAGCAGGGTTGGCCGCGCTGGGAGTTGCTGGAGGCCGTCCAGCGTGAGTGGGGGTACGAGGACCCCGGCGGCGAGCCCGGGCACTCCCGGTGGGGCGGCGAGAACCAGAAGCACGGCATCGACTGGGAGCTGCCGGTCCCCCTGGCCCTCAACGAGTGGTGGGACTCACCGCTCAACTCCTTCGCCTTCAAGCCCCGCCTGTACTGGGTGCACACCCAGTGGCCGCCGAAGATCTCCGAGCTCGAAGTCGCCCACGAAAGCGGCCTGTTGACGGGTGAGGGTGTCGATCGCCGTGTCTGTGTGTTCATGTCCGAGTACCACTACATCCATGAGTGGGGCTATCTCACCGCCGAGGCCGAAGAGCCCGACCCCCCGCGTCGTCGTCAGCGTCGGCGGCGCGTGGGTCGAGCAGAGCCGGTCGTTGTCCGAGTTCTTGATGCAGCTGGCCTTCGAGCGGATGCCCGCGCACTACGGCTGGACGCTGCGGGTCCGCCGGGCCGTCGTAGACGCCGACCCGCGGATCATCGACCGGCTCCGGTCCTCGTACCGTGAACTGGGGCTGCTGCCCTGGCAGGAGAGGGGCACCGACGCGCTCTCGTACGGCGCACCGGACGCGGTCATACGTCACGGGCGCGGGCCCGGCGCCGACTTCAGGATCGTCGTCAACGCCCGTACGCGCGACGCGCTCATCGCGGTCGCCGAGACCCTGGGTGTCGACTGGACCGGCGAGAAGGCGATCCGGCCGCCGAGTGAGGTGCCCCAGCCCCTGGAGGACCTCGGGCCGGTCTCGTTGGCGGAGGGGGACGCCGACCCGCGGGGGCGCTGGGCGGTCGTCTCCCGCGGCCCCGCCTCGCCGCCCGCCGTGCCCCGGTGCCGCCGCCGCGCTCGTCCCCGGGCCCGGAGCCGTCGGGGCGGTCGCCGCCGACCAGGACGCGACGACCCTCGTGGCCGGCGACGCGGACGGCCACGTCCACGTCCTGGAGACCGACGACGAGCACCCCGAGACGATCAGCCTGTCACTGCACCGCGCCCCCGTGACCGCGCTCACCTGCCTGAAGCTGCGCGGCGGCAAGCGCCTCGTACTCAGCGGCGACGAGCACGGCGTGATCCGCTACTGGAGCACCCGCCGCAAGCCCCTGCGCGCCCCCTTCGCCCGCCGCCGCACGCCCGTCCGCGCGCTGGCCACCGCCCGGCTGGAGACCGGGCCCGCGCTCGCCGCCGCGTGGGCCGACGGCCTGGTCCGCGTCTGGGACCTCGGCTCCGACGCGGTGGCCACGCTGCGCCTGGGCACCGGCATCACGCACCTCGGCCTCGACGCGGACGCCGGCCTGCATGTCACGGACGCGGACGGCACCTCCGTACTCCGGCTCGACCCGGCGAAGCTCTGGCCGCACCGCGATCTCCGGCTGCGCCTGGACGGGGTCGACTGGGGCTCGCTGTGGACCTCCCGCGGGCCGGGCCACATGGTCCCCGGCCTGATCGGCAAGGTCGCCTCGGACGACAAGAAGACCGCCATGGACGCGGTGCACGACCTGTACCGGCTGCTCGTCTCCAAGGAGGCCTCCTCGACCGCGGCGGTCCCGGCCATCCCGTTCCTGGTCGAACTGATGCGGAACCCGGAGAACCTCTCGCGGAGCACGCTGCTGCTGCTCATCGCGGATCTCGCCGACGTCCGCGAGGCCCGCGGCGGACGCGGTGACGCCCAGCTCGCCGCCGTCCGCGAGGCGCTGCCCGCCCTGCGCTACCTGCACGACGACCCGGAGCCCCCCATCCGCTGGGCCGCCAACGAACTGGAGCAGAACTGTGCGGCTCCCCCCGCATAGAGGCCGCCCCTGCATAGAGGCCGCCCCCGCATAAGGGCCTGCCCGCATGGGGGCCTCACCTCAGCGAGGCCCCCAGGGCGCGACGGCTCACTCGGCGGGACGCACCACCATCGCCGAGCCGCCGCCCCTGCGCTCCTTCTCCGCCGCCGCGAGCCACTTGCCGCCCGGCAGCCGCTGGACGCCCGTCGCCGCGCCGATCTCCGGGTTCCGCTTGAAGGAGTGCCCGATCGACTCCAGGGAAGCCCGCAGCTCGCTGTCCCACAGGCCTGGCTCCAGCTCGGTCTGCGCGGCGTTGCGCTGGCTCGCGCGCGGCGCGGCGATCGCGTCCACCAGCGGCAGGCCCCGGTCGACGAAGCCGGTGAGGGTCTGCAGGACGGTCGTGATGATGGTCGCGCCGCCCGGCGAGCCGAGCGCCACCACCGGCTTGCCGTGCTTCAGCACGATCGTGGGCGCGATCGAGGCGCGCGGCGCTTGCCCGGGCCCGGCAGGTTCGGGTCGTGCACCGCCGGGTCGGCGGGCGCGAAGGAGAAGTCCGTCAGTTCGTTGTTGAGGAGGAAGCCCCGGCCGGGACCGTGATGCCGCTGCCGCGCCGTCGACTCGATGGTCAGGGTGTAGGCGACGACGTTGCCCCACTTGTCGGCGGCCGTGAGGTGCGTCGTGTTCTCACCCTCGTACGTCGTCGGGGCCGCCTTGTCCCCCGAGGCGCACGCCCTGGGGTGGCGCGGGTCGCCCGGCGCGAGCGGGCTCTTGAGCACCGCGTCGTCCTTGATCAGGCACGCCCGCGTGTCCGCGAACCGCTGCGTGAGGAGTTCCTTCGCCGGTACGTCCTCGAAGGCGGGGTCGCCCACCCACCGGCCCCGGTCGGCGAACGCGATGCGGCTGGCCTCGATGTACCGGTGCAGGTACTTCTTCTTCGACGCCTTGGAGAGGTCGGTGCGCTCCAGGATGTTCAGCGCCTCGCCGACGGTGGTGCCGCCGGAGGACGAGGGAGCCATGGAGTAGACGTCGAGCCCGCGGTACGTCGTCTTCGTGGGCTTCTGCCGCTTGACGCCGTAGGACGCGAGGTCCTTCAGGGAGAGGTCGCCGGGGCGCGCGACGCGGCCGGACGCCGGGTCGACGGGCGGCTTGTTGACGGTGCGTACGAAGTCCTTGGCGAGCTTCCCGTGATAGAGCGCGCCTACGCCCTTGCGGGCCAGCTCCTCGTACGTACGGGCCAGGGCGGGGTTCTTGAACGTGGAGCCGACCACCGGAAGCTTTCCGCCGGGCAGGAACAGCTTCGCCGAGGCGGGGAAGTCCCTGAACCGCTGCTCGTTCGACGCGGTCTGGGCGCGGAAGGTCTCATCGACGGTGAAGCCGTCGCGCGCGAGGCGTTCGGCGGGCTTCAGGAGCGTGCCGAGCTTCTTGGTGCCCCAGGCGTCGAGCGCCGACTGCCAGGTGGCGGGGGTCCCCGGGGTGCCGACGCCGAGGCCGCTGGTGACCGCGTCCGCGAAGGGGATCGGCTTGCCGTTCTCCAGGAAGAGCCCGGCGTCCGCGGTGCGCGGGGCCGTCTCGCGGCCGTCGATCGTGCTGACCTTGCGGGACTTGGCGTCGTAGTGGACGAAGTATCCGCCGCCGCCGACACCGGCCGAGTACGGCTCGGTGACGCCGAGGGCCGCGGCGGTGGCGACGGCCGCGTCCACGGCGTTGCCGCCCTTGCGGAGCACCTCGATGCCCGCGGCGGAGGCGTCCGGGTCGACGCTGGCGACCGCGCCGCCGTACCCGACGGCGACCGGCACCTTCTCCGGGGCCGGCGGGGTGTGTTCCGCCGAGCGCGTGGGCGAAGGGGGCGCGGCGGCACCGACCGACACCAATACCCCTCCGACCGCCCATAGCGTCAGATGACGTGCGACAGCGCGACGCATTCGTACCTCCAGTCAACAGCCGTCCGCGCAGCGTAACTTCGCGGGCCCCGCCACGTCAGGACCCCCTCGAACGTGTCTCCGAGGTGCCGCTAGCATGCGCCCCCATGACGGAAGACGTGCGCAACCTCGTCCTCGGCCTGATCGCGGTCGGCCTCGGCGCCCTCCTCGGCTGGCTCGTCCGCGGCCGGCTGGGGAAGCGCGGGCTCCGTCGCAAGCAGGCGTTCTTCGGGCTGCCGGACAACTCCGAGTCGCTGCTCGTGGTCAACCGCGACGCGGGCGGCGGCGAGCTGATGGTGGTGCACCCCGACGTCTCCGCGCTCCTGGAGCTGGCCGCGGTGATCAAGGAGTGCGGCGCGCACTCCCAGATCGTCGCGCACGACACGGCCCGGCAGGGCTTCGGCGACCGCACGGAGTTCTGCGTGGGCAGCCCGGTGGTGAACCGTCGCATGGCGGCGCACATGCACTCGCTGCTCCCGGGCGTGCGGGTGAACGCCGAGCCGGAGCCGGCACCCGACCGCGGCGCGTTCCAGATCGGCGCCGAGCGCTACCGCCTGGAGGCGGGGCTCACGGAGTACGTGATCCTCGCGCGGCTCACCGCCGGCCAGGGGCAGGAGGCACGGCCGGTCTTCCTCTTCTGCGGCCAGCGCGCGGTCACCAGCCAGGCGGCCGCCCGCTATCTCGCCCGCTACCACGAGAAGCTCGCGCGCAAGCACGGCAACGACTCCTTCGTGCTGCTGCTGAAGGTCGTCAACTCGCAGGCGTACGGACCGGACGTCGTCGAAGTCGTCGCGGACGTGACGCAGGCCGCCCGGACGCCGATACCCGCGCCCTCGTCGCGTGCCTCGCATCGCGCGAAGTGACCGTCCCCTCACGGTGTGCCCCCTTCACCCGGGGCCTTCTGTAACCTAGCGGTCATTTTCCGGACATCAGGCAACCCGTCGGCTCTGTACGCCCTCTTTCTGTGCAGTCCACATCCGCACGGAGGTACGTTTCCTTGTCCCCGCAGAGCTCTTCGAGCCGCCGACGCCCCCTTCGCCCCTGCCACGCGGCGACCGCGGGAGTCGCGGTCCTTGCCGCCGCCCTGAGCGCCTGCTCGGGCGGCGACGCGGCCGACGGCAAGGCCGCCGCCGAGAAGCCGAAGATCTCGGTGAACCTCACGGGGCGGCAGGCGAAGGCGGGCGAGCCGGTCACGGTGAAGCTGGCCGACGGCAAGCTGAAGCAGGTGGCGGTCGCCGACGCCAAGGGCGCGAAGCTGCCCGGCGAGGTCTCGGCGAACGGCACCGCTGGACGTCGCGGCGCGTGGAGGCGCCCGGCACCGCGTACCAGGTCGAGGCGGTCAGCGAGCGGGGCGGCAGCGCGAAGGCGTCCTTCAAGACGGCCGCGCCCCAGCAGGTCAACAAGGTGACGCTCGCCCCGGGCAAGCACACCACCGTCGGCATCGCCCAGCCCCTGTCGATCACCTTCGACCACCCGGTGCGGAACAAGGCCGAGGTCGAGAAGCAGCTGAAGGTGACGACCTCGAACGGCACCACCGGTTCCTGGGGCTGGATCAAGAACCACGACGGCAAGGACCGCGTCGACTGGCGCCCCAAGGAGTACTGGAAGTCGGGCACCAAGGTGAAGCTGGACGCCCGGCTGAACGGCATCGACTCCGGTGGCGACGACTGGTTCGTGCGCGACTACGCGACGAACTTCACCGTCGGCAAGAGCCAGGTCGTGAAGGTGAACCTGGACAGCAAGACGACGACGCTGGTACGGGACGGCAAGGCGGTCAGGTCGCTGCCGATGTCGGCGGGCACCCCCGGCGGCGAGAAGGCATCCTGGGGCGCACGTCCGTGCTGATGTCGAAGGAGGGCACGATCAACATGCGCTCCGAGACCGTCGGCCTCTCGGGCAGCAACAGCTACGACAAGATGGTCGACTACTCGATGCGGCTGACCTGGTCGGGCATGTACGCGCACGCGGCTCCCTGGAACGCCTCGTACTTCGGCAACACCAACCACAGCTCCGGCTGCGTCGGCATGAGCACCGGCGACGCGGGCTGGCTCTACCGCGAGGCTCAGGTGGGCGACCCCTTCGAGGTCACCGGCAGCGGCTCGAAGGGCACGCCGGACCCGGGCAACGGCTACGGCGAGTGGAACCTCTCCTGGTCGCAGTGGCAGGCCAAGAGCGCGCTGAGCTGACGGTACGCCCGTCAACAATCGTTACCGGGGCGTAACTTACCGATGGGTTACCCCCGGTAAAGCTCGGCGGTTACCGTCGGGTCACTTTGCACCGTCCGAGTGAGGAGTGACCCGTGGGACTGCCGCACCATGCCTTGCGTACGACCGCCGTGGGGACCGTATCGGCGGCCCTCGTCGCCGGTACCGCCCTCGGCCTCGCCCCCGCGGCGCAGGCGGCGCCCGCCACCGCGCCGCCGACGGCGAGCGCCACCGACGTACGCTTCGTCGACATACCCGGCGACGGCGGCACGGTCCTCAAGGCCAACGTCTTCACCCCCAAGGACGCGCGGCCCGGGACGAGATACCCCTCGATCGTGCTGCCCACCAGCTGGGCCATGCCCCAGATCGAGTACGTCGCCCAGGCCCAGAAGCTCGCGAACTCCGGCTATGTCGTGGTGAGTTACAACTCGCGCGGCTTCTGGCAGTCCGGCGGCGAGATCGAGACCGCGGGTCCCGAGGACATCGCCGACGCCTCCAAGGTCATCGACTGGACGCTGGCGAACACCCCGGCCGACCCGACGAAGGTCGGCATGGCGGGCGTCTCGTACGGCGCGGGCATCAGCCTGCTCGCGGCCGGGCACGACAAGCGGATCAAGGCGGTGGCCGCGATGAGCGGCTGGGCCGACCTGATCGACTCGATCTACAGCGGGCGCACGCAGCACGTCCAGGCCGCCGCCCTGCTCGGCGGGGCGGGGGCCCTGACCGGCCGCCCGAGCGCCGAACTCCAGCAGACGCTCAAGGACTTCCTCGCCTCCAACCTGGACAAGGAGGACGAGATGATCAGCTGGGGCGCCAAGCGCTCCCCCGTCACCCACCTCGACAAGATCAACGCGAACGGCGCGGCCATCATGCTCGGCAACGCCTGGGGCGACACCCTCTTCCCGCCCAACCAGTACGCCGAGTTCTACGAGCGTCTGACCGGCCCCAAGCGCCTGGAGTTCCGCCCCGGTGACCACGCGACGGCCGAGGCGACGGGTCTGCTCGGCCTGCCCAACGACACCTGGACCTCCACGCAGCGCTGGTTCGACCACCACCTCAAGGGTGAGGCCAACGGCATCGACAAGGAGCAGCCGGTCCAGCTCAAGTCCCGCTCCACGGGCGGCTACGAGGGCTATCCGGACTGGAAGTCGGTCGGCCCCACCCGCAAGAAGATCGCCATGGCGGGGACCACCACGATCCGTACGAACGTCGACTCGGGCGCCAACGGCGGCATCGCGATCCTCTCCAACGCCCTGGAGCAGTTCCTTAAGATCCCGCCGACGGCCTCGGTGCCGCTGCTGCCGCGCCGCTACACGGGCGTGTGGCAGTCGGAGCGGTACGCGTCGGCCCAGCGGGTGCGCGGGACGGCGAAGCTGCACACCACGCTCACCAGCACCGAGGAGAGCGGCACCCTCGTCGCGTACCTCTACGACGTGGGCCCGCTCGGCCTCGGCAAGCTGGTCAGCAACGCGCCGTACACCTTCCACGGCAAGACGCCCGGCAAGCCGTTCGGCGTGGACCTCGAACTGTTCTCCACGGCCTATGACGTACCGGCAGGCCACCGGCTCGCCCTGGTCGTCGACACGGTCGACCCGCTCTACATCGAGCACAACCCGTCCGGCGCGCAGCTGACCTTCTCCTCACCGCAGGCGGACCCGTCGTACGTGTCCGTCCCGCTGCGCGAGCAGTGATCTCCGGCTGCTGCCGGGTGGGCCTGCTTCCGCTGCTACCGGCCCGGCAGCAGCGTCCCTGGTTCGGCCGGCGCGACTTCCGCGGCCTCCGTCTTGGGACTGCGCCGCTGACGCTTGGACACCCACTGGGCGAACCACGACAGCAGCATGCACATCCCGATGTAGATCGGTGAGATCACCATGACCACGGGGATGAAGGGCAAATCGTAGTCGAGGTTCGACGCGATCAGCTTCCCGGCGTGGAGGAACTCCTCGTAGGTGATCAGGAAGCCCAGCGAGGTGTCCTTCAGGGCCACCACCAACTGGCTGATGATGGCGGGCAGCATGGCGCGCAGGGCCTGGGGCACGAGGACGTGACTCATGACCTGGGTCTTGCGCATCCCGAGGGCGTACGCGGCCTCCTTCTGGCCGCGCTCCATGGAGTTGACGCCCGAGCGGAAGACCTCGGCGAGCACCGAGCCGTTGTAGAGCGTGAGTCCGACGACGAGCGCCGGCAGCGGCTGCACCTTCAGCGCCACGAAGACGAAGAAGATCATCACCAGGACGGGCATGGCCCGGAAGAACTCCACCAGGAGCGTGGCCACCCAGCGCACCGGCCGGTGGTCCGAGAGCCGTCCCATGGCGAGCAGTCCGCCGAGCGCGAGCGCGAGGACGGCGGAGATCGCGAAGGCCTTGAGCGTGTTGCCGAGGCCGCGCAGGAGCAGTTCCTGGATGCCCTCGTACTCGAAGGGCGACCACTTCGTGGCGGTGAACTGTTCGGTGTCGAAGAGGAGGTAGAGAATCCAGGCGACGAGGGCGAGCACGGCCAGGGTGGAGAGCACCCCGTAGAGCTTGTGCCGCCGCACGGTCTTGGGCCCGGGGATGTCGTACAGGGCGGTGGAGTCGTGGGCGAGGGCTTTCATCGGGCGACTCCCCAGCGCTGTTCGAGGATGTTGAAGATCGCGCTGATGGCGAGGGTGATGATCAGGTAGCCGAGGGCGATCCAGACGAACGTCCAGATGATGTTGTAGCCCAGTTCGTTGAGCGTCTTGTACGTGCCGAGCAGCTCGGTGACGCTGAACGCGCCCGCGATCGCGGAGTTCTTGGCGAGCGCGATGAGGTTGGAGCCGACCGGGGCGATGACGGACCGGAACGCCTGCGGCAGGATCACCATCGACAGGGTCTGCCCGAAGGACATGCCGAGGCTGCGGGCCGCCTCGCCCTGTCCCTTGGGCACGGTGTTGATGCCCGAGCGGAGCGCCTCGCAGATGAAGGCGGAGGTGTAGCAGCCGAGCGCGAGGACGGCGAACACCTTGAAGGGCAGGACGAGCCCGAAGCGCGGCAGGCCCAGCAGGACGGCGAAGAAGAGCAGGGTGAGCGGGGTGTTGCGCAGGACCGTCACCCACACCGTGCCGAAGGCCCGGAAGGAGCCGACGGGCGCGACCCGGAAGGAGGCCATGAGGAAGCCGAGCACGAGCGCGAGCAGCGAGGCGTAGACGGTGAGTTCGACGGTGCCGAGGAAGCCGTCGCCGAACGTGGAGAAGTTGTCGGTCAGTACGTTCATGACGCCTCCTCAGTTCGCCGGGTAGCGGTCGATGGCGGGTGGCTTCGGCGCCGGGACGCCGGAGAGCCCGAGGGTGGCGTCGTAGGCCTTCTGCCAGTCGCCGTTCTTCTCGCGGGCGGCGAGGGCGTCGTCGACGGCGAACCGCAGCGCGTTGTCGCTCCGGGGCACCCCGATCCCGTACGGCTCCTCGGAGAACGGCTTGCCGACCACCTTGAGTTCGTCGGGCACCTTGGCCGCGTAGCCGATCAGAATGGCGTCGTCGGTGGTGACGGCGTCGACCTGGTAGGTCAGCAGGTTGTCGACGCAGACGGAGTACGTGTCGTACGCGACGAGGGTGGCCTTCGGGTAGTCCTGCTGGATGCGCTGGAAGGGGGTGGACCCGGCGGCCGAGCAGACGCGTTTGCCGTCCAGGTCCTGCGGGCCCTTGATGTCCTCCTCGTCGTGGCGTACGAGCAGGCCCTGGCCCGCCATGTAGTACGGGCCGCCGAAGCCGACGAGTTTCTTGCGGTTGTCGTTGATGGTGTAGGTGCCTACGTAGTAGTCGATCTGCCCGTTCTGGAGGGCGGTCTCGCGGTTGGCGGACGCGATGGTCCTGAACTCGATCCGCCGGGGGTCGAGGCCGAGGGAGGCCGAGATCATCTTGGCGATCTCGATGTCGAAGCCCGAGTAGGTGCCGGTCGCGGGGTCCTTCTCGCCGAGGTAGGGCTGGTCCTCCTTGGCCCCCACGATGAAGCGGCCGCGGCTCTTGGCCTTGCGCCAGGTCCCCGACTCGGGCAGCTGGAAGCCGGTCGCCACCCGGTACTCGGGGAGTTTTCCGGCCGCGGGGCCCTTGGTCGGCGGGCTGCCGTCCTTGCCGCAGGCGGTGGCGGCGAGTGCGGACAGGACGAGGGCGGCGATGAGCCGGGCGATGGGCATGGTGGGTTTCTTCACGAGCACGTCGCCCCCGTCAGTGCTTGAGGATCTTGGAGAGGAAGTCCCGGGCGCGCTCGCTCTCCGGGTGGGTGAAGAAGTCCTCGGGGGCCCGGTCCTCGACGACGCGGCCGTCGGACATGAAGACGACGCGGTTGGCGGCGGAGCGGGCGAAGCCCATCTCGTGGGTGACGACCACCATCGTCATGCCCTCGCGGGCGAGCTGCTGCATGACTTCCAGGACCTCGTTGATCATCTCGGGGTCGAGGGCCGAGGTCGGCTCGTCGAAGAGCAGCGCCTTGGGGTCCATGGCCAGGGCGCGGGCGATGGCCACGCGCTGCTGCTGGCCGCCGGAGAGCTGTGCGGGGTACTTCTCCGCCTGCGTGGCCAGACCCACCCGCTCCAGGAGTTCACGGGAGCGGCGGTCGGCCTCGTCCTTCTTGCGGCCGCGCACCTTCACCTGGGCCAGGGAGACGTTCTGGAGAACGGTCTTGTGCGCGAAGAGGTTGAAGGACTGGAAGACCATGCCGACTTCGGCGCGGAGCCTCGCGAGTGCCTTTCCCTCGTCGGCAGCGGCTGCCCGTCGAGTCTGATCTCCCCGGACTGGATGGTCTCCAGTCGGTTGATCGTCCGGCACAGTGTTGATTTTCCCGACCCCGAGGGGCCGATGACCACGACCACCTCCCCCTTGCCGACGGTGAGGTTGATGTCCTGGAGGACATGCAGCTCCCCGTAGTACTTGTTCACATCACGCAGCTCGATCAAAGGATCGACGGCCATGGCAAGACCTGCCCACTCTCAGCTGTGTACGTCCGCGCAAACTATCCACGTGAAAACGGGACTTACTGGACGACACGCTCGCGGGGGCATTAACCGTATTTGAGGCGTTTCCCCGGCCGCGCCGGTTACGTTTCGGCGGCCTCGGCGTAGATCTGCGACAGTTCCGGGGCCCCGTGCACCGCCCAGTCGAGCCCCGCCTGGACGACCGGGATCTCCCGTCCGGAGCGGAGCCGCACGACGGGGCTGCCGCCGGGCCACACGTGCCAGGCGGCGCCCGGCACGGTCCGCACCACCAGCGTGCCCAGGTACAGCCCCGCGTCGTTGCCGAGCCAGGGCAGCAGCTCCGGGTCGTCGCGCCAGGCGCGGCAGCAGCTGGTCGAGGGCGGTCAACGACGCCGGGGTGTCGTCCAGTTCGAGTCCCGCCGCGGCCGCCTGGGAGCGCAGCAGCTCGCACTCGGAGAGCAGCTCGGCCACGCCCTGCGGGTTCTCGCGGAAGGCCGCCGCGAGCCCCTCGCCGGCCGCGTCCGCCGCGGAGTGCCGTCTGCGCCATTTGTCGAGGAACGGAATGTTCATGGTCGGCACCTCTCCATTGCTGGCGTCCGCCGGAAACGCGACGACACGCGAACGTCCGTGTGCCCAAGAATGTACCTGGCATGAACGCGATGTGACCGGCCGTGGAGGGCCATCGGGGCGTACGTGACAGCCGCTCACCGGCCCAGTAGCTTCATGGCGCATCCGTCATCACGCGGGAGGGGACTGTCGTGCGTCGACGTATCCGGGGGGCGGCCACCGCGCTCTGTCTCTGCGCGGGCCTCGCCCCCGCGGTCGCCGCCGAGGCGGCCCCGCACGGACCACCCCGGCCGCTGCCCCTGGAGCGCCTCTTCGACAACCGGGCGGTCAGCGACGACGCCCGGCCCGGTGAGGCGGACTTCGACGGGGCGGGCGGCTCGCTCTCGGCACGGGACCTGCGGGCCGCGGGGTGGACTCCCGGGCGCTCCCTCGGGGTTGACGGGGCGCGGCTGACCTGGCCGCGCACGGAGCCGGGCGAGCGGGACAACGTGCGGGCCGACGCCCAGTCGGTGAGGGTGCGCGGCCGTGGGGACGCCCTCGCGTTCCTGGTGGCGGGCACGGGCGGCGAGGCGAGCGGCACGGGGGTGGTGCGCTACCGGGACGGCTCACAGGGCAGCTACCGGCTCACCGCACCGGACTGGCGTTCGGGTCCGGCGGCCACGAAGTCGGTCGCCCTGCCGCACATCAACACCCCGGGCGGGCAGCGCGCCGAGAAGGCACGGCTGTACGTGGTGACGGTGCCGCTGGTCCGGGGGCGCGAGGTGGCGTCGGTGCGGCTGCCGCGCGACCCGGGCGCCCCTGACCTGCACGTCTTCGCCCTGTCGGTGCGGGCGCGGACCACGGGGTGGACCGGCAGCTGGGCGGCGTCGACCGCCGGGTACACGGCGGTCGGGCCCTGGAGCGACCGCACGTGCGCCAACGTCGTGCACACCAGCGTGGGCGGGCCCCGGGTGCGCGTCCGGCTCGACAACACCTTCGCGGCGGCTCCGGTGTGGATCGGCGGCGCCACCGTGGCGGTGCAGGCGGCCGGGGCGCAGGCGCGGGGCGAGCCGCGGCGGCTGTCCTTCCGGGGCCGGGCCGGCACCGAGATCCCGGCGGGGACCCAGGCCTTCAGCGACCCCCTCGGCTCGACGTGCCCGCCGACGCCAATCTGCTGGTGAGCTTCCATCTGCCGGGGCCGGTGGCGGCGGCGCCCGTGCACAGCCAGGCCCTCCAGCGCTCGTACGTCAGCGGCCCCGGCGACCACGCGGCGGACGGCTCCGCGGCGGCGTACACCTCGACGATCACGACGTGGCCGCTGCTCACCGGGGTCGACGTCAGCGGCGGGCCCGGTTCGGTGGTGCTGCTCGGCGACTCGATCACCGACGGGACGAAGTCGACGCCGGACGCCAACCGCCGCTGGCCGAATGTGCTGGCGAGGCGCCTGCTGAGCCAGTCCGACGTGCCGCGCTACGGCGTCCTCAACCACGGCATCTCGGCGAACCGCGTGGTCACCGACCGCTACCCCGGCGACGGCGTCTCCACCGACACGGGCGGCGTGAGCGCCCTGCACCGCCTGGACCGCGACGTCCTCGCCCAGACGTCGGCGCGCACGGTGGTGGTCTTCGAGGGCGTCAACGACGTGCGCTGGGGCACCTCCGCGGACCAGGTGATCGCGGGGCTGCGGGAGATCGCGGAGCGGGCGCGGGCCCGGGGCCTGCGCGTCGTGGCGGCGACCATCGCGCCCTGCGAGGGCGAGTCGCTGTGCACGGCGGCGGCGAACGCCCGACGGGAGGCCGTCAACACCTACCTCCGCGGGGGCGGTGACTTCGACGCCGTGCTCGACTTCGACGCGGTGCTGCGCGATCCCGCGCGCCCGGCGCGGATGCTGCCCGCCTACGACAGCGGGGACCATCTGCATCCGGGCGACGCGGGTCTCGCGGCGCTCGCGGACTCCGTGGACCTGCGGAAGCTGGTGCCCTGAGCCGGGGGTTCAGAGCTCCAGGTCCACCACGACCGGGGCGTGGTCGGAGGCGCCCTTGCCCTTGCGCTCCTCGCGGTCCACGTAGGAGTCGGTGACGGCCTTGGCGAAGGGTTCGTTGCCGTACACGAGGTCGATGCGCATGCCCTTGTTCTTGGGGAAGCAGAGCTGGCGGTAGTCCCAGTACGTGTACGGGTGGTCGTACTTCAGGGGGCGCGGCACGATGTCCGACAGGCCCGTGCCGCGCAGGTCGGCGAGGGCGGCGCGCTCGGCGGGGGTGACGTGTGTGGCGCCGACGAAGAGCGAGGGGTCCCAGACGTCGTCGTCGGTCGGCGCGACGTTGTAGTCGCCGAGGACGGCGAAGGGCCGGGAGCCCTTCGCGTCCCCGGCGACGGCGGCCTTCAGGGCCTCGAACCACTGGAGCTTGTACGCGTAGTGGGCGTGGTCGACCTCGCGGCCGTTGGGCACATACACCGACCAGAGGCGGACCGGGCCGCAGGTCGCGGAGATCGCGCGGGGCTCCTCCACGCCGTCGTAGGCGGGATCGCCCGGCAGGCCCTTGACGACGTCTTCGAGGCCGACCCTGGAGATCAGCGCGACGCCGTTCCACCTGCCGGTCGCGTGGACCGCCGACTCATAGCCCAGCTCGCTCAGCTCGGCGGCCGGGAAGCCCTCGGCCGTCGTCTTGGTCTCCTGGACGCACAGCACGTCCGTGCCGGTGCTCTCCAGCCAGGCCAGGAGCCTCGGGAGCCGAGCGGTGATCGAGTTCACGTTCCAGGTCGCAATGCGCATGCCTCACAACCTACCGGCCGCCACCGACAGTCAGAGTTCGGCCGTCTCCCCCGGGGTCAGCCGCAGGTGTTCGGCGCCGCCGAGGGCCCCGATCTGGTTGTCGTAGATCGGCCGGGCGAGGTCGGTCAGCAGGGCGTCGTGGATGTCGTAGGCGCGCTGCGGCCCGACCTCGCGCACGTACTCGATGACCTCGGAGATCTTGCTCCAGGGCGCCATGACCGGGAGCATCAGCGTCTCCACCGGCTGGTCGGGGACGGTCAGCGCGTCACCGGGGTGGAAGACGGAGCCGTCCACCAGGTAGCCGACGTTGGTGATGCGCGGGATGTCCGGGTGGATCACGGCGTGCAGCTCGCCGTGCACCTGCACGTCGAACCCTGCGGCGGTGAACGTGTCGCCGTGCCCGACGGTGTGCACGCGGCCGGGGAAGGCCGCCGAGAGCTGGTCGGCGACCGCCTTCAGGGTCCAGATCTCGGTGCCGGGGCGGGCCTCCATGGCCGCGCGCAGGTGGCGCTCGTCGAAGTGGTCGGGGTGCTCGTGGGTGACGAGGATGGCGTCGGCGCCGGCGGCGGCGTCGTCCTCGCTGAAGCCGCCCGGGTCGACGACGAGCGTGCGTCCGTCCTTTTCGAGACGCACGCACGCGTGGGACTTCTTCGTGAACGTGATGCGCTTCGCGCGCGTGGGAGCGTTGTCCGCGGGGGTCCTCATGCCAGTCATCCCCCCATCCTGCTACTCCTGCGGTGTGGTTTCCTCACGGATCACGGCCTGCGCGACCTTGAAGGCGGAGTTCGCCGCGGGGACGCCGCAGTAGACGGCGGCCTGGAGCAGCACCTCCTTGATCTCGGCCGGGGTGAGGCCGTTGCGCAGGGCGGCGCGGGTGTGGAAGGCCAGCTCGTCCAGGTGACCGCCCGCGACGAGGGCGGTGAGGGTGACGCAGCTGCGGGAGCGGCGGTCGAGGCCGGGGCGGTTCCAGACCTCGCCCCAGGCGTAGCGGGTGATGAGTTCCTGGAAGTCGCCGGAGAAGTCGTCGCCCGACGGCCAGCGCGCGGTCCACGTGGGCGTCGCCGAGAACCTCGCGGCGGACCTTGAGCCCCGCCTCGTAGGGGTCGTTCCGGACGGCACCGACGACCGCCTCGGGCTGCTCGGCGCCGGCGATGGCGGCCACGGGCGCACTGGGGCGGCGGGCGGGGACAGGACGGGCTTGACGGGCGGTGGTGTGATCGCCGCGTGGCTCTCCTGCCAGGCGGTGGAGAAGTGGCGTACGAGAAGGTCGGTGACGGCGGCGGGCTGCTCGACGGGCGCGAGGTGCGAGGCGCCCGGCACGACGGCGAGCCGCGAGTCGGGAATGCCGGCGACGAGCGTACGGGCCTCGCCCTGCCCCGTGACCTGGTCCTCGGAGCCGACGAGGACCAGCGTGGGGACGCCGATCCGACCCAGCTCGGCGCGGACGTCGAAGGCGGCGAGGGCCTCGCAGGCCGCTATGTAGCACCCGGGGTCGGTGGTGCGCACCATCTGCACGGCCCAGTCGGTGATCGCGGGCTGCGCGGCGGCGAAGCCGGGCGTGAACCAGCGTTCGGGCGCGGAGCGGGCGATGGGGTCGAGGCCGTTGCTGCGGACGATCACGCCGCGCTGCCGGAACTCGTCGGCGCTGCCGAACCGCGGCGACGCGGCGATCAGGGCGAGCGAGGCGACCCGCTGCGGGTGCCGCAACGCCAGCTCGATGCCGATGGCACCACCGAAGGCGCATCCCGCGTACCCGAAGCGCTGCACACCCAGCTCGTCGAGCGTGGCCAGCAGCCGCTCGGCGAGTTCCCCGACGGACCCGCACGGGTGCGCGGGCGCACCGCCATGCCCGGGCATGTCGAAGCGGAAGACCCGCCAGTGCCGGGTCAGGTCGGGTATCTGCCGGTCCCACATGTGCCATGTGGTACCAAGTGAGGCACCCAGGATCAGGACGGGGGCCTCTTTTGGCCCGTCAAAGCGGTATTGCAGGGTGTTCGACGGCGTCTCACTCACGCCCCAGACCCTCTCACGTCTCACAAAATCTCACACAGCCGGGGGAAGCCGCCGGCTCGGTGCAGCTGCGGCTCGACTCGACGGGCACCGCCGACGGCCTCGTCGATCGAGACCGAGCCTCTCAGCATGCACGCGCGCCCCTGACGCAGCGTGTCCTGCCGGCCGTGCTCTCGCCCCGGTCCTCACGTCGACGCGCTGCTTCCGTCATCAGCACACCTGCCAGCTGTTCCGTGTTTGCAGCAAAGGGTGTGGCGCCGTCCCGAAGGTCTGGATGACGTGGCGGGAAACTGTTCGGACCCCTCTGATCAGCACTTGATGACCACCCCTTGGAATACGCGGCCGACCTCAGGCGCGACCGTTCACCTCACCGTGCAGACCATCCCATGTGGTAGCGGCTTCGCGGAGGTCTTCCACGTCTGGCTTCACGTACCACTTCTTCGTGGTCTTCACGTTTGTGTGCCCGGCCCACCGAGCGAGGATGTGATCCGGCACACCGTTGTTGGCAAGGAAGGTGAGGCAGGAGGAACGAGCATCGTAGAAACGGACTCTGCGCAGACCAAGGACCTCCATGAGCCGGTACGCGCGCCTGCGGAGTTGCTTGATCGTGAAAGCCTCCCCGGTCTCGTGCACCAGGACGTAACCGGAGTCCGAGTAAGCCTCACCGAGGACCAGCCTCTCCTTGGCCTGGAGAGTCTTGAATGTCCTGAGGGCCATCAGTACGGGGCCCGGCAAAGGAAGCTTACGTTCCCCGGCCATGGACTTGGTGTCCTTTTCCACGACGTACCGATTCCCCATCATTGTCCGGGTGTTGGCTATGCTGATCGTGGCATCGTCCAAGTCGACGTCCTCCCATCGAAGTCCGCAGACCTCAGCGGGACGCAGCCCCATGAGGGACAGCAGAAGGGGAGCATAGAGCCGTTCCGTTTTGATGCCGTGAACGAACATCTGAACTTCCTGGACGTTCCACGGCTTCACTTCCTCCTTCTTCTTCCGGTCCTCCTTACGCGCCCTACGCGGAATTGTGACGTGCTGGGCCACGTTCACGGTCAGGAGTCTTCGCGTCACTGCGCGATTCAAGGCATCCTTCAATCGCGCGAGGCTCATTTCCACACTGGTCACCCCGAGCGGAGTGCCAGCTTTTCCGCCGCGCGCACGTCCATACTTCAACGCCCAATGCATCCACTTTTCTACGTCTTCCTCCGTGAGCTCTTGAAGCCGGATGTAGCCCAACTTCCCACGAACCCGATCCAATGTAATCCCGTAGTTATATATCGTGGTCTCTTCCAGATCATCCGCTTTCATGGCCAGCCACCGATCTAGCCACTCATTGAGAGTGATCTGTTTGGGAGGAACGAACGTCCCCTCCTGGTGTCGGTTGGTGATGCGCGCGTACTCGGCCTTCGCTTCCTTGAGCGTGGCGAACGTACGAGTCAACTGCCTGCGCTTTCCGGTAGCAGGGTCGACTCCCACGTCGACCACGAACCGGTATCGCACCTGCCCCTTCGAGTTGGGTGGGAGCTTCTTGATCGGATCGGACAGGGGGTACTCACTCTCCTTCTGTACGTGGCTTACACCGACTAGGCACTGGCTCATCTGACCGGCAACAGACCAGCACTGTTCCGCGCCATGGCACAGAGCAGCACCTACGGGTTCGCGCAGCTCCACCGCCAAGCGCAGCCGCGCACGCGAACATGCTTCGAGGATCGTCACGATCGCCGGTTTGGCTAACCGGCGATCGTCGTCTATGTTGCGCTCGCCGTCTGCACGCGGTGCACGCTCTCAGTGCATCGCGCACCTCGGCCAGACGAAGAGAAGGCAGACAAACCGGCAATGTTCACGGACAGGGTGAGCTTTTTCGCCGAATAGGCCAGCCGCACAGACGGAGACGCAGAGGCGGAAACCCCCAGGTGCTTAGCGGCCGTGTGTCCGCCCCAGGCGTTCAGCACGCCGAGGGTAAAGAACATGGGTGAAGTGAATCGAGCAGACCGGACGGCGGACTCAGACAGACGAACCTCCCAAGTTGGGGCCGTATCAGCGGCCTGATTCGCGTGATACATGGTTCCGAGCAATTGCGGAAGCCTGAGCGAAATCGAGCAGCGCCGACTGGCGCGGTGTTCTACGAGACGTTGTACGTTGACATGGCCCCGGCGCAACTATCCAGTCTTTCAGCGCTATTTCCTGTCTGCCGTCGGCGAAGCAGGTCAGGAGCTTTGTGCAGTGGTCTTGGCTATCACACGGGAGATGCGTGTACTGCCGGTCATCACGGGCGGACCCATCTTTGGGTACGGGCCGAGCAGGTGAGCCGAGTTGTCGTCGGGAAGGAGCCCGACGTCGACCAGCCCGTCCACGTACGCCTTCGCTGTCGGCGCCCAGTTCCTTGGATCGCGCTTCCGCGTGCTTAGCCGCGGGTGCAGGACGTAATACACGGCTGCCCACTCCAGCCGTGGCAGGCGCCGGGCCCGCGCTGTCAGTGCCGCCTCCTGCCGCAGCCGCTTCTTGAGCCGGTGTTCCGCCATGTGGTGCAGCCTGTGATTGCTCGACAGGAGATCCCCATACGGCATGAGCATCGTCCACGACCGCCGTGCCCCCGGTAGAGCGGCAGTACTCACGCTCATATCGGGGGGGGTCCGGAATTGATGGCGGTCCGAGCCGGGAGGCGACCGTACGGCGGCTACGCGGCTTCGCCGTAGCCCGGCATCGGCGCGGCTGTCCCGCTCAGCGAGCCGCGCCCGCAGTGCCGCGAGCTCCTTGCACTCGGACTGTCACGGTCGATCCCCTGATGCGCTGCCGGTCTGCCTCGGCGAGGGCTCTCCGCCTACTGGCAGGTTCACCACGCGCTGGTCAAGGGAACGGCGCGGTGGGCTCCGGTGTGACAGTCCGGTTCAGGCGGCGCGAACGGGTGGTCGGGGCGGCCTTCCCCGGGAGGAGCGGGAGAGGGGAGGTCAGCGCTGCCGGTCAGCAATCACGAGCAACGTGTCCGCCGCGCGCGGCCCGTCGGATTCCGACGGAAGCACTTCGGCGGCGACGTTGGTGAACCCGGCCTCGTCGAGGACCTTCACCCATACATGCTCCTGGAGAACCCAACGGCGCAGCGAGGCCGTCTCACCCTCGGGGGTCTTCACTGAGATGTCGGCTGCCAGCAAGTCCGGTTGGGCAGGAGCGCCATTCAGGTAGTGGGCCAGGGTGGAGAAGACCAGTCGCCCGCCCGGCTTCAGCGCAGCGGCGGCCGCCGGCAGCAGTGCGCGCGGATCAGTGAAGTCGACGGCCCCGAACACGCTGTACAGGACGTCGTAGGGGCTCTTCGTCGCCTGGAGGTGGGGCACCGCGTCGGACGACGTGATACGCAGGCGCGGGGCGAGGTGGGCGTACAGGTCTGTGGCCATTTCGTACTGCGCCGGGGAGGCGTCGACGGCGACGATCTCGGCGGGCTCGTGGTGGATGGCCAGATGCGCGGCGTGCCGGGCGGCTCCGGCGCCGAGGTCGCCGACCGCTCCTCCCGTGAGATCGCCCAGCACTTCGCAGCCGGGGCCGCCGTCCTGGCTCCAGGTCCAGTGGAAGGCATCGGGGACGCCGCGGTCGCGCTCGGCACGGGTGCGGCCGTAGTGGTGCCAGAGGTCTGCCGTGGTGGTCATCCTCACCATCTTGGCGGGCGCGGGCTGGCGCCGGGGGGGTTCCGGTGAAGCTCACCCGGCCGAGTGCCGTGCCCCGGCCTGCGTCGGTCAGGGCACGGCTGTGTCGCTGGTCAGTGCGAGTCGTTGCCCGGGTGGCACGGTCCGCACGGGGCGGCGTCCGCCCAAAGCGGCAGGTCGACGTCCCACCCGTCAGCAGCGACGATGTGGGCCGTCCGCATCACCGAGCCGTCGTTCTTCATCTCGACTTCGGGCACGTGGTGCAGGAAGCGACCGCCGTTGAAGCGCTCGCACAGTTCGGCGTACGCCACGGTGTCGAGGATGATCGTGTGGACGCCGATGTCGACGAGCTTGCTGGGCGCGAGCCCCAGCCCCTCGCCCCGGTGGCGCATCGCGGTCAGCAGGTAGGCGTAACCCTGTTCGAGGACCCGGGCCGCCATGATCGAGTCGTACGGGTAGTCGCGCACGAGCAGCCCGACCTGCTTGTCCCACAGACCGCTCGACACGACCTCCCGAGCGGAGCGGACCGGGCCGCTCATCGGGTCCGTGGCCAGAGGAGTTGCAACAGCCGTTGCCATGATGCCTCCGATGGACGTGCCCCGCGGTTCGGGGCGCTGCACTCAGAACACCGCAGCGCGTCCTCCTACGGTGATCAACAGCCATTTCGCGCAAGGGCTTTGCACGTCGTGCAAGCAGCCTCGACCGCAACGAGGACCGTCCGTACCGTTGAGGGCCCCGGTCGTGCGGCGTGGGAGGACCTGTGCCCGTTGACCCATTCTGGAGCACCCCCAAGGCACGCGAGTTAGCCGAGCAGCGGCGCCCCGGCGCGCTCATCCGTCTCGGCCGTGAACACCTCTCCTGGACCCTCGCCGCCCTCGGCGACCGGCTCGGCTGCGCACCCGCGACAGTTTCCCGGTTGGAGCGGCGGCACAGGGTCGTCGACCTGGACCTGGTCCATCGCGCCGCGCAAGAGGTCGGCGTTCCGCCACACATCCTGATGACTTCCCTGGCGCCACCCGCCCCGAAGGTGCCGACGGCCACTAGAGTGACGGCCAGTCCGCACGCCGAGGAGGACCCGATGCGCCGCCGTACGCTGCTCACCGCCACGGCTGCCGCCGGGCCAGTCGCCTTGATGGTGGGGCTCGACGAGGCCCTGGCCGACACGCCGGCCCCTACCGGCCGAGGCCCGCTGGGTGCCCGTGTAGCGGCCGCCCGCGACTTGTACGACAAGGGCGCGCACTCCCGCCTTCTCGCCGCGCTGCCGGGCCTCATCGCTGACGGCCATGCCGCGGCCTCCTCGCGCCGCGAACTCGATCAGGCCCGGCTCTCCTCCATCTACAGCCTGGCCGCTGCGGTGCTGACCAAGCTCGGCTCCTACGGCCAGGCCCGGCTCACCGCGGACCGGGCCCGCACCTGGGCCGAAGTCTCCGGTTCTCCGCTCGCGTCCGCGGCCGCCGCCAGGGAGCTGGCGATCGTCCTGCGCCACCAGGACCGCGGCGCCGAAGCCCAGCGCCTCATGACGACAGCAGCCTCTGCCGTCGAGGCGACCGGCCTGCGCACCGATGCGTCGATATCGGCCTATGCACAGATGCTCTGCACCCTGGCCTACACCGCGGCGCGGGGCGGCCACCGAGCCGAAGCCCTGTCGATGACCGAGGAAGCCCGCCGCGCCGCTCGTCAGCTGTCGGCAGCCGCCCCAGCGGGCCGACTATTCCCCATCAGCCCGGCCGCCGTGGACTTGTACGCCGTCGGTGTGCACTGGGCGCTCGGAGATGCAGGAGCCGCCCTGGAAGCCGGGAAGAACCTCCGCCCCGCTCAATTCCCCACCGCGGAGCGAAAGGCCCGCATGGGCACCGACATGGCACGCGCCTGGTGGGCCTGGGGACGGCCGGAGCAGACCGCCCGCGCCCTCCTTGACGCCTACCGAGCCAGCCCCGGCGAGGTCCGAGACCGCCCAGCGATCCGCAGCATTGTCGACGAGTTGGCGCGGCGCCATCCCCACACCAGCGGAGTCAAGGAACTGCATGCTGCCACCGCTCGGTAGGACGCTTTGGTGCGCCTTCCCGTGGGCACGGATCACTGAAAACGTGTGGGGCCTTCGTCAGAGAATGCGCCAGCGCATGCCCAGGTCTTCGTTTTCAAGGCCGTGTACGCGGCGCAGAACTTCGTGGATGCTTTCTGGGGCATGGTGCACTTTGCGTGCGTTTGTAGTGATCATGCGCAATTCGCGGAGGTCACGCAGGGTGGGGTAACCGGCCAGCGTAGTGACGTCGTACCCATAGGCCGTGGCGAAGTCCTTGTAGTGCTCCGGGGTGTAGCCGAAGCGTCGGCAGTGAACCTCGATGGTGACCAGGTCCCACTCCGGGTGGCCATACGCCACGGTGTCCCAGTCGCACAGCACCGCTTCATCGCCATGATGCAGGGCGTTGCGGTGCTGAGGGTCGCCTTGCAAGGGGCCGGTCGGCAAAGAGAAGTTCACCTCGGCGAGTTCGGCTTTGAGCCGGTCGACGCGTTCGGTGAGGAAGCGGAGAGTCGCTGTGGGCAGGGCGGTGATCGCGGCGATGGACTTGCGGATGGCGCGGACGTTGTCGTGTTCTGGCAGCTCGACGGGTGGTGTGGGCAGGTTGTGGAGGTGGAGGAGGGGCTTGGCGATCTGTGCGGCGCTGACTGGGTGGTCTGGCTGCGGGAGGTAGGTCCAGATGGTGACGGCGTGTCCGTCCACCAGGAGGGGCTGTTCCGGTCCGGGGTGTAGCGGCACGGTGGGGAAGTCGCGGTCCATCAGCCAGCGCACGAAGCGGGTAGTGCGGTGCACTGTGCTGGCCGGGGTGCCGCGGCGGGCGACCTTGACCACTGCGGCGGCATCGGGCAGCAGGATGACGGCGTTGGTGTGTCCGCGCAGGAGGCGCGCGTTCGCCCCGTCGAGGTCTGCGGCCTTGCAGGTGTGCTTGACAATGTGGCGCAAATCGGTTTCGTCGAAGCCGCCGGGTGCCGGTGCTGGAGCTGTCATGGGGTTCAGGCTCGCCGACGAGATGGGTCGCTGTCACGCGGGTCCCTTGGGCAGCGCGAGGATTTCGGTGAGTTCGCGTGCGGCGCGTCCTCGGCGTATTCCTGGTGGGAGCACTTCCAGGACGTCCCGGGCCCGCTCCTCCAGGATGTGAGTGCGGTGATCGGCCGGCACCCGGAGGTAGGTGGTGCCGGCGAGTTGGCATGCCTCGGCCGGACTGCGGTCGTGTACCAGGCAGATCGCTGCCTCCAGTTGCAGGAGGGCGGGGTCGATTCCCGTGCGGGCCGGGTACAGGGCGAGTGCTTCCTCCTGCACTCTGCGGGCCTGGTTGGTGCGGCCCAGGGCGGTGAAGGCGCCGCTGAGGTACAGCAGCATCCGCCGCTCGGGGAAGCTGAAGGCGTCGTCCTGGTCGCCGGGGTCGCAGCGGTCGTACAGCCGCTGGGCGGCGGCGATGGTGGTTTCCGCCGCAGCGGCATTGCCTTGGCGGGCCAGGGCTCGGGCTTCTGCCGCGGTCGCGAAGGCGGCCGTCGCGGTCTGTCGGCCCCGCGAGAGCAGACGGGCTTCTCGGCCCAGGGTGACGGCGCCCTCCAGCGGACCGTAGTAGTACGGCAGCATTGCGCGCTGGGCGCGGACCCGGGCCCGGAGTTCGAGGTTGCCGCTGTCGTCGGCCGCGCTCTGCGCGGTGTCGTACCAGGCTCGAGACGCTGAGAGGCGTCCCAGCTTCATCAGGGCATCGGCGATCAATGTGGCGAGTACCGCCGTCATCTCCGACAGCCGGACTTGCACCGCGGCAGGCTGCCGGTCCACCGCCAGGTTCTTGACCTCCTCCAACTCATCAAGGAGTTCAGTGAGCATCTTCGCGGGCGGGGCGTAGAGGTACTGCCTCCGGACATCGAGGATGCGTTCGTCGAGCAAGTCCATCTGCGCGGCGGTGACGCTGCCCAACGCCAGAGTCCGGTCCATGGAACGACGGGCGGCCTCAATGCGGCCGTCGAGCACATCGACCGGTGCGCCGGCCCTCTCGGGCTGCCGTTCCGGCGTCCAGGCGCCCCCCGCTGGAACGGTGAAACCAAGATCATGGGCCGAGCAGTCGTACAGGCGGCACAGCAAGGAGATGGCTCCCTGTCGCGGCTGGTGCATGCCCATCTCCCATAGCCGCAGTTGGTCGGCATCAGTACGTGGCGCGGTCAGCCCCAGGTCCTCCGCCAAGGCGCGCAAATGATCAACGGTTTCGGTCTGAGTCCACCCGCGCGCAAGCCGCTGGGCGCGGAGCAAACTGACGTGGCAGCACTGGTGAATCTCTAAGGCGATCTGCGACAGCCCGTACCCAGCTTCGGACCGTGTCTCGCGGATGCGTTTAGAACACGAGGGGCTGTGCGATACCGAACGCTGGTGCATGAGCGGGGCCCTTCTCCGTACGCGGTAACCCGCCACGAGCGTAGTGAGCAGACCGCAACGCTGCGTTGAGAATCCGTGACTTCTTCACGGCCCCGAGCCGCGAAACCGTGAAGCGGACGGCGCACCCGTAAAACGCGCCCATGTCACGGTTGTTGCCGACTCCCCGCCTGACAACCCTTACATCCCCGAACCTCGCAGGCCGGACCACCAACGTCAGCGCTCAACCGTTACGTACGGACGCCGTTGGCGACCACAGCCTCGGGAATCGGTGCAACACCTTGCAGGGTCGCCCGCACTGAGCAGAGGGGAGGTTCCTCCATGACACCCATCACCGACGTCACCTTCGAGGCCACGAAGCCGACGCTCAAGGAGTCGTGGATAGCGGCCAACAGGCAGGCGCCCTCGCACCTGTTGGGCGTCCAGTTCGTCGCCGACAGCGGAGATCACCGGAGGTGGGAACTGATGGGCACCGTGACCAGCCGTCTTCCTGACTACCTCCCCCTGGAGGCGGACGATGTGCTCGACGACGTGGGTTTCGCCGTCCAGCTCGACCGCCGGGCCCCGAGCGCAGACGTCCCCCGGTCCGAGGCTGTGTGGGTCGGGCGCTGCCGCCGGATCAGCATGGCCAAGCTGAACCTCTGGGGAATGTCTCCCGTCCTCGTCGAGAACGCGATGCTGGTGATCAGCGAGCTGGCCACCAACGCGTTGCGGTACGGCATCGTCCTCGGATTCCGTCTGATCATCACCACGGATGAGATCGCCATCGTGGTGACCGACGGCACGATCAGTACGCCGCAGGTGCATAAGGCGTCCGCGGAGGAGGAGCACGGCCGCGGGATGTTCCTCGTGGAAACCTTCGCGACCAAGTGGGGCGTGAGCCCCGACGGCATGGCGACGTGGTGCACCCTCGCCACCGCTGAGGGGCGGCCACGATGACCGCCGCGCCGGACGTCTGTGCGGAGCTCATGCGCCGCCGGTACACCACCGCGCCCGACGAGATGGGGCCGCTGCTCGTCGCACTGCGCCGGTCTCAGATCAGCATTGACGCGACGGCGCTGTACGGCGACTTAGAGGCCGTGCTCGGTGAACACGCGCGCCCTGCTCCAGAGGAAATCGAGGGACTCGCCGCCCGGTTCCGCCAGACGACGCTCTCCCTTATCCAGCTCGTGCCGTACACAGTCACGCCATACCCCCTTGACGCGATGTACCTCCTCAACGAACTGCGCGCCGAGCGACCACAACCCCAGCACGCCCAGCGGTACCTCCTCCGCTTCGCCCTGGCCATCGTCGACGTGCTCGACCTGATGGGAGACAACGCGCCATGAAAGCACGGTCTGCCCTTGACCTGCTGAAAGCACTCGGCACGGGCCTGCGGGACACCGAATGATGCACACGCCCGATGCCAAGGACCACTCACCTGTGGCCGCGGTCTTGATGGAGGCGCGCGAAGCGTACGACTTCACGTACTACGCGCAACGGATCGCTGACCCGGCGCTGTTGGAGCAGAGCCTGGCGATCTGCATGGTCCGCATACCGCTGCTCGCTGTTCCCGTCGGAGGCAGCCGCCGCGGTGGCTACTACCCCGTGCCCTGCCTGTGCTTCGGGCTCACCGTCCGGGACGCACTGCGCGGACAGCCCGGCTTCCCCCTTCCGCGGGTGCGGTGGTCGGACTTCCCGGACAACTGCTACGTCGTCGAGTGGGGCGAGAGGCCACCGATGGTCTGGTGGCCGGGGCACGACGAGACCCCCTTGGGCCGCTTCTACGGCTACAGCGAAACCGCCATCGACCAGTACACGGCGGCCCAGCACACCGGGTGCCGACCATGTCCCCGGCCTCCTGCTCGGTGTTCTCGCCCGAGCGGCCCCTTGTCTGAGCACGTCCGAAAGGAAAGCACGCATGTCTGTGTACAAGCCCCCCAGCGCCGACCTTGAGGCGCCCGACCACGACACCGGCAGGGACCACCCCCGGGGACTACGCCCGCGGCTGCGCTTCGCGCTACGACGGCGCGCGGCCGCCCGGCAGCTCCGGCGTCCCGCTACTCGCAGGGAGGTTGGCACTCCCGCACCCACTGGACCGCCCGGCAGAAGCAGCAGTGGGGGCAGTACCCCGCGGCCGCGGGCGACGATCCCGTACATCACTGCCCGTGAGGGCGAGGTTGACGAGTCCTTCCTCGCCTTACGCGCTTCCTTCAGCAGCGCCGGCGGCAGCCGCATCAGCTACGCGGACGAAGGGTGGAGGGACCGAGACGCGCAGGGCGTCTTGTGGGCGCGGGTCTCGCAGTCGCTCGACGAGCACGGGGTGCTGGTTGGCGCACCGCGCTGGAAGATGATCAACCCGGCCCGGCAGCGCGAGACGATGTCGCAGCTGTTGTGCCAGTTCTGCCGTGAA
Source organism: Streptomyces huasconensis (assembly GCA_004010275.1). Lineage (GTDB taxonomy): Bacteria > Actinomycetota > Actinomycetes > Streptomycetales > Streptomycetaceae > Streptomyces > Streptomyces huasconensis. Next base: position 27,839 of record RBWT01000002.1, read on the forward strand.
CCGGCCAGGACGGACGAGGGGATCTTGTTCCTCCACAGCACCAAGGCGGGTGCGCTCGACTCCAGTACCTCGCTCCGCACCACTCAGCCGCCTTTTTGCCGCAAGCACGCGCGCATGGCGCCGGACAGGTGTTCTCACCTCGCCAAGCACGGCGTCGCGCTGCTGGCGCAGAGCGCCCCCCTGTACGGCGTCGTCGGCACTCCCTACCGGTACACCGCTGACCGCACCATCCAGGCCATGGCCTGCGACGGCGACCCCGTGCCCTACGGTCACGGCGACCTGGACTGGATGGTGGCCTCCCAGCTCGTGCGCACGCTGCGGGCGTTCAAGGTCGTCAACCTGGAAGACCTGTGAGAGCGCGCGGCCACCACAGACCGCCGCTCGGTGAGCCGGAGACTTCGCGCCCGGCTCATCGAGCGGCCCTTAACCCGGTATCTGAAGAGAGGGCTGACGTGTCCGCTGGCATGACCGTCTCGTTCACCCGCCGCGAGAAGCAGGTGGTGCAGTGTCTCGCCGAGGGCCTGACCGACCACGAGATCGCGCGTCGCCTGGACCTCAAGACGGGGACGGTCCGACACCACATCACCACGGCGTCAAGAAAGACGGGCGCGAAAGGTCAGACACAGCTCGTCGCCTGCTCCTACACCCTGGGGCTGCTCCTGCTGCCCGCTCCCGAAAGCCACACGGTATACGTCCCCCCGCAGCTCCGGGAGTTGATCCCGCTGATCGTGCAGGGGATGAGCAAAATGCAGATCGCCGTCCAGACGAACACGGCACCATCGCACATTCGCAGAGGTACCCAGCGGCTCATGCAACTCCTTCACGCTCGTACCCGCCCGCGCCTCGTGACCCGCGCTCGTCAGCACGGCCTGCTGAAGACGGCGCCGCTCGGCAGCGCCGCTGTACAGACCTGACTTCCCAGACTGGGCTTCCTCCGGGTCTCGTCGGCCCACCGTGCCCCCGTGCGGGAGCGGCCCGAGACGCGCTGCAAGGAGGAAGCGGCGCTCCCGTGGCCCGGCAGGCATGCGCGATCCGCCCCGGCCGCCACCCTCCAAGGGTGCGAGGCGGCGGCCGGTCACCACCTTCTCCCTTGCCACCCCCTGTGCACGCTCTCCGATCCGATCCGATCCAGATAGGCCATACGATGTGCCAGCACAAGCCGCCGTGCCCGAGCGCCGACTCCCCCGACCGGGAGGCCGCTTGCCCCTTGGTGAGCCACCCGGAGCAGGGCTGGAGCCTGCTGTGCAACGGGGTCCTGCTCTTCGAGGACACCGGTGAGCTACTGCCCGACGGCCAGATCGTCGCCCCGCACCGCCCCATTACCGCGGCGATGGTGACGGCATGACGCACTCGTTCTTCCCCGTCCACCTGCATGGTGCAGCAGGTCGCCGGGCCCTGCTCCAGGCTGGTGGCCTGTTGGTGCTCGGCTCGATCACCCCCTTGTTCAACGCGGTATGGCAGCTCGGCGACCTGTACGACGTTCCCTGGCCACAGCGCATGAGCCACTACGACACGCTGATCCGCGTAGGTGTGGGCGTGAACGTGTTCTTCTGGCTGGCGTGGGTGGTGATAGCCCGCACGACCCTCGACCGCGTCTCCCCGCGGAAGCGGATGCTGCACCGCTGCGCGGCGGTGGGCAGCGGTGCCATCGCCTTATGTGCCGCTGACCCCGACAGAGGTCTCGGCTTCGTCGGAACGGTCGCGACCGGGGTCACGTTCGCGTGGCTGGCACTGGAGGTCTGCCGCTCCCACGGCATCACGCTGGAGAAAACCTCCAGAGAAGAGGACCCGGGGCGTCGGCGTGCCCACACATGGCTTCTCGGAGAGAAGGCGTTTTACGCCTGCGCGGCAGGTGGGGTCCTTGCCTACCTGGGCATGCAGGCGTTGCGTGTCCTCGACGTGGCCGCCCTGCCGGTCATGGAGGGAGACCAACTGGCCACGATCGGCGTCACGGGTGTGTTCGACTTCGTGGCCAAGCTGGTGGTGGTCGTGGCCGTTGAGGACGTCATCATCGTGGCTGCCACCGCCGCACTGATGACGGCCGCGGGACGGCCCATCTGGCAGATCTACACCACGGTCTGCGTCGTCGAGGTCACCGTCCACGCGTACTTCGGCCTGCCCGCCATCGCGATGGCCATCTTTGCGGCCGGCCGCCTCCGTCTCTTCCTGCGCTACGGCCGCGTGCTGCCGCTGGCCATCGCCCACGCCGTATTCGATCTGCTCGGCGGCTTCCTCATGCGGGTCCCTTTCCCCGAACGCTTCCTGTTCATCGTGCCGCTGGGCGTCGTGGTCACGCTCATTGCAGAGCGCGTACGGAGGGCGGGCGACCCTGCCGAGCCGATCGACCCGTCCGCCCGTCGGCGGCAGGGCGGGGCTCCCGTCAAGGCTCTTCGCGGTATCCGCAAGGCGATTGCGCACTGCGAGAGCTGCGCGAACGCGGAGCGCTCATAGGGCTTTTCTACCCCCATGGAGTGCGAGCCGCGCTCCAACCCATCACTGTCCAGGAGGACGAGATGTTCCTTCCCCACCCCGTGATCGAACAACTCAGCGACGCCCAGGTGGCGACCTGGGAGCAGCACTTCGCCGCGCCGACACGAACGGCCCCGGGCGATCGAGGAGGGTGTCTGGCGCAGGACGCAGGACCCGGCGAATGCCGTGCAGTCCGGCTGGTCCGAGGACGAGCAGGGCCGCCGTCGCATCGTGCACTACCGCTACCGGTACGACCTCGATTACACGTTCCCGGTGCCCCGTCTGGTCCTCGCGGAGCTGTACCTGTACACCTCGGTGCTCGCCCCGAAGGTCGAGATCGACGAGCACCGTGCCAACGTGCGCTCCTGGCTCATCCAGGGCGGCTGGCGGCAGACCGGCGACGCCATGTGGGCGAAGGGCGACCTGCGGGTCACCATCGCCCCCTACGACGATCACCCGCAGGACGAGCGCGCCTCGCGAAAGACCCCAGAGGGGTTCTGCTCGCTCGACGTCGTGTTCGTCTCCGAGGACTTCGCGGTGACGCGCAACGTGCGCCAGATGCCGTGGAACGTCCTGGCGGGCGGTATCCGCGTCAAGGATGAGCGCGGCACCCCGGCCTACGCCGACGACCTGAGCGAGCTGTCCCAGTACCTGCCGTTCCAGGTTGAGCTCGGCTGCGGCACCAGCATCGAGGCCGGGGTGCCGCCGCTGCACTTCCTGCACCAGGCGTACCGGGTCACCGAGCGGACCGACAACGTCATGAAGCAGACGCACCCGTTCGTCCTGAGTCCGCAAAAGGACACTCTCGTGCGGGAGATGCTGCTCGACGCCACGGCGAAGGCGGAGGAACTGGTCACGATGTTCCGCGCGAGCTTCCTCGCCAAGCCGACTGCCGCGCACCACGCGCTCAAGGCCCTGCACGAGGCCGGGCACTTCGTCGGTCCCGTGATCCAGCACAACTTCGATCTGCTCGCCGCACGGGCCGGGCTGGAGGAGTGCTTCGTGCGGCGCTACGACCAGAAGATTCTGCCTGTGCCGTTCCACCCCGAGGCGAAGTCGCTCGTGGTCGTCGGTCTGCACGCCGACCGGCGGTCGGTCCAGAAGCGGGCCCGCGACCGCGGCATGAAGGTCTTCTTCGTCGACACCGAGGGCCTGGAGGAGTTCGGCCAGTACATGCCCTACCCGCTGGAGGGCCCGCAGGACGACGACGTGATCGTGAAAGCCGAGGCCCTGCCCACGCTCACCGCGCTGTGCCGCCGGCTCGGCGTGCAGACACCCGTCCCCACCCAGGTCGCCTGACCGGCAGGTTCCCCGGGGCCGCGGCGACACTGGCGCGCAGCCCTCCCATGAGCACACCCAAAAAGGGACTCCCCCATGGATTCGTATGAGCAAGGCCGTGGACGGCTGCTGACATCCGCCAGGCCCCTGCCGGACTTCGAGGTTGTGGGCTCTCAGGGACCGTGGCTGCACTGCGCCGGCGATACCTGGATCTTCGACGGGTCGAGCGGACTGCTCTGCGCCAACGTCGGGCAGAGCAGTCGCAAAGTCCGCGCCCGAGTCGAGCAGCAGTTCTTCCAGTACTCCTTCGGCGGGGCCGCCGTCGTCCGGCCCCACGTCCAGATGGAGCTGGTGAACCGGCTGTGCCACGTCGTGGGCCGCCCAGACGACTCCGTTGCGCTGACCACATGCGGGACGCTCGGCGTCGAAGTCGCCGTGGGTCTGGCGCGGAACATCACACGGGTGCGCAACGGCAAGCAGCGCGGAGACATCCTCACCTCCACCCTGAGCTACCACGGAAACTCTGCACTGACCCTTGCGCTCGCAGGCAACCATGCCCGCAGGCCGCGCCCCGAGGACGCCTTCGGGCTCGGCCCTGCTTTTCCGGCGCCCTACCCGCCGACGCACGCCCACGAGACCCGCGACTGCGATGCGTCATGCGCCGACGAGATCGCGACAGCCATCGACAACCGCGGGGCGGAGAACGTCGCCGCGGTGTTGATCGAGCCCGTCAACGGGAGCACGGGCGGCGCCTTCGTGCCACCCGACGGCTATCTACAGCGAGTATCGGAGATCTGCCGGCAACGGGACGTCCTGGTCCTCCACGACGAGGTGCTGACCGGGATGTACCGCACCGGTACGCCGCTCGCCAGCCAGCACTGGGAAGGCTGCGAGCCCGACATGGTGATCCTCTCCAAAGGGCTGGGAGCCGGGTACACGAGCGTCGGCGCGGTGCTGGTGTCGCCCAGGATCGCCCCGTGGCTCCGGCACGAGGACGCTGATCCACTGCCCGCGATGGGCACCATAGCCACCCACCCGCTCATGGCGGCCGCCTGCCTGGGCGTCCTGGACGAGCTGGAGACGATCCACGTCACCACTTTCACCGCGCGCGGGGAACGCCTCGGAGCAGCGCTGAAGGACTTGCGTGGGGTCGGGCCGGTGACGGACGTACGCGGACTGGGCTTCCTCTACGGGGTGGAAGTCGCCCCGGGGCAGCTCTGGCCCGTGATGAAGGCGGCGGAGGAGCGGGGGGTGCTCTTCTACCCGTTCACCGGGGCCGGAGAGCCCCGGAGCGAGGGTCTGGTCGTGGCACCTCCGTTGATCTCGACGGACGACGACATCGGCTTCCTGATCGCGGCCGTGTCCGACGCACTGGCCTCCGCGGGCTGAACCACTGCGCGCACCGTTACCAGGCCCCCGGCCAGTGGCCGATCCGATCCGTGGCATCCGGCCGAACTCCTCAACGAACGTTCGAACAGCGTGAGTTGGCACCTGCTCGCCAACCGATAGCGTCGGGGGCACGCCGATTTCGGTGCCCCCCGACCAGATAAGGACAACCTGCAATGCGTATTTCCGTGATCGGCTGCGGTCACCTCGGTATCCCGCACGCGGCGGCGATGGCCGAACTGGGCCATGAGGTCATCGGCGTGGACGTCGACCAGGCCAAGGTCGATCGGCTCAACGCCGGCGAATGCCCCATCTTCGAGGCCGGTCTCCCGGAAATGCTCGTCCGCCATACCCAGAGCGGGCGTCTGCGCTTCACCACCAGCATCCGCGAGGCCGCCGTCTTTGCCGAACTGCACTTCATCGGCGTCGGCACCCCCATCGATGCCGACGGCCGCTCCTACGACACCGCCCAGGTCTTCGGCGCCATCCGCCAGCTCGCTCCCCACCTTGACCGGGCGTGCACGATCGTCGGGAAGTCCACCGTCACCGTCGGCACCACCAGCCAGGTCACCGCCCTCGTACAGCGTCTGGCCCCCGCCGGTGAGGAAGTCGACGTCGCATGGAACCCGGAGTTCCTTCGTGAGGGCCACGCAGTCGAGGACACTCTCCGCCCGGACCGTCTCATCGCGGGTCTCACCACCGCCGCGGCCGAGAAGGCCCTCCGCACGGTCTACGCGCCCATCCTCGATGCGGGCGTCCCACTCTTCGTCACCGATCCACAGACCGCCGAACTGGCCAAGGGCGCCGCCAACAGCTTCCTCGGCTTGAAGATCAGCTACATCAACGCAGTCGCCGACATGTGCGAGGCCGCGGACGGCGACGTCGCCCAGATCGTGGACATCATGGGCATCGACCCCCGGATCGGCAGCGGCAGTATGCGGCCCGGCATCGGATACGGCGGCGGCTGCCTTCCCAAGGACGTCCGCGCCTTCACCGCGGGCGCCCGACAGCTCGGCGCCGAACAGGCCGCAGCCCTCCTGCACGCCGCCGAAGTGATCAACGAAAGCCGTACGGACGTTGCTCTGGGCCTCATCACACGAGCCCTGGGCAACCGTTCTCTCACCGGCACCCGGGTCACCGTGTGGGGTGCTGCCTTCAAGCCCGGCACAAACGACGTCCGTGAATCTCCGGCTCTCGCTCTCGCTCAAGCGCTCCAGCAGGCTGGCGCCACCGTCACCATCCATGACCCGCAGGCTGTGTCCACGGCAATGGTCCGCAGTCCCGAGTTCGACTACACCGACGACCTCTCCGCTTCCCTCGATGGTGCCGAGGTCGTCGTGCTGGCCACCGAATGGCCCGAATACCGGCAGGCCGACCCCCAGGCCCTGGTCGACCGCCCCGCCAACCCCCTACTCGTCGACTGCCGCACCACCCTTGACCCCGAACTGTGGCGCGCGACAGGCTGGACCGTCCACCAGCTCGGACGACCCGGTAAGTAGAAACGGCACACGCGATGACCAGCGACGACGTTGTTCTCCGCCGCGCCGAAGACACCGACGCCCGCGCCGCAGCAGACGTATGGCTGCGCTCCTACGCCGCCGCACTGCCAACCGTGCGCTGTGCGCACGACGAGGCCGACGTCTGGGACTGGTTCGCCCGCGTTCTCGTGCCGCAGTACGACACCTGGGTGGCCGTCGCGGAAAACAACGTGGTGGTGGGGCTCCTGGTGCTCAAGGGCCCAGAGCTGAAGCAGCTCTACCTCGATCCCGAGTGGCGCGGGCAGGGGCTCGGTGACCGGTTCATGTCTCTGGCCAAGCGCAGGCAGCCAGACGGCCTGTCACTGTGGACCTTCCAGATCAACGTACCGGCCCGGCGCTTCTACCAACGGCACGGTTTCATTGAAGTGGAGCGCACTGACGGACAGCGCAACGACGAACGCGAGCCGGATGTCCACTACGTCTGGCAGCCACAGACGAAGTAGCCCGACCGACTGACGATCAAGGCGGTCCTCCGAACACCGTGGTAGCCGCCTTCATCACAGGGCTCACCGGCTACCGTTACAAGCATGACGATTCTGGTCATCGGGGGCAGCGGCTTCCTGGGGTCCGAGGTGGTCCGGCAGGCGCGAACGGCGGGTTACGTGACGGTCGCGACGTACGCGCGAGCACCGAGTGGAGCCATTCCGACCGCCTGGCGGCCCCTCGATCTGCGGGCCGTGGGCTGCTTGGACGCCGTCATGGCCGAGGTGCGCCCCAGCGTCGTCATCAACACATCGAGCGGCCGGGCCGACTGGGCCGTTACGGCACAGGGCCCTCTCCACCTTGCGATGGCCGCGGCGAAGCACGGAACCCGCATGGTCCACATGTCCACCGACGCGGTGTTCTCCGGCGCCGACCGAGTGCACTACGACGAGACCTGCCTCCCGGACCCCATCACGCCGTACGGTGCAGCCAAGGCCGCAGCGGAGACCGGGGTCCTCGCAGTGCACCCCAAGGCCGTCGTCGCCCGTACTTCGCTGATCATCGGACATGGGCGTTCAGTGCACGAGCGCCTGGTGCACCGGCTCGCCGCGAGTACAGACACTGGAGCCCTGTTCACCGATGACTTTCGTTGTCCAGTGCATGTCTCGGACCTGGCGGCCGCGGTCCTGGAACTGGCAGCGAGCGACGCAGCCGGCATCCACCATGTCGCGGGGGCCGACGCCCTAAGCCGTCACGAACTGGCCGTTCTCATCGCCAGGCGAGATGGTCTCGACCCCTCCTGCCTGCCTAAGGGCCTCCGGGCAAACAGCACATTGCCCGGCGCTCTCGACGTACGCCTTGACAGCCAGGCGACCCAGCGGCAACTGCACACCACGCTGCGCGGCGCCCGGGAGTTTTTGCGCAGAGGAGACGTCACGCCCGGAAATTAGGGGAGCTGGCTGCCGAAGCTGTAACAGATCGGCCCGCTGACGTTCCGCGCTGTAGAGAAAGGGGGTGGCCCTTGTGTCAACCCCCATCACCTCAGCGACGCGGAGGATGGGTGACGGCTGCTACTGCTCCACTCTCACCGGCGGCGGGCCGTGCCTTCTGGCAGGAACCCCTGTTCCCGTCGAAGCCTGCGTCGGTGCGGACGTCAGCGAAGACCGTGGAGGCCAAAGCAGGGGCGGCCGCGCCCCCCTCAGCTCCCCGCGCCGCCCGCGTCTCGACCGCGAGGAGGCCGCGGACAGGCTACCGTCGCTCTCCGCCACGGTGTCGGTCGCCACCACCCGCACGAAGGCCGCGATGCCGTTCCTCCCGGGCTCCGCGCTGGCGCTGACCGAGGAGCCGTACAACTGGTCCACCGAGCGCATCGGCAAGCTAGGCGACGTCACCCCGAAGTACGTGCGCGACGTCAAAAGCGTTGCGGCGAGGCGCCGCCGCTGATCCGCCCATCAAGGCCGCCGCAAACCCGACTTCTCGCTGCGATGCGTTGGTCGCGTCCGGCGCCTGGGCCGACGCTCGGGGTTAGGTACTACCCCAGTGACGCGAATGTTGCCGCTGCGACCGCGGATCCGAGGACCGTGCCGGCGACAACCTGGGCAGGTGTGTGGTCCCTCAGCTCGATCCGCGACCACCCGACGAGAGCCACGAGCGAGTAACCGAGGAGAGCCCAGGGGCCATAGGTCTGGGCAAGCATGGCGACGGCGCCCGCGGAGACGGCTTGGTGCACGGAGATCTTCCAGGCGAGCGTGATGAGTGCGAGCGCTGCCAACGTGACCATCATGCTCGCGATGAGCGCGATGAGAATGCGGGGAGCCCCTAGGCCCGCCATGAGGACGAAGCAGGTCAGGACGGAAGTCAGGATGACCGCCATGACCAGGAGGCGGGCCCGCTTGGCGCCGACGTTGCGGTCGCTCCATCGTCCCTTCTTGATGCCGTGGTCGATGAAGAGGATCGGGATGACGGCGGCGAAGAGCACTCCAATGAGGCTCCACACCATTCCGGCCCACCCGTCGGTGTGCCAACCGACCAGCAGGCACACCACGACTATCCACGTTTTCGGATGCAGACGGTCACTGATCGTGCGCGCGAGTGCGTGTTCGCGGCTGGTGGCGCCGAAGATGTCTGTGGTGCTCATGGTGCTGATGGCTCCAAGTCTTCCTGTGTGCCCACTCGGGCGGCTTCAGCCGTTGCGAAGGCGGCCACGGCCGGAGAGCGGTCGTAGGCGGCACTGACGCGGCGCAGCCAACGGAGTTCCGCGTCGGGGTCCTTTCCGACTCCGCCGAGTTCTGGGTGGTCGCCTGTGCATGGGCGGGCCACGGCGGCGATTTCGACGGCTGCTCTGAGCCATCCGGCTTCGGCCATGGCGGCTTGGTGCTTGGGCTTGGCTCCCGTGCTCGCCGCCATTGCCTCGGCTCTGGCTTGTGTGTCAGCCGGCACGTATTCGCGCAAGGCGAGGGAGGCGTCGGCGATCTCAATGAGGCAGCGGTTCAAGCGCAAACCCCAGCGCCCCTCGGCGATCTCGGTCTCCAAGACGACGGACGGGACTGCAGCGGTGAGACCACGCCAGAGAGGGTTGAGGGCGGCCAGCGCCCGGCGCTGCCTGGCCGTTTTCACCACCGGGGAGAGGGGTGGCAGACAGCTGCCGACTGTGATGGTGATGATGGCCGCCACCTTCAGCACTGTGGAGGTGTGGGCGGCGCTGTGCGCCTGAGCTGCTGTTGTCTGACCGTTGGCCATGCTCCAGAGGTAGGCAGTGCGCTGGAGCGCGTAGAGAAGCCCGACGGCACAGCCGACGCCTAGCAGGCCATGCCCTGCGCGGACCCACCGGTCACGGGTATGGCGCGCGGCCTGGATGAACAGCCAGGCCGCTACGGCCATCGCGATGCCGATGTAGAGCGTGAAGACGCCCAGGTGCAGCAAGGCCCAGTCGGAGTTGCGCTGGTCGACGAGGAAGCCTTCGGGGGCACGACGGTCATGCGGTGCGAGCAGGAAGGTGACCGTCAGGAGGAAAAGGGCCGCAGCCCGGACTGCCCAGCGGGGGCGGGGCAGGAGGCCCTGGGGGCGGACCACTGCGATGACGAAGTCGAGGACAGCCGCTGCCGAAACGACACCGAGAAGGTGTTTCAGCAGGTAGGCAGTGCTGGGAGCGCCAGTCAGCGCGTCGGTCCATCGCTCGACGGGCGCCACCTCGAACGTCATCGCGGCGGCCAGACTCACGAAGGCGACTTCGAGAGCACGCTGCTTATGCGAGTGGCTGAGAGAGGGGAGCCGCCACAAGGCCACCGCCCACAGCAGCAGTGCTACGAGAAGCTGGTGCGTCATCAACGGCGGTTCTCCCGTGGATATTTGAGGGCGTCATCGGCCCTCGCGACCAGGCTGTGCCACGAACTGGACGTGTCGGCGGGCATATTGTCGATAACCTCGTCGAGGACGGAAGCGGCGAGTTCGGCGTCGTGCTCTCGCTCATCCGCGTAACTGGTGCGCCCGAAGATCCTCTGGACTCTCTCGCGAGCGATCTCTGGTGGAAGGGCAGCCAGCAGAGCGGCCACCTGATCACTGCGGTGGTCCAAGAGCACGTGGCCGATCTCGTGCTTGATGACCTGGGTGCGTTGGCGCTGACTGACGGCCTTGGCGTGCCAGATGTGGTCCTCACTGGGGAAAGCCGCCCACAGCCCACACGGAGCGTCGGCCCCTGCCAGGTCGGGAAGCTCATGGAGGATGAGTGGCCGGCCTCGCTTGGCGGCCAAGCTGGCGCACAGCTGATCGATGTCCAAGGGCCGGGAGATTTGGACACCTTGAAGCTGGGTCTCGCAGATGTCCCGGATGCGCTGCTCGCGCTCGGGGACCTCAGTCCGCATGCGCAAGGCTTGCTCACGCCTGCGGACACGCCGAACAAACATGGGGGGTCCTTACGTACGCGGAAGCATCACGGGCCGGCCTCCTGCCCGAGGCGACGCGATGGCCTCCTGCTCGCGCCCGAGATGAGGGAGCGGTGGGGGGTGGGGCGATCAGTGCCCCATGGCGGCGCCGCCGTCTACGGGAACAACCGCGCCGGTGATGTAAGAAGCGTCGTCGCTGGCCAGGAACTGCACAGCGGCGGCGATCTCCGTCGGCTCTGCCATACGCCCCAAGGGAACACCGCGCACAAGCTCGTCCCGCTGGTCCTGACTCAAGGCCCCTGCCATGTCGGTGCAGGTCAACCCTGGGGCGACAACGTTGACGGTGACGTTCCAGCGGCCCAGTTCGCGGGCGAGGGAGCGGGCAAAGCCGACCAGCCCTGCTTTGGAGGCAGCGTAGTTCGCCTGACCTGCTGCTCCGTAGAGGGCCACTGCGGAGGAGACGAGGACGATGCGCCCCTTCCGGGCCCGCAGCATCCCGCGGTGAGCGCGCTTGACCACCCGGAAGGTGCCGGTGAGGTTGGTGTCGACGACGGAGGTGAAGTCCTCCTCGGACATCCGCAGCAATAGCTGGTCCTGCGTGACCCCCGCGTTGGCGACCAGGACCTCAACCGGCCCGTACGCCTCCTCCACCGTCTTGAATGTGAGTTCCACCTCTTCGGCATCTCTCATGTCGCAGCGCACCGGCAGGCAGCCCAGGTCCGTCAGCTCCGCGGGGGGCTCGCCCGTGCGATGCGTGAAGGCCACCCTGTCCCCGGCGTGCGCAAACGTGCGGGCAATCGCCAGGCCGATGCCGCGGTTTCCGCCGGTAACCAGGATCGTGCGCGACATGTACATGGCCTTTCTCAGTTTGGATCACCGCCGGAGGGACCGACGGGTTCAGACTGTAGGCGCCATGAAACTTTTGGACATTAGAACATTTCGGACGAGGGGAACTATCACTTCCCCATACAGCGTATAAGGCATCCGCGTCACGGAACACTCCGGCTCGCTGCCCAGCGCAACCCGCGCCATTTCCGGGATGCACGCCACTGCTAGCCTGTGCTCTCGCCGACAGAACAGCGGGGGGACCGCAAGAAATGTGATCCATGCCTCAAGAGACGCCGAGCCCGAACACCAACGGAACGTCCCGTTCCGCCCAGCAGCAGACCATTACGCGCGTTTTGCGCCAGGCGCGCAGCCGCATTGATCCTCGCGATATCCCTGGTTTCGCAGCGGCGCTGGGCCCACGCCACAAGCCGGGCCTGACTCAAAATGACGTAAGCCACCTGCTGGGGGTATCCACGAAGTGGTACCGCAATCTGGAGCTGGGCAAGCCGCTGAACTACTCACCCGCGTTCTTGCGTTCGGTCCGTCGCCTCTTGAAGCTGAACGACGCCGAGTGGGACACCATCTGGCAGCTCGTTCACGACCGGAAGACCCCTGACGCCCAACCCACCCGCGCTCCCCGACTGGGTGGCGAGCTGCCGACATCCCTGCGCGCCTTTATCCAGGCCCAGCGCTGGCGACGTACCTGTGTGACTACCGCTGGGATCTCCTGGCGTACAACTCCGCCGCTCTTGGCGACTACCCGTGGATGCTGCACGGCACCAACGTTATGGAGTGGGCGCTGACTTATCCCGAAGCCCGGACACAGCTGATTCACTGGGAGCAAGACTGGGCCATCCCCATGATTGCCCAGCTTCGCCTTCATGCAGAACACTGGGTCGGCGACCTCGGGATGCAGGCACTCATCAAACGAGTCTGCGCCGACCCCCTCGCAAGGGAGCTCTGGAACTCTCCCCACTTGCCCACCCTGTCCCATCCTGATGCGGCATCGACTCGCAAGTTGTATCTCCCACGGCAAGGGGCGCGGGAATTCGAGGTAACTCTGTTGACGATGAGGGTAGATGACCTACCGTCATGTCGGCTCATGACGGTCATGCCAATGCAGGATGCGCCGATCCATTCATGAAGACCGCAGCAGCAAACTTCCGCATCCCTTAACCTCGCCGAGAGCAGCCGCATTTGGCGCAGCTAGACTCAGGCTCGGTTTATGCGTACTTGCAACCCCAGGGTGGATGGTGCGTCAGCAATGCTGGCGTCCTCATCGGAGAGGACTCGGTAACTCTCATCGACTGCACCGCGACGCCAGCCACCGCCCGGCAACTCCGGGCAAGGATCAGGGAGCGCACCCAACATCCGATCACGCGCCTGGTGATCACCCATCACCATGGTGACCATCACTTCGGCGCGAGCGCGTTCCCCGGAGCTACGGTCATCGCGCACGAGCACACGCGTGAAGCTGTGCTGCGAGACGGCGTAGACCTTCCGGCCATCTGGCCGGAAGCGAACTGGGGGCAGATCACCCTCACTCCCCCGACGCTCACCTTTACCGATCGCACGACCCTGCACACGGGGGGCCAGCAGGCTGAACTGCTGCACTTCGGTCCGGCACACACCACCGGTGATGTCGTGGTGTGGCTCCCTGAGTGCGGCATCCTCTACACAGGCGACCTGACGTTCTCGGGTGTCACCCCGTTCGTCTTCATGGGTTCCGTGAGCGGTTCTCTGCAAGTTCTGGGCGAACTCAAGGCGCTGGGTGCAGAACGCATCGTCAGCGGGCACGGACCCATCGCCGACGCTCGGGTCATCGATGAGAACGTGGAATACCTGCGCTGGGTGCAGCAGCTCGCGAGCGATGGAGCGGCCGCGGGGTGGGAACCGCTGGAAACTGCGCTGCGCGCAGACCTCGGCGCCTTCAGTGACTGGCCTGAGCCGGAGCGCCTTGTCGGGAACCTGCACCGCGCTTACGCCGAGTTGGCCGGGCTACCCCTTGGCCACCATCTGCCTGTGGGGCCCGCCGTCAAGGACATGGTGGCCTTCAACGGCGGCAAGCCGATGACCTGCTCCATCTGAGAGGTTGCATTCCGGCCCGGCACGGGCCGGGCCTACGTGTCGCAGCGAGGCACCGGGGAGACCGACCGACACCACCAGGAGCATGATCAGCGCTGACTGCCAGGGCCCGCCGCTCCACGTCAGTGGCAGCACCAGACCTCGCGCCTGCAGTCGGTCAGCCCTTGGAGCGACCGTCGAGCCCCTCGGCCTTGCGGGCCGTCTCGATGACCGACGCGATCATTTCCAGGCTGCCGGCCGACAGACCGTCGGCTCGAGCCGCCAGCATTCGAGTCGCCAGCGTCTGGACGCCGGCGTTTTCAGCGGCATCCAGCAGTTTGAGTCCGGCGATGACTCGATCCTCATGCTCCGGACTCATCTCATGGAAGAAGTAGCCCGGCTCCACCCCGAAGTGCTGAGCGAGCGCCTCGATGGTGTTCTTCGTCGGGTTGTCCTTCGTCCCCTGCTTGAGCTGCGCGATCGTGCTGGGTGAGAGACCGACGATGCGGGACAGTTCGTTGTTGGTGTAAGGCGCCCCCGTGTCAGGGTTCGTCTTCGTCTCGAACAGACGAGTGAGCCGGCGTGCGAACTCTCCCTGCCGGCTGCCCGGAGAGCTGTCACCGTCGCTGCTGTGTTTCGGCATGCGGGTCCTCCTCTCATCTGAACGGCTCCACGCAGCGTACTTCAGTACACGAGCCAGCTTCCACTCGACCCTGCGCAACATTTAAGTATTGACAGGCGCTCGACACTTCAGCGAACCTTCGTCCAGGCCCGAACACTTTAGTGCTCGACTCCAGCTCAGGGGCCGCGCCACAGCGCGTCAATCCTCTGCCGTTCCGGATGGGCCCTCACAGTTGCATGCCGCACACCGAAGGAGAGCCACCCGACCCAGCAACCCCAAGACCGGTCACGCGTAGACCGGCGCACTTGTCTCGAACTCTTAAGTGAAGTCTGGACTTGACGGGCGTGTCTGCATATGTTCCTGGTCCCCGCCGCGCAACTCAGCGGCCACAACCCGAGAGGAGGAAAGCATGAGACAGACATCCAGCACTCATGCGGAATGGGCCCAAAACGCCGTCGCGTCTGAGAGTTGGTCTCCCTCAGACGCCGACCGGTACCTGACCTGAACGCCCCTGCAAGGGCGTGAGATCACCTACCAAAACCGCAACCGGGTCCTTACCACAGGGCGCCCCGGGTGCGGCTACTACACAGGAGAGAGTCTTGCATGCCGACTGCCCTGCGCAAAAGGCCGAACTCCCCGGTCGGCGCGGCAGCCCAAATCCCCACCTCCAGAACATGTCCGAGGCCCACGCCTCCGTGTTCTCCTCGACAGGGCGGAGGTGAGCGCTGATGGCGCGCATCCGCACCGTTAAGCCGGAGATGTTCGAGTCCGAATCACTGGCTGAGTGCTCGGTCACCGCGATGTTGACCTTCATTGGGCTGCTGACCCAGGCCGATGACTCCGGTCGGCACCGCGACCACCCCGCCATCATCGCCGGACGGCTGTGGGCCTTGCGCCCGGAGCACACCGCCACACACGTCGCGCAGAACCTGGAGGAGCTGGCTGCCGCCGGGCTGATCTGCCGGTATACCGGCTGCGACGGACGCGGCTGGCTGCACATCGTCACGTGGGAGCGGCACCAGAAGATCGACCGTCCCTCCGCCTCTCGGCTGCCCCGGTGCCCGCAACACCAGGCGGGCCACAAGTGCGGTGGATGCGGTGCCGCCCAGTGCCCCGATGACACGATGCAGCCCGCTGCCCAGACCACTTCGGCGACATCGCGCGCAGCCCTCGCCGAGGGCTCGTCGAAGACTCTCGGAGCCCTCGCTCGACCGTCTGAGGCCACTGCCACCGACGTGGCGCCCTTGTCTGGCCCCCCGGCGGCCGGGGCAGAATCCGCCTCAACCGCGCGCAGCCCGGCTGGCCCCTGTTTGCCTCAGCCCGGTGTTTCCACAGGTCAGAGGGGAATCGGTGAGGATTCACCGAATCCTCGCCGAAGCCTCGACGAGCCCTCGGCGTCTGGATCTAGGATCTTGGATCCTGGATCTTCCCTTACGGGGCGCGAGGCGCCCGCGACCGACGCCCTCTCGGTCAAGGTCTCGGCGAAGCAGCTGGTAGGCGAGTACGTCCGGGGCTGCAACCGGCGCCCTCCGGAGGACTTCCTCGGCCATCTGGGCCGGAAGATCAACTCCCTGCTCGACGAGCGGTTCGAGGTCGCCGACATCCGCGCCGCGCTCGACAAGCTGCGGGCCAAGGGGCTCAACCCCAGCGTCCTGCCGAGCCTGGTGAACGAGGTCGTCAACGCGACGCCCCAGTCGGCCGCCGTACTGCCGTCCGCCTCCGGCGCGGGGCCCTGGGCCAGCACCGGCAGCTCGTACACGCCGTATCTCAATCCCAGCGCCGAGCCGACGACGTTTGGAGGCCACCTGTGACCCGCTCCCGCTACGCCGACCCGCAGCCCGCGATCTCCGAGCGGCTGCGTGAGCGCCTGGAGGCCACCCTCGCCGATCGCGGCCTGGACCTGGACCGTCCGCTGCCGGACACTCCGGAGCCGATTCCGGCCCTGGAGGCCGCCCAGGCGCGCATTCCGGTGGACTACCGCGCCGCGCTGCCCGAGCACCCGGACGTCGCCGGGTGGGTGCGGGCCATCGCCGACAACGCGGTGGCGCCGAACGCCGAGGGTGTCAATCCGCACTACGGCACTGCCGGGCGCAGGGAGATTGCCCACGGGCCCAGTCTGCTGCTGTGGGGTTCCACCGGCGCCGGCAAGACGCACGAGGCGTTCGGCGCGATCCGCGCCCTGACCGCCGCCGGATGCGGGGTGCACTGGCACGCCACCACCGCCGCCGACCTGTACGCCGAGCTGCGTCCGCGCGCCGGGGCGGATCCTGAGTACCTGCTGCGGCGGATCATGCGAGTCCCGGTGCTGCTGCTCGACGACCTCGGTGCGGCCAAGCCCAGTGAGTGGACCGAGGAGATCACTTTCCGGCTGGTCAACTGGCGCTGCCAGAACCGACTGCCGACGATCTTCACCAGCAACATGCCGCCTGTACGGACCGACCGCACCCCCGCGCACCAGCCGGTGCTGCGCGACAAGGTCGGAGACCGCGTGCTCTCCCGTCTGTCCGGCATGTGCACCGCCGTCGAGTTCACCGGGCCCGACCGCCGCTTCCAGCGCCACTGACCCGACTCTGCGCCACCGATCCCGCCGTGCGGCCCGTCCGCCGCGCCCTGTCCCGCCTCGCCGCACACCGCCGCACCGCGGTGCTGCCCTGCCCGCCTTCCCGCCCGGCGACCTCGGAGACTTCCTTGCGCTACAAGACCACGAACGACTCCCCCGCACCGGACCTGCGGGGAATCGCCGACCACAGTTGGCACACCAGGGGTGCATGCCACGGCATGGACCCGGCCCACGCCGACAAGCTCTTCTTCCATACGCCCCGGGACCACCAGGCCATCGCCGAGGCGAAGCGGACCTGCGCCACCTGCCCGGTGAAGAAGGACTGCTTCAACTACGCGATCGACAACCAGATCCGCTACGGCATCTGGGGCGGCCTGACCGACAAGGAGCGCCAGCCCTGGCTGGCCAACCTGAGCAAGCGCCTGGACTACGACCGCGTACGCGCCGCCTTCCAGGGCCGGGACGTCCACTTGAGCACCGCAGAGCGCAGCACCGTCATCCACCACGCCTACCTGCGCGGCTGGAGCCCGGAGCGTGTGGCCTACCTGCTGAGTGCCGACCTGGACTGGATCCGCGACCTGATGCGCGAGGCCGCCCACGTCATTGAAGACCGGGACCGTTACTGGGGCCTCGACGAAGCGGACGACGCCGGCGGCGAGCGCCCGAAGGACGACGAGATCCCCACCTCGGACGGCCCCCGTCGGCTGCAGACTCACGCCCTGATCGCCTCGCTCGGAAAGGCCGCATGACCCACCCCACCGCTGCACACTCGGCCGTCGCGCCCGTCGGAGTCTGGGACCGCCTCGCCATCGTGGTCCTGGGCCTCGCCGGATGCGCTCTGAGCTACGACGCCCTGCAGCAGATGGCCGTCGCCATCCACGTCCGCGGATTCCTTACCTACCTCTTCCCGCTCGTGGTCGACGGCTTCATCGCCTACGGAGTGCGCGCCCTGCTGGTCCTCTCCGAGGCCCCGCTGCGTGCCCGCCTCTACGTCTGGGTACTCTTCGGCACTGCCACCGCCGCGAGTATCTGGGCCAACGCCCTGCACGCGGTCCGCCTCAACCAGCAGACCACTCACTCCGGACTGCGCCTGAGCGACACCGTCGTCGCGATCCTTTCCACCCTCGCCCCGCTCGCCCTGGCCGGGGCGGTCCACCTGTACATCCTCATCACCCGCTACCACCCGGCGGACCGCACGGCGGCCCGGCGCGAGGAGCAGCCACCCGCGGACCATGTGCGGGCGGATCACGGGCAAGGGCTGGCCGAGGGAGCCGGTCCGGCGAGCGCGGACCAGGGTGCCCCGGCGGACCGGATGCCGGACCGCGAGCACCCGTGGACCACCGACGACGCCGCACGGACCACGGACCAACCGGCCGACTCCACCCCCGCGGACCACGGCACCACGGCTCCGGGCCAACGGACCAACCCGGCACCGGACCACGACCCGGACCACGACGCTCCTGCCACGGACCAGCCCGCAGACCCGGCGGACCCAGGCGAGGACGGCTCCTCGGGCGGACCGCAGGGGGCGCGGACCACGAGCCACGTCGCCCCGGCGCCGAACCCTCGGACCAAGCTCGTGGACCAGGACGAAGTCCCGTGGGAAGCGAAGGTCGCGGTCGCGCGCAAAGCCGCCCTCGCAGAAGGCCGGATGACCCGCCGGGCCATCCGACCACACCTGCGCAACGCCAACATCACCGTCAGCAACGAGCTGTTCAGCGACCTCCAGGCCGCCCTGTACGCGGACCCGGCACTCGCACACCTGCCCCGCGACACAAGGAGAGCCCGATGAAGACCTGCACGCGCTTCAAGCGCATCAAGAGCGGCTACGAGCGGGACATCACCTACCTGCGCAACCACTCCCAGCGCAGCGCGGGCACCACGGCGGCCAAGACGAGCGCAACGAACGCTCTCGCTATGAAGTCCCTCATGGCCAAAGCCCTCGGCCGGCACCTCGGGCGCTGCCCCATCTGCGGATGACCAAGCCATAGCTGCAGGTCAAACCCCTAACCGATGCGGTGGCCCGGCTTGATGCCGGGGCCACCGCTCCCACCCTGGAGAACCCGCCATCCGCTCCCGTAACTCCCGTACATCGGCCCCGACCGCCGAAGCGAGCGCCTGGGCTGAGGTCCTGGTCCGCTGCCGCCTCCTGCACGTCGCCGTCCTGGTCCCGAACGGTCAGTGGCTCGTGCAGAGCACGCCCGAAGTCCCCGTCCGCGTCCTGGACGGGCCCGCCGCCCTGGTCGATCTCGCCGCCCAGATCCAGCACCACACCCGTACCACGAGGAACCGCACCCGATGACTCACCCGCACGAACCCCAGCTCAACTCCGCGATTGAGCCGGACGTCAACGCCCCCTCGCGGGGAGCAAGTTGGGGCGGAAGCAATGCTTCCGCCGACCCCGCCCCCAAGGGGCCGGGAGCGGACCAGCACCAGGGGGCGCAGGTCCGGCAGGTTTCGACCGAGGGCGGACCGAAGCCTAGGGGGAACAACCAAACCAGCCACCGTCGTCGCCGCCGCTCATCTTCCCGTCAGCGCCCACGTCAGCCACGCGAGACCAAGCGCCTGCGCCAGCTCAGCGCGCGTTTCAACGATGCCGAGTTCGCCCTCATCAAGTCCGCCGCCGCACAGTCGAACCTGTCTGTCGCCGCATTCCTTGCCCGCTCCGCCCTGCGCGCCGCCCGCGATCGTGACCGCACCGCCGCCGAGATCGCCGACGACCGCGAAGTAATCACCGCCCTGTTCGACACCCGCCGCCGCCTCGGCTGGGCAGGCAGCAACCTCAACCAGGCCGTCAAGGCCCTCAACTCCGGTGCCGAGGTGCCGCAGCTCGATACGGTCATCGCCGCGGTCCGCACCGCTGCCGACCGCGTCCATGAGGCCGCATCCAGGGTCATCGCCCGTCAGCAGACGTCGGCATGATCCCCAGCGTCAACAAGTCCGGCGACCGGACCATCGGTTTGCTCTACTACCTGTACGGGCCCGGGCGTGCCGAGGAGCATGTCGACCCCCACCTCGTCACGTCCTTCGACGGCATGGCGCCCGACCCCGGCCGTGCCGACGATTTCGCCACCGCCATCAAGGATCTGGCGGCCCTCCTCGACCAGCCCGTCCAGGCCCTGCCCGCGCACGCCCGGCCCGCCAAGCACGTGTGGCACACCTCGGTACGCACCGCGCCCGGCGACCGCACCTTGTCCGAAGACGAATGGGCGGACGTAGCCCGCCGTGTCGTCGCCGCCACGGGCATCGACCCGGGAGAGGGCGAACCGGGCTGCCGCTGGGCAGTCGTCCGGCATGCAGACGATCACATCCACATCGTCGCCACCCTCGTGTGCGAAGACGGAAGCCGGCCAGACGACTTCCGCTCCGGCAAGCGGGCCCAAGCCGAATGCCGTCTCATCGAGCAGGAGTTGGGTCTAACTCGGGTCACCGCGGGCGACGGCACCGCCGCCAAGCGGCCCACCAGTGCGGAGCGCTACAAAGCGGAGCGTCAGGGCCGGGAGCAGACCGCCCGCGAGGAACTGCGCGAGACCGTCCGCCGCGCCGTGGCCGGCGCCCAGAATGAAGAGGAGTTCTTCGACCGGCTGGCCGCCGCTGGGCTGCTCATCCGCAAGCGCCAAGCGCCATCCGGTGACCTACTCGGCTACAAGGTCGCGCTGGTCGACGACCGTAACGAGGACGACGAGCCGGTCTACTTCGCGGGCTCCACGCTGGCCCCCGACCTCTCGCTGCCCCGCATTCGCGAACGCTGGTCCGGCCGGCAGCAGGACCCCTCTGCCGATGCCCGCCCTGGCGCGCCGAGCGGTCCGGCGCAGGCTCGGCGCCGCGCGGCAGCCGCTGCCTGGCAGGCGGTCCTGATCATCGACCACGGCAACGACCAGCAGGTCGCGCGTACGTCGCGGCGACCGGAGAGGTCCTTGACGCCCTGGCCAAGACCTCCGCCGCCCACACCCGCAAACAACTCCGTGACGCGGCACGGGCCTTCGAACGGGCATCCCGCTCCCATATACAGGCCGCCTCGCGGACACGACCGCGCGCTGCGCCAGGCCGCCCGCGACCTCATCTACGGCGGACCTGCCCTGGGGCGCGGAGAGGACGGCGCCACCACCGCCATGGTGATCGACATGGTCGCCTTCCTGGTCATCGCCGCGGCCCACTGGCACGGCCGCAAGAACCACGCCCAGCAGGCCGCTGCCGCCCGTCAAGCCGCCGAACACCTGCGCTCGGCCTACCACTCCGCCGCACAGCATCCGATGGCCGTGCTGCGCCACCGTGGCCGTCGCCTCTCCCAACCGCTGCAGCACCGCCAGGTGGCCCACCTGCGGCAGGCAGTTCCGGAGCTGGCCGAGCAGATCCTCGCCGAGCCCGGCTGGCACGCGCTCGCCGCCACCCTCGCCGACGTCGAGGCCGCCGGCCACGAACCCGCCACCCTGCTCGCCGAGGCCGTCGCACGCCGCGAACTCGACACCGCCGAATCGGTCAGCGACGTCCTGGTCTGGCGGCTGCGTCACCTGGCCGATCTGCCCGCCGTGCCTGAGCCGGGCACCACTACGCCGCAGCGCGCCGGGCGGCCGAAGCGGCCCTCCCCCAGGGACAACAACCGGCCCAGGAGGGCAAGGTGATTACTGAATCCGCAAGTTGCAGCAGGTCAGCGGCCTGGGGCACTCTCCGTGTGCCGATCAACGACGAAGAGGGGGACAGATGTTTCGACGACGTGCTGACCGCGAGTTCCGTGACGCCCAGCTCGCCGGCCAGGCTCTGCTGGAGGCACAGGCGACCTGGGCAGCGCCCGACTTCTTCAGCCCGGCGGCCGAGCCGACGCCGACCGCGCAGGACGGCACGGGCATCGAGGAGGTGCCCGACTTCCTGCCGCCGGACCTTCGCGTGCCCTCACGCCACGAAGTCGAAGGACTGATGATGCGCTGGGAGCAGCCGCTCGTCGTCGATGGCGAGGTTCGTGAGTGCCCGCAGTGCGGCGCGTACCGGGACTGGATCGTCTTCAGCATGCGCGACGACACGATCTGGCTGCGCTGCCGCGCCGGCCACAACACTGCCGAGCCGCGTCTGGACCCGGCCTGGTACAACCGCAACTCCGGTCCTGTGGACCACTTTCACCCCACCCTGGACGACGGCCTGCGCCACCTGGGCCACTGACCACCCGTAACCCCTCCCGCCGACAGCGGATCGCGTGTCGGCCCACGTCAGACCGTCCGCTCGCACACCAAGGGGTTTCGCATGCGTCACCACACCACGACCGCCCTTGCCCTGACCACACTCGCCGCACTCGCCCTAACCGCCTGCTCCGCAGGCACCTCGCCGACCGCGACCTCCGCGCCCCGTGGTGGAAGCGACGCCGTCGGCGCCAAGCCGCTGTCCTCAGCCGCGCTGAGCAAACGGCTCCTGACCGAGAGGGACTTGGGCAAGGGCTACGTACCCATGCCCGAGCGAACTCAGCACAACGACGACGTCACGGTGATCGGCTGCCCCGCCCTCGACAAGCTCGGCGGGGACGCGGCGACCGGCCAGAGCCTCGACTTCCCGAACAAGGCGAAGGCCGCGTTCACCTTCAGCGGCAGCAGCAACTCCGAGGTGAGCGAGGAGCTCTACAGCAACACCGCCAGCAAGCTGTCCGACGGCGTCGGCCGCATCTTCGACGCGATGGCCTCCTGCCCCAAGTACCAAGTCGTCTCGGGTAGCACCGCCATCGACATGACCACTGAGACAGCCACCGCACCCGACCTCGGGGACGAGCGCTGGAGCCATCTGCTGACCTACGCGGCCAGCGGGCAGCGTACCGTCGTCAAGCAGACAGCAGTCCGCGCCGGGAACATCGTGGTGATCTTCTCCGGGTCACCAGCCCTCGTTGACGCCCACCTCGACAAGGCACTGAACAAGGCACGAGCCCACGGATGAAATCCTTACCCGCCGTGCAATACGTAGAAGGGTGCTCCCGGATGTCCACTTTGCATGACTCCGCCTCCGATGCACCACCCATTCTTTGGCTGGGTGGTGGGACTGCTGCGCTGTTTGGCTTGTTCGCCTGGGCGTTCACTGGCAACCCGCGGTGGTGGCTGGTGGGCGTCATCTGCGGGGTGTGCGTGAGCCTCGTCGCGTTCGGCGTACGCACCATCTTCCGCAATCACGAGATCGGTCAGCGCGCCAACCACATCGTGTGAGGCAGCACTCAACTGTGCCCCTGCCACTTCTGGCAGGGGCACAGTCATTTCGCCAGGCGTTGCTGAGCGGCTGCATTCTCCCCCACGCCCACCACCACCGACCGCATGCGAGAAGATATCGATCATGAGTGAGTGGGGCGTAGCGCTAATCGCGGCAGGATCAGCGATTGCAGGCAGTGCCGTGACCGGCTGGCTCACGCGCAGTGCCGGACTTCGTCAAGCATCCGCAGCACAGCTGGCCGGCGAGGAACAGGCTGCTGCGGCACGGCACGCTGGAGAGAAGCAGGCCGAGGCCGTCCTCAAGACGGTGCAGCAGACGCTGGAAGCGCAGGCCAGGAATCAGCAGATCGACGCTAAGCGCGAGGCGTACGTGGCCTTCCTACAAGTCGCCCAGGCGCTCGTCGAAGACCGCAAGCGAGATCAGGGCTCCCTGGACGAAACGCTTCTGGCTGAGGCCGAGCGGGCCTATCAGGTCTTGCGGTTGGAGGGCACCGACAATGTCACGGCGCATGCGCAGTTTTTGATGGCCGCGATCGACGACTCCCTGAGCGATCCTTCGGTGGGCGCAGCGGATCTCGACCGCCACCTGTCCCACTACGTCACCGCGGCTCAGCTCCACCTTCGAGAGCCGTGGCGCTGGATAGGGAGAAGCCGCAATTCCTGGATCGCAGGCGGATCAACCGAGCCACCTGCCCCAGCCCCCTGACCCGCACCATCTCCGTTTCGGAGTACGAAGCAGCCCCTGCACCTGGTCAGCGGGGAGAGTCAGTCAGCGCATACAGCGAAGGCCCGGCAGACCAAAGGGTCTGCCGGGCCCAGCCCTGCTGGTCAGCCGCGGTGGACGATGGTGAGGCGCTTCTCCGCGCTCTGTGGCAGCCGGTGGCGTGCCACCGGGGCCGGGGAGGCGAGCGAGGCGGCGAAGGCCGCGACCAGCTCGTGGGGGACGCTCGGGCTGAAGTTCGCGCACCACAGGTAGGGGGCGCCGAACGTGGGCTCGGCCCATGCCTGCCAGCCCATCAGGTCCTCCCGCAGGTCGGCGTCGGCGATCAGGTCCGGCAGCATCTCGAGCGAGATGTGCGAGGTGAAGCCGGGGTCCGTGGCGGCGGTGCGGGGGCGGTCCACGTCACGGATCCAGCCCTGGGCGCTCAGCGCCGTGACCACCGCCTCTGGCTCCTCGAAGCCCATGTCGGGCACCGCGCTGGCGTCGAGCGCGACGAGGAAGTCGTGCAGTGCCTCGTGCGGTACGCCGGTGGTGAAGTACGCGTTCCACTGCACCAGGGCGCTGTCGGCATCCGGGCGGGCGGAGATCTGCAGGGCCACGCGCAGGCCGCCGAGTGTGAACGGGCTGCTGGCCAGGATCCATTCGGCGCCGCGCAGCTCGTCGGGGCTCACGTACAGCAGGGTGTCGCGGGAGGTCGGCCACATGCGCCACCCCAGGCCGGTGAGGATATCGCCGATGTTCTCGGCGAGGGCGTCGTCATCGCCGCCCAGATGGCGCGGGGTGACCCAGCGCACGGGGTCCGGCGAAGCGGGGTGGGAGGGATCAGTGGGATGGTGCGGGTGCAGGGGCGCCTCCGTGGGCTCGGGGGTGGTTCACTGCCCGCGGCTGGGGCGGGTGCCGCCGCCGTCGACGTGGCGGGGCCTCGGTCGGTGCGTGCCAGGTCAGCGCGACCGCGACGTCGGGCAACAGGGGGCCGAACTGTTCGGCCTCGTCCTCGTCCGGCTCGGTGAGGAGCAGTACGGGGCGGTCCTTCTCATCTCGGGCGGCGGTAACGGGACCGCGCGGTGGGCCGATCGGGAAGTCGGGGTTGAGGGCGAGCTGCACGACGGCGTCGGTGATCGCAGGCCGACAGCTGGTCGAGCAGGTCGCGACGGTCGTCTCGGACAGGGCGCCGAGCGGCTCGGCGTCCTTGGCCTCGGCGATGAACACCACCCGTCGGCCGGCGTCGTCACGGGTGGGGACCACGCCGCCCAGGCGGCGGGCCGTGCGGGCGAAGGGGTTGATCCACAGGCGGACCACCACGTCGCGGTCGCTGGCGGACAGGCGGTCGAGCAGATCGCCGACGGTCAGCTCCGGGGCCAAGACGCATCTCCTTGCAGTAGCGGGCGCCCCCACAGGGGCCGAGGGCAGGGTACGTGCCGTACGTGAGCAGCGGCTCCGATCCGCGCGGGGCCTGCGGTCGGTTCACAGAGGCCGGGAGGTGGCCAGGACGCGCTGGACCGTGGCCGCGACGATCTCCGCCGGCGTTTCGGTGTCGAACCGGATCCGGTAGCCGGGGACCTTGGCGGTGCCGGTGACGGCGAGGGTCCAGCCGTCGCCGTCGGTGCCGGGGCGGCCGAGGGGGAACCATCCGAGGTAGAAGCGGCCGTCCTTGCTGCTGATGTGGACGTCGGCGCGGTCGTCCACGACGAGGTGGAAGAACTCGGCCTTTAACAGGTCGGTGACCATCGTCGGCTGGCCGGGGCCAAGCTGCCACGAGCGCAGCTGCAAGGCTTCGGTGGTGGTGGAGAATCCGGGGGTGGACGCGTCCACGGTCACGGGCATCACCTCTCTGACCTGGGGTTTCGGGGAAGGTCGTCTACATTGACATGCCCCTGGCGGCTTCCACCAGTCCTTTCGCGATCTTTCCTGTCTGCCCCCGGCGAACTGCTGTCCGTTGTCATCCAGACCAGTCGTTCTGGCAATGAAGTCAGGCAGCCGAACAAGGCCCGTACCCAAAAGGGTGAACACATCCTCATGCAACGCCTCCGCCCTCGGCCAACCCATACCTTTACGGCAGGCCCGGCGGATGCGAGACCGCAACCACCATGCAGAGCAGCGCTGGCACCATCGGCGCAGGACGCACTGCCAGGTGGCACAGAACGATCGTGCTGCCGACTCCGAGTGGTCACCACTCCGCCGGGCCGCACACGTAACAGGGGCGTACGAGACACCGCCAATCGTCGCCTCAGATGCCTGGCGAGTGGACTGTATTGGTTGTCAAAGGACAACTGCCGGGCGCGGCTTTCACGCGGCACGGGCAGACGGGCGGGCCACCCTATGCACGGGTCGCCGCCGAGGCGGCCCCGAGTTCCACGAGCCTTTGGCGGAGCTGGCCTCGCTGCTCCTCCAGGACCAGCGAGGTGGATGACAGGACGAAGACGTTGTCTCGGTAGGGGAGGAACCCGAGCTGCTCCCACCCTCTGGCGATCTTGGCCGTGACGTGGTCCCACTCGGCTTTGTTCCGCAGGCGATCCGTGCTCAGGTCGGAGACTCCGGGAGCACACGCCACGGCCCGGCATCCGGGCGTCAGCCGGAAGATGGCTTCGGAGGCGAGGATCTCCCCCAAGCCTCGCCCCCTCCATTCCTCACGCAGGGTGACACGGTCCATGACGAGCAGGGCGGAACCGCTGCACTCCAGCAGTTCCCCGACCTCGTTCGTGTGATAGCCCGTGGCGGGGTCGAGGAGGGCCTGGGCGATCTCGTAGAGGTCCTCCGACGCCTCCTCCATGGCTGCGTGCGCGTTGCGTCCGCGGTCGAGGTGCACACGAAAGAAGGTCATCGAACCGGCCGTGCTGTCGCTCACGGTGTGCGCCGGCCAGTCGTCTGCGTTGCACGCGCCGGGCACTGCCGGGCAACGACTGCCGTCACGCTCCCGGCGCCGGTGGAGGATTTCCACGCTCCACTCTTCCAAGGTGTCCGCGTCGGGGGGTGTCGCTCAGCGTGTCGGTGTAGACGATGCGCAGATGCAGTTCGGACGGGTCACCAGGAAACGGCTAGGACTCGATCACTGCAGCAGCCGAGCCACGCGGAGGTCTGGAGCCTCACGACGTGGGAGATTAATCGAACACATGATTGGATTGCCCGTCATGGAGGCAACACCCGTACCCCGTGATCTCCTGCGAGTGCAGGCCGACTGGTGCCGGACGTACGAGACACTCGGGAACTCGACGGGCACGGTCGGGGTGGCGGCTCTGCGCCGCCGCGTTCTGCACCTGTCCGTCC
Organism: Streptomyces huasconensis; assembly: GCA_004010275.1. Classification (GTDB taxonomy): domain Bacteria; phylum Actinomycetota; class Actinomycetes; order Streptomycetales; family Streptomycetaceae; genus Streptomyces; species Streptomyces huasconensis. The sequence continues at coordinate 55,049 of RBWT01000002.1, forward strand.
GGATTCTGTGGCATCCGCATTGGGCAGCGCAGGAGAATTCGTCCGCCGCCCGCGTCGAGCTGCGTCTGCAGGCCAGGGCGATGGAGCCCAGATCAGCGTGAGCGGGTAAATCCGGTGAGCGGTCGAGCTGCGCAGCCGTATGCGCGCATCACGTTGGTGCCGCCTGACGACCAGACCATGGAGGTGCGCCTGTTTGAGCGTTTGCAGCCACCGGACGGTTTCCTTGGCGGTTTCGCATTGACGTCCCGTCGGGTTGATCTGTCGGTCGTCCCGACGCGTCGGCGCCTGGAGGCTCCGCGGCCGACGAAACCTTCCGGCTGGGTCGTGCTTCCTTCTCTGGCGCCTTGGATGCACTGATGTGCCCCGGAACGAAAGCGTGCCACGACTGCGCTGCCGCGGAAATCCTGCTGCGCGCAATGGAATGGGCAGGGGCCCGCTGGAACACCGCCTCGGCCTTGCTCCCGGCCTTCTTCGGCCCTTTGAGGGCCGTGGTTGCACCGCGCGCGGCGGGGGGGCCGGGCGCGGTGCGTGGTGGAGGGCAGGCCGGAAGGTCAGACCGTGTAGGCGGTCCAGCCGATGATCTCTTCCGCGTGCATGCCGTCGGCCGTGCCGGTCTCCGAGCTGTAGACCTCGTTCATCCTGATCTTGAACCCGGTCTCGTTCACGTCGTGGAGCCGTACGCCGGGCGTCTGGGGGCCGTTGAAGGTCTGGACGGTGGCATGCACGATCACCTCGGAGCCGGAGGGGAACGGCGTCGGGAAGGGGACGTTGGTGAAGGTGCTGGTCTGGCCGCCCCTCTTCTCCGTGGGGTGATTGGAGCTCAGGGCGAGTTTGCCGGACTGCATCATGCTCATGCTGTGACTGCCTTTCCGTTCGTCGGCGCCCGTGCCGTGTCGGCGCCCACGAAGAAGCATGGCCAGCAAGGTTCCGTTCCAGTGCGATCCGTTATGAAGCGGCTCAAACCCTTCCGCGGCACCGTGCACTTCCTGCCACAGAACTCCGGCCGTGGCGGTGAACTCGCAGCCAGTCACGCCGGGACGGCCGCCATCGAGACCCGCCACCTAGGAACCGTTTTCCACACCTGCACCATCCGGAAGCCCCATGGCATGACGAGTTCCCGATCACCCGCAGGAATGCAGCTTGGCCGAAAAGGCCACAGAACTCCGCCGTACATCCAACATTCAACCCGGCGACCTAAGCGGTCACAGCACTGCGCTAGTAGTACTTCGTCAGGTTCGGGGCGCGAGCGCTTCCTTTCCAACGATCCCCGGCGCCGGGCAGCACCTTCTTCTTCAGCCGCATCTGACCCACCCGCTGCGAAGTGCCCCTTGGGTTGCTGTCAGCCCGTGGCTGACGACCACGGTGACCGGGACAGGGGCCTTGCGGTCGAAGAAGCGGTGCCGGCGCCCAGCGAGCGCGGCCGACGGCTCGACCTTGTCGACCTGGTTGATGCGCCCTTTCGCGGTGGGTACGGGTGGGGGACACTGCCCGCGGGCTCAGCTCGGTCATGAACCCTGGGGGTGGTGTGGGCACTCTTTCCGTAGACGATCCGCGGTCGGATCTTCTTCAGGCTGTCGGCGAGGCGGTGGCGGACCTGCGACGGCTGCTGGACGCCTGGCCGGAGCCGGGCTCGTGCCTGCCCGATCCGGTGGTGGACCGATTACGCGCGACCGGGGTGTTCCGTATGGCTCTCCCGGCGGATCTCGGTGGCTTGGAGGCCGACCCGCTGGTACAGTTGCGGGCCGTTGAGCGGCTCGCCGAGGTGGACGCCTCCCTCGGCTGGTACGCCGGCATCGGATCGGACGGCGGCTACTACGCCTCCTTCCTCGACCCGGACGCCGCGGCGGGGATGTTCGCCGCCGATCCCGACGCGATCACCGCCGGCTTTGTGGAACCGGTCGGCACAGCCGTACCAGTGCCCGGCGGTTACACCATCCGCGGCCACTGGCCTTTCGGGAGCGCCAGCAAGCATGCCCGCTGGCTGGCCAGCGGCTGCCGCGTACGCGGCGGAGACGAAGACGGCCGGTGGATCGTCGCCCTGCTGCCCCACGCCGCGTGCACCATCGAGGAGGACAGCTGGCGGGCCCTCGGCCTTGAGGGCAGCGGCAGTTTCCGCTACCGAGCCCAAGACGTGCACGTGCACCGTGAACACACCTTCTCCTTCGACCGCCCGCGGCGGACCACCCCGCTCTACCGCTGCCCGGTGATGTACCGCTGCAACACCCCCGGCGTCGCCCTGGGCTGCGCACGCGGAGCCCTGGAGGCGTTCACCGCCCTGTGCACCAGCGAGACGCGCCCCCAAACCACCGGCCTGCCGCGTGAGTCTGCGCTGCTGCACGAGGCCCTGGCGCGGGCGCACGCACAGATCGCCTCAGCACGCGCCTACGCCTACACCACCGTCAGCGACCTGTGGACCATCCTCGTGGCCGGGGACCGGCCGGGTCAGCGGGAGCGGGCCGGCCTGCGGCTGATGATCGCTCACGTCACCGACACGTGCCGCAGCGCCGTTTGGGACCTGTTCCGTGCGTGCGGCGGAGCGGCGGTGCACGATCATCATCCGCTGCAGCGCAGGCTGCGTGACGTCCTGACCCTGGGGCAGCACGCGTTGGCCAGCGAGCGCACCTATCCGGTGGCCGGCGCCGTGCTGGCCGGACTGCCCTCGCAGGACATCGCGCTGTGACGGCCCGCGTGCTGATCACCGGCTGCAACAGCGGACTGGGCCGGGCAACCGCACTGCACCTGGCCGCCACCGGGCACCGCGTCATCGCCACCGTCCGCCGTCCACCCGCGCAGCGGGCCCTGCGGGACGAAGCACGCGAGGCAGGCATTGACCTGCACGTCATCCGCATGGACATCCGCGACCCCGGCTCCATCGCCCGAGGACTCGACGAGGCGGACCGCCTCACCGACGGCATCGACGCCCTGGTCAACAACGCCGGCGTCGAGACGGCCGGCCCCATGGAGCACACCAGCGAGGACGACCTCATCCGGCAGCTGGACACCAACGTCGTGGGCACCTACCGGCTCACCCGAGCCGTCCTGCCCGCCATGCGCCAAGCCCGCGCCGGCCACCTGGTCTTCGTGTCCTCCCTGGTGGGCCGCGCCGCCCGCCCTTTCCTGTCCGCCTACTGCGCCTCCAAGTACGCCGTCGAGGGCCTCGCCGAATCCCTGCACTGGGAGATGCGGCCCTTCGGCGTATCGGTCTCCCTCGTCGAACCCGGCCGCTACCCCAGCCGGCTCACCCACAACGGGCGAACCACCCAACCCGCACCCGACAACTGCCCCTACAGGGGAACTGCGCGCCCAGTACACCGCCAGCCTGGCCGCGTGGGAACCAGACGGATACCAGCCCGACCCACAGGAGGTCGGCACCATCGAAGAGATCCTCAACGCGGACCATCCGCCACTGCGCCGACCGGTCGCGCCGACACCCTGGCGACCCTCGCCGCCCAGCAGGGCCGCACCTTCGAGGAGTACGAGCACGACGTCATCAGCAGGCTCAGCCTCAACGCGTGGAGCGCCCGTGAACAGCCCCGACACCGCCGCCTTCGACTCCGTCGCCGGCAGCCTGGCAGGCCCCCCGCACACCGCGGTCCTGACGACCCTGCTCCCCGACGGCCAGCCCCAATCCCACGTCGTCTGGGTGGAACACCGCTCGGGACGACTCCTGGTCAACACCGAACGGCACCGCAGCAAGTACCGCAACTCCCGCCGTGACCCACGCGTCACGCTCCTGCTCATCGACGGCGCCGATTCCCATCACTTCCTCGAAGTACGCGGGCGCGTCGAACAGACTATCCACGGCCCCCAGGCCCGGGACCACGCCGACCGGCTCAGCCTCACCTACCGGGGCCACCCCTACGACCCCGAGGCAATCCGCAGCGAGCGCGTCCTCCTCCTCATCGCCCCCCGGCGCTGCATTCACGTGCAAGGCCAGACGATCCGCACGCTCGACGCCGGGCCCGAGAGGCCGGCCACATGGTCGGTGCCCGAACTGGAATAGACAGACGTCGCCTCGAACCCTGATCCTCGCCCACTAACACCCTGGCCCTGACCTCGGCCGCCCCACCTGACGGCGCAATCCCAGCCGCTGGCCACGCCCGGATACCGCGCGAGGGGCCATGCCGACTCCGGCACGGCCCCTCGCCCTCCCCGACAGCTGCTATGCCGCCGCCCACTCCAACCCGAGGCCGAGTGCGGCAGGCGCCGATCGTAGGTGTGGACCCTCCGCCGGAGCCGCCCACTGCGCCGAGCGGGCGGGAAGGCCGCGGTCAGTGCGAAGCCGCTGGCGCACAGACAGCGGGGATGCCGCCAAGGTGCGCGGCGTGCGGCGCCGACGACCAGGCCGACGATGTCGTCCTGCGCGAGGCAGAAGACCGGCTGTCCGTGCCGATCGAGGGAACCGTGCGCTGCGCCCAGAACCGCGCCCGCCTTGTCCGCGCCCTCTACGAACGCCTGGACCGCCTGGAGGCGGCCGCCACCCCGGCCGTCTGGCCGCAGGAGCGGAAAGCTGGTCCGCCGGCCATCAGGAGGCGGAACCCTTATCGGTGCCGCCCAATGCGGAACGGCACCACTGCAGTTCGGTGCCGTGAAGGACCAAGAGATGGCTGCCGGGGACATCTCCGGTCTGGGCCATGGTGGACAACAGCCCGTCAGCCAACGCGGTGCCGCCTTCTCCGTGAGCGGCTGAGTCCCCGATCCGTATGGGCGCACCTGGTGGTGGACTTCGCCGCCGGTGACCACCAAGGTGAGGCACTGGGACGACTGGCTGTCCCACTTGACCTGCACGCTGGTGTCCGCCCGCACAGTCCGACCGCCGTGGACGGTGCTCTGCGCCCGCACCCACGCGTCCCGCATTCCCATCAGTTCCTGCGCTCCCGCGCCACTGCGCATCGACGCCCGCCGGCCTCCTGAAGGACCAGGAGGTGGCCGCCCGGGACGTCTGCGGTCACGGCCACGGCGGAGCCGAGGGGCCCGAACGACCGCTTCGGGCGCACGTGGCCGTGGGGGGGCGGGGGGCTTACTTCAGGTGCGCGGCCGAGCACCGGGTGCAGCCCTTCGAGGCCCGATGCCCTGTGGCGCAACTCCGGGAAGTCGATCCTCTTGTCGTCGGTCCAGTCCGTGTCCCGCATGATCTGGGCGACGTGGCCGCCCTCCTCGCCCTTCTCCTTGAGCCAGGCGTAGAGCTCAAAGATGGTGATGAACCCGTCACCGTCGCGGTCGATCTGGTCGAATAGCGCCCGCAGCTGCTGCTCGCTCGGGGTCTCGTCCTCGCTCAGGGGCATGTGGCTGTCTCCTCTCTGAAGGCTTGGGACAGACAACGCATGAGGCCCACACACGGAAGCGACCTTCGCAAGGGCTGTCTTCACTCGAAGGGGTGACAGCGGCTGCAGCTCCCGCCGACGTCGCTCCCCTGTGAGAGGGAGGGCCGGGCATCGTTCGGGGATCTCAGCGCTGCATCCCGCGCCGCTTACTCCCGCACGGCCTCAACATCCTGACAGGGGCTTGTCCGCACCCCCTGCCTGGGTGGTGACCGGCGCGCCCGGTTGCGTTTCCGAGGGCTGCCCATCGGCCTGTGCACCAGAACTCTGTGCGTGTCCGGCTGGCTCAGTCATCGTTACAGCAGAGCATGATCAGGAAACTTCCCTACGCCGTCCTTGCAGCCGGAGCACTCCTTGCTGCAGCTCCCTGCGCACAGGCTGCCCCCGCCCCTCCCCCCGTGCCTGCTGTTGACGGCCCTGGCCTCCCTGTCGTGGGGGGCGTCCTTGCCCCCATCCTGGGCACTGTGGGTGGCGGCGGCCTGTCCAACCCGACCGGCCCGATCAGTACCCTGCTTCCCAACGGAGTCCTTGGCGGTTGACCAATCGCGCCAGGGCTGGCGCGGCCCCTGGCTCCGCTAATGGTTGTCGGCAATCTTGGGGAAGCGGACTGCCGGGGGGCGGTCTGTGGTGGGCAGTTCGGGAGTGTGGGGGGGCCTTGCCCAGGCGGCCCTTCATGCGGAGGTTGGCCATGTGCCCGATGGGCACCATCTCCTCGCCCTCGCCCCACACCGCGTCCTGACGCGGAGCGAGGTGCCCGGTGGCCCGATGGTAGGACCGGAGCGCGGCGAGACTGTTCTCCACGCTTCTTCGCCCGGCTCCCAGGCCATCCCGGCCTCCGGGGCGTCCAGCAGCGTCTTGCGCCGTTCCTCCAGCTCTCCTGCCCGCAGCGCCTTCCTCTGCTGGTGGACGGCTAGCCGCCACTCTGAGCGACCCGGAGCAGCTCATCAGCGGGAGACTTCTACGTTGAGGCATGACGAAGCCTTAGAACCAGGGGTGTGGTCCCAAGGGATCGGGCAGAGTGGTTGTGGCCCGGGGGGACCGGGTATGGCTGATGATGAAGTGCCGCGCTGATGGCTCCCGGGGCATGGCCGCCCGGTTCCCTTGGACGCTCTGACTGCCGATTGAGAGATGCGACCCATCGCTGATTAAGGCTTCGACGGCGGAGCGTTCCTCGGACCACGAACAGGCCTGTCACAAGGGTTGGGAACGCACGTTGAGCACAAAGCATCAGCTGATCTGGGTCGGCATCGACGCCGACAAAGGCCACCACTGGGCAGTGGCCATCGACAGCGACGGCGAACGTTTACTGTCGCGGAAGGTCCTGAATGACGAGGACGCGATCCTCGCCTTACTCGCGGACGTCTTAGAGCTGGCGGGCGAAGTCCGCTGGGCAGTGGATATCTCCAGCCGCCCCTCAGCCCTGCTGCTGGCGCTCCTACTCGCGCACGGCCAGCCGGTCGTCTACATCCCCGGCAAGACCGTGAACCGCATGACGGGCGCCTACCGCGGTGAGGGCAAGACCGGTGCGAAGGACGCCCGGGTCATCGCCGACCTGGCCCGGCTGCGGCGGGACTTCCGCCCCATCGCGCCCTCGGTGGCACTGACCAGCGAGTTGCAGCTGCTCGTCGGTTATCGCCGGGACCTGATCGCCGACCGGGTACGGCTGATCAACAGGCTCCGCGAGGTCCTGGTCGGCATCTGCCCTGCGCTGGAACGAGCCTTCGAGTACCGCAAGCATCCCGGGCTGGTCCTGCTGACCGGCTACCAGACACCCGCCGCCATCCAGCGGATGGGGGTGAAGCGGCTGGCCGACTGGCTCGCGCGCCGCAACATCCGCACCGCCGTTGTCTTCGCGGAACGAGCCTTCCAGGCTGCGGCCTCGCAGCACACGGCGCTGCCCGGCGAGGGGCTGGCAGCGAAACTCGTGAAGGAGCTGACCCACCGCACCCTCGAACTGGACAAGCGGATCAAGGAGAACGAGCAGGCCATCACCGCCTTGTTCCGCACCGACGAACGAGCCGAGATCGTCGAGTCCCTGCCCGGCATGGGGCCGATCCTCGGAGCCGAGTTCCTGGCCATCGTCGGGGACATGTCCACACACAAGGACGCCGGCCACCTCGCCGCTCACGCGGGTCTCGCGCCCGTTCCGCGGGACTCCGGCCGGAGGACGAACAACCTGCACCGGCCCAAGCACTACAACCGGCGCCTACGGCACATCTTCTACATGTCGGCCCATGTGTCGATGACGCTGCCAGGTCCCTCCCAGGAGTACTAGCGAAAGAAGCGCAGCGAAGGGCTGATCCACACCCAGGCCGTCCTCTCCCTGGCCCGCCGCAGAGTCGACGTCTTGTGGGCCCTGCTGCGGGACAAACGCCCATTCACCGCCACCCACCCATCGTTCAGACCGCTTGACCCTGCCCTGGCCCGCGAGGCGCGGGGCATGCGCGTGATGGGCGAGGCCAGCAGTGGGGTTCTTCGTTGCCGCACGGGTGAGTGATCGTTGGGGTTGGTATGAGTCTGCGTACTGCTGCACGAACGGCTGTCACCGCCCTCGCTGCGCTGGGAGACAGCCAGGCGGCCCCCGCATGGGCCGGAGGCATCGGCGACTTCCTGTCCCCTGCCTTCGGCACGAGCTGCGCCAACCAGGTAGGCGCCACAGCCGTCGGTGGCGCAACCTCCGCACCGAGTAGTGCGGGCGGCAACGCCCTGGGCGTACCACTCACCGGCCCGCTCAATCAGTGTGGGGGCCGCGGACATGCCGGGGATGAGCGTGTCGACTCAAGGCCGCTCGGTCAACTTGCGGACTCTCTCTTAGTGCTGCCATGGCGATCTCAAGGCCCCTGAGGGCCTACCCGGCCAAAGCGGTTGCCGACGGGCATTGAGATGCCCCCGGAATCGCAAGGCGGATTCCGGGGGCCGTATCAGGGGCGTGTGTCTGCTAGTTCTCGGTGGAGCCGTCGTTGTCGGAGTCGTCCGTACGACGTCGGCGGGAAACTATGAGTGCGCCGCCGCCGGCGGCGAGGAGGAGACCGGCGCCGCCCATCAGCCACGGGGTGGCATCGGCGCCGGTGTGGGCGAGGGAACCGTCGGGCTCAGGGGCCATCGTGTTCGATGCGGTCTCGTCGGGGGCCGGGGAGCCAGTCGGCTTCTCCTTCCTCTCCGGCGTGCCGTGGTCACCAGAGCTGCCGGACGTCGGCTTGTCCGAGGGCTTCTCAGTCGGCTTGTCGGTGGGCTTCTCCGAGCGGTCGGGCCCGGCGGGGTGGTGTGCGTCTTGGCGTTGATGACGGTCACGGTGACTGGGTCCCCGGGCTTGGCCTTGAAGTCGCGCTGCCCCTTGTAGAGGTCGTATCCCGCGGGTGCCTTCGTCTCCATGACCCAGAAGTTGGTGCCGGTGCGGTTGTCGACCGGGAGCTTGGCGGTGACGGTGCCCTTGTCGCCGGTGGTGAGGGTGAGGAGGGTCTTGCCGCCGGTGCCAATGTTGACGGTGGCGCCGGGCAGGAGCTTGCCGCTCTTGTCGTCCTTGGCCTTGAGCAGGAGGGAGGCGGGCTTGAACGGATCGATGATGGTGAGCGGGGCGTCGGTGCTGGAGGTAACGATGACGTCCTGGTCCTCGACGACGTCGTGCAGCGGGCTGCCGCTGGAGGTCTCCTTAAGTCGGTAGAGGCCCGGTGCCAGGTCTTTGAAGGCCAGGTGGCCCTCGGCGTCGGTCTTGCCGCTCCCGGCCTCCTTGCCCATGGAGTCGTAAAGGGTGAAGGACGCGCCAGCCAGGACGTCGCCGCCCGCGTCCTTCTTGAGGATGGCGACGCCGCCGCCCTCTGTGGCAGCGCGCGGGGCGGATGTGGTGGAGGCCGGCGGGTTCGGATCCGGAGTCTGGGCGGAGGCGGCCGGGGCCCAGGCCAGGGATCCGGTCACGGCAGCCGCAACGGTGAGGGCCGCGGTCGGAAGAAGGCGAGCGCATCGGGTGTGCAAGTAGGAACTCCCCAGGGGCGGGGCGGGATGGCCAGAGAACGCGGGGTTGGTTAGCGGGTGCGGCTCGGCCGGGGAGCGCCGCAGGCGCCGTGACCGGCGAGGTACCGGGCATCTGCTGTACCGGGGTCGGGGCCGCGATCTACATGTGGCGGCGGGTGTGGAACGGGATGTCCTTCACCGCTCGGGTCACCGGCTCCATGGAGACCAGCGAGGTGGTGAAGGCAGCGAACAGCGTGGTCGGGGTGCCTTCGAAGAAACGTGCGCGCCAGTAGGGCTCGCTCGGGTAACCGCCCCAGGGCGACCAGGTGGGCGAGTCGGGGTGGATGGTGGTGGCGTAGCGGTGCTGTACGACACCAAGGGACTCGGGGTCGCGGAAGCACTGGGTGCCGTCGGTCTTGACCTGGTGGTTCCAGCCGCGAGTGAGGAGCAGCGTGTACGCCTCCTGCGGTGGGGTGTCGTCCTCGTACAGACGCTCCTGGTCGCTGTGGCGGTCTTGGAGGTTGAGGTCGAGGAGTTCGGTGTGGAAGTCGTGCAGCAGCTCGACCGGGGGTGGTGGCGTCGAAGCTGCTCTGCCAGGCCGGGGGACCGAACAGCGCGCGGTTGGTGGTGACCGTCTACTTCCCCTTGCGTGGGCTCTCTGCGTCAGGGACCAGGGTGGTGAACAGCCGCAGGCAAGGGCTGGTGGCGAGGGCCCGCTGGTGCACGGTCCAGTCTTCGGGGAAGGGCGGGACCGCATGGAGATCCATGGTCCGGGGCTGGCCAGGGGGCGGGGCAGGACCATCACGGACTGGGCCGGGTCGCGGTTGATGAAGAATCGGTCGACATGGGCGGGTCCTCAGCGGCGGCGGGCGGGCAGCGCGGCACCGGGCGCGACCGGTGGGAGCGTGGTGGTGCTCCAGCGGGGAACGCTGCGCGTGCTCGAGCGCGGGCGGGCGACGGCGGGCGGTGGCGGTCTGCTGGACGTCGAGCGGGGTCGGTGCGGGAGGCTTCGGTGGCTCGACGGGGGTGAGCTGGGCGAGTTGGGCGAGCCGGGGGTTGAGGTTGTTCTTGTAGCGGGCGACGGGGGTGGGGTCGACGAAGGCGCAGCGGTGGCTGCTATGAGGTGCTTGGGGGTGCGCGCGGTGAAGATCGCCTCGGCGCGGGTTCCCCAGCCCTGGGGCCCGGCCCACAGTTCCACGGTTTCGCGGTCCGGTCCGGTGCCGATGACGTCGATGTTGGCTCCGGCCAGGCCGTCCGGGGCGACGATCTCTACCGTGCCGCGGGTCAGCGGCCGACGTTCCCATCCGGCGTCGAGCAGGGGCTGTACCGCGTCGGTCCAGCGGTACGACGGAGCGGCCAGGAAGCTGTGGGTGTCCGTGCTCCACTCGCGGGCGAGGGCGCTGGTGAGGCCGCGGACGATCTCGGGCGGAGTGTTCTGGTTGAAGGTGGCCGTCCAGGTGGCACGGGACACGGCGTCCTCGGCTGCGCTGATCCGCCACACGTCGTAGTCATCGCCTGCCCAACCGATCTTGATTCGGTGGTCGGGTGAGGTGACGACCGTCTGGAACGGGCCGTCAACGAAGTGGTGGTGCTGCCAGTGTTTGACGGGGTCGAAGCTCGGATCGGCGTGGCCGGGCAGGCCGGCGAGGTAGCGCGGGGAGACGTAGACATCTCCCTCGGCCGGGGCGGGGTGGGTCATGGGCGTGTCCGTCGGTGTCGGGAGGGAAGTCAGCTGGTGGCCGTCGGGCCATGGCCGATGCGGGTCGGTTGCACAGCGGGCGCGAGATCCTGCTCAGCGGGCCGGGCTTGGGCAGTGCGCGTCTTACGCCGAGGACGCGGAGGGCCGGGGTTCGACGACGAGGGTCAGGTGGCCAAGAGCCTCTGTGGCGCGTGCCTGAGCAGCTTCGGTCGTGGGCCCGGTGGTGATCAGGAATCCGGCGCGGGCGCTGAACATGTCGCCGTCGGGCGGCAGGGTGACCGTGTCGCCGACCGTGCAGTGGAAGGTGACCTGCTCCAGCCACGGTGTGCGAGCGGCGAAGCTGTCGTCGAAGTGGCAGTGGGTCAGCGTGCCGGAGGCGTTCGGGTACAGCAGCCGGATCGCGGCGGCGCGGTGGCGGGTGCGGGTGAGGTCGGGGATCTGGCCGTAGGCGGTGTCGGCGGCGGCGCGGGCCAGGTCCACGCCGGTGGTGAGCTGGACGAGGTGGCCGATCATGTCGCCGCCGATACGTGCGTTGACCTCGATCAGGCGGGGGCGGCCGTTCACGAGGCGCATCTCGACGTGGCTCACGCCGTCGGTGATGCCAGGCGCCTTGATGGCCGCGGTGGCGACGGGCGCGACCTGATCGAGCAGCGGGTCGGCGGCATCGATGCTGTGGGCGATCTCCTCGAAGAACGGCGGGGCGCCGAGGGTCTTGCGGGTGACGGCTAGCGCGGTGGTGCGACTGCGGTGGGTGACGCACTCGACGGAGATCTCGGGGCCGTCGAGGTACTCCTCCACCAGTACCTTGGTGCTCTCGATGCCGTCGCGGGCCCCGGCGGTGGCGAACTGGAAGCCGCCGGGCAGTTCTTCGGCGCGGTTGATGCGGATGACGCCGATGCTGCCTGCGCGGGCAGCTGGCTTGAGTACGACGGGGTAGCCGATTGTCTCGGCGGCGAGCGCTGCCTCAAGCAGGGAGCGGGCGGTCATTGACGCGGCCGAGGGCACGCCGTGGCGGGCGTACAGGGTGCGGGCGGTCGCCTTGTTGCGGGCGGCTTCCATGACCTGTGGGCTGTTCGTCGGCAGGCCCAGGCGCCGCGCCAGGCGGGCGGGCGGTCTGAACGAGATACCACTCGGCCCACGTTGCCACGCCGGTCAGTTCGTGCCGCTCGGCGAGGGCCTGGCCGGCGGCGGCCAGCGCCTGGGAGTCGTCGGGATCGGCGATCTCGAAGTCGGTGATGAACTCCCGCTCCCAGGTGGGGGCGGCGGGGGTGATCAGGACGACGTCGTACCGGGCGGCGACGGCTTCGAGGCAGTAGCCGCGGTACGCCTCGGCCTCCGGACCGGCGGTCGATATGACAAGGATGACGGGCAAGGACTCTCCAAGATCAAGCAGATAATGCGTAGTTCGAACGCGGCGGTGACGGTTTAGGGAGTACGTCGGCGACGCAGTTTTCGAAGACGGAGGCCCACTCGGGGTGGTCCGCGATCAACTTCCGCGCGTACAGCGCGCTGTAGTTGTTGTTGATCCCGCGCAGTCCCTGCGGGAGTCGCCAGCGCAAGTCCTCGAACAGGTCCTTGAGTCCGATGCGGGTGGCCCCGGCGGCGAGCCGTTCGTCCGTCAGCTTCTCCAGGGCCCGGTAGACGTAGGGGTGGGCTGCGTCGAAGGCGAGGAACTGGTCGGTGATGGTGGGCCGCGATCCCGCGCGGGAGGAGGGCCGGGCGACCGGTATGTCGGCCTGAGTGGCAGCGGGCATGGGCATGGGCATCGGGCGGATCTCCAGGGCGCGAAAGGCGGCAGGGCAGGGTGGGTCAGGCGAGCCGGGCGTGAAGTGCCGGGAGAGTGCGCAGGCGCAGGAAGGCCAGGCACAGGCCGAGGGCCTGCACGGCGGCACAGATGGTGATCACGTGGCCGAGCAGTGTGGGCGGCACCGTGGCGACCAGGAGGCCCGCCAGCGGGAAGGGCAGCAGGAGCAGCAGGATCGTCAGCGAGAGAGTGGCGCCGAACACCTGCTGCGGGATGAGGTGGGAGCGCAGAGTGCGTAGAACCACCGTCATGCCGCCCTCTCCGGCCATGAGCACCGCGATCAGCACGAGGTACGCGGTGTAGGTGTGGGTGAGGGAGACGGCCAGGCACGCGCTTGCCGCGACGGTGGCGGAGAGCGCGCCGACGGGCCACAGGCCGAAGCGGTCGATCGCGCGGCGGCACACCGCGACGGTGATCAGGGAGGCGACGGCGGCCACCGACCAGATCAGGCCCACGCCCGCGCTGGAGTGTCCGAACTGCTGGACCACAATCACGGGTGCCGCGGCCTGGAGCAGGCCGATGGCGAGGTTGGACAGGGTCAGTCCGCAGACCAGCCAGCCGAGCGCGGGCAGCGAGCGCAAGGTCGTCCATCCGGTGCGCAGCCCCGCAAGGACGGGCTGCGGCAACTCGGTTTTGACGGCGTACTGGCGGGGGGCGAGCGCGCACGCCAGGAGCGAGAAGGCGGCGATCGTGGTCAGCATCCCGGGCGCACCGGTGCACTCCAGCAGGAGGCCGGCGAGGGCGGGTCCGGCCGGGGTGACGACCTGGTCGATGCCCAGCAGCACCGACTGCACGCGGTGGGCGCGCTCGCCTGCCTCGCGGCTGGCGATGCGCCCGCCGTCTCCGCGGCGATGTAGGAGAACTCGGTGAGTACGCCGGTCAGCGCGGCGAGCAGCATGACCGTGACCGTGGTGGGCAGTCCGGCGTCCATCTGCGGCAGGGCGAGGGCGGCGGCCACGACGACGGTGGCTCGCAGTGCCGAGGCCAGTCGCAGAACGCGGGTGGTGCCGTGGCGGTCGACCATCGCTCCGGCGACGGCGAACGCGCCCAGGCGCGGCACCCACTCCAGTGCGAACGCCACGCCGGTCAGGGCTGCGGAGTGGGTGGTGGCGAGCACCAGCAGCGGGATGCCGTACGTCGTCATCGCGAAGGCGCCGGCGTCCATGCTGCGGGGCAGGTAGATGCCGCGCAGCAGGGTGGGGACCGGTCGGCGGGCATGCCGGGGTCCGACACTGGATCTCACGCAGCGCGCTCCATCTCGTCCGCCGTGAGGGCGGTGCGGAGGGCCATGTCGTGCTGGAGGCTCATGTTTGCCCGGAGCCAGGCGGTCAGGGCGGCCTGCGGGCGGTCGAGGGCCGAGATGGCCTGCGGGCTGAGGATCGCTCCGCCGGGCAGCAGCAGTCCTCCGGAGGTGCCGGGCCGGGCGACACCGCGAGCCAGGGCCGGGCCCTGGCCGAGCAGGGTGAGGGTGTGCTGAACTCGGGTGACGAAGTCACCGGTGGCGGTGGGGAACTGGTGGGTGCGGGCCCAGCGTGCGGCCGTGTCGTAGACGTCGGCGAGGTCCTCGCCGCTGTCGGTGAGCCGGTAGCGGACTCGTTCGTGCTCGTCGCCGTGAACGAGGCCCAAGTCGCGGGCCCGGTCGATGGCGTGGCCGAGTTGGTTGGCGGTCAGGTTGCCGAAGGCGGCCTGCAGGCTGCCGCGGCGGCGGTTGATGGGGCCGTTGTCGGCGATCTCGCTGACGAGGCGGATCAGGGCCGGCAGGGACAGCGCGCGGATGGCCTGGCGCTGGTCGAGGTCATCGGTGGGGTATCTGGTCATCGGCGGTGGCCCCCTGTCTGGGGGACGGCGAGGGGACGCACCGGTATCTGGTGCGAGAAGAGGTCGCCGGGCTTCCAGGCCATGTGCCGCGTGGCTGAAGCCGAGGTGGACGGCGGCTGAGTGGTCAGGGCCGGGGTGGCCGTGGCGGGTGCGGGGGTGGCGGGTGCCGGCACGCGGGGCTGGGTGGTCAGCCACGGCCCGGACTGGGCCTGCGTCGATGCCGGGGCCTGGCCCCACACGGGGTGGGTGGCGGCCTGCGGGCGTCCGGCGGCCCAGGCAGCAAGGGCTCGGTAGACGGGGGCAAGCGCATGCCCGTTGGAGGTCAGTTCGTAGGCGCGGCCGTCCTTGCGGACGAGTCCGTCCTCGACCAGGCGGTCCATCTGGGGGTAGATGTTGCTGAGCCGGTAACCGGGCATCGCCGCAGCGGCGAGCGCCTTGGCGCTAGTGGCGCCGCGGGCCCTGAGCACCCATAGGATCGCGGTGGCGTGACGGGGGCCGATCAGTGCGAGGGTGTCTTCGATGTTCTGCGCGGGCGCGACCTGGGTGAGCGGCTCCAGCTGGCCGGTGTCCTTGTTCTTCACCAGGGGCTTTTCCAGGTGCGCCTCGCCCCACGCGGCGATCACGTTCAGGACAGGCATGAGGTCGGTGCCACGACCGGTCAGGCCATAGGTCACATGCCCCTGGGCAACCTCGGTGCGCTCGACCAGTCCGGCGTCGGTGAGCTTGCGCAGCTTGGGGTGGAGCGTGCCGTCGTTGAGCCAGGACAGGCGCGGCTTGATCTCCGCGTACCGCAAGGGCTGCGCGGACAGCGTCATCAGGATCCACACGCTCCACAGTGGGGTGACCATCTCCAGTGACTCGGCGACGCGTTGCACGTCGGCCTGGGTGGAGCGGGGCAGACCGGTGGTGACCAAGGGGGTAACTCCTAGGGCGAGGCGGGTGAATCAGCGGGTGTGGGTGGCAGCGGGCTCCATGGGCCTCGGCGGCGCCGGAGACGGTGAGATCCGCTGCCGTCGAAGGCGCGGGGGTGCCCGCTGCCGTGGAAGGCGCGGGGGTGCGGTGCAGGCTGGCCAGAACGGCGCTGACGGTCTTGGCGTGGGCGTCCCGGGTGGCGACGGATTCGGCGATCCGGCGGGCGCAGTCGAGCAGGTGACCGGCTTCGAACTTGCCGATCTCCCGTTCCGGGTGCAGCAGTTCACGCAGCCGCTGGAGCTGGAAGGTGATGTTGCGCTCGGCGAGCTGCAGATCACTGTGGCTGCTTGTCAGGGCGGCGAGCATGGTGCCGGTCGGGTGGGTCTCGGCGTGGGCTTCGAGGGCGGCTATCGGCTGGCCGTACAGGTTCTCGATGCGTGCGGCGATGGTCTCGGACGTGGAGTGGGGCAATCGGGAGCCTTCACGGTCGGCGCTCCCGCGCCGCCCCGGCACGGGCGGGTGCCGGGGCAGGCGGGAGCGTGGTGGTGAGCTTGGACCCGGTGAGCTGCACCGGCCGCTCGGTGCTGGTTCCGGGCGGCGGCATGGTGCGCAGCAGCTCGTCGAGCGCCGTGGCGTATCCGTCGCGCGCGGACAGGGCCGCCTCCATCCACTGCGCGTCAAACCGTGAGTCTTCGGCGGGCAGTTCACCCATGCCGCGGTCGGCGGTGGTGGCGTCATGGATGCGGTCGCGGAGCCGGGCGACTTGTTCCTCGGCCACCGCCAGCCAGGAGCGCAGCTCCAGGGCGCGCAGCAGGGCGGCGGATGCCTCGGGGCCCGCGGCCTGCGCGTACAGCTCGCTCAGCGAGGCACCGAAGAACTGGGTCAGGGCCTCGTCCTGGCCAGTCGGCTTGAGTGCGACGCTCACCGAGCCGCTCCTCGTACCGGCACAGATGGAATGGGCGCGGCACTCGGTATCGGTGCGGTCTGAAGGGCCGGACTGGGGCGGACGGCTGCGTCAGCTCCCCGCCAGGCTCCCGGACCTCGGCGTCCCACAGAGTTCGGGTCGGTGTAGTGACGTATGACCATCGCCCGCCCGTCGCGGACCGCCACGGCGGCGTTGACCTGGTGGGCCAATTCCATGACCGGGTCGTCCAGCACGTGACCGGGAGCGCGGTCGAGGGCTGCGACGAGGGCGTCTTCGGCCTTCTCTAGTCCCTCTTGCGCCTCGGCGAGCATGCCGTACCACTTCACGACGACGGTGGCGTCGTTTGATGCATGTGGGGCCGCGGCCACCGCCCGTCGCAGGTCGGCCAGCGGCATCTGGAAGCGTGCCTCGATCTGCTGGGTGATGACGCCCATCACGTCGTCGGCGTCGTCGGACACGACGTGGCTCCTTTCCTTGTAAATGCGTGGGCGAGACAAGAACGCGTGCTGCGCCGGTCGGGGGCGAAGGCCGCGAGAAGAGGCCGGGATCCGGAGAACTCGCCGGGGTGCACGGCCGAATGCGGACGCGTGCAAACCTCGCGATCGGCCTGTGTTCCGGAAACCCAGCTATTTGCACCCGGTGTTCTTGTCGGTGATGTAGCGCCAAGTGCGACTGGTCGGGCGGACCGTGAACTCTTGGCTGTCATAGGGCACATCGATGACGGTGGCCTTTGCCGTTGCCTTTGGAGCGGATCGTCACGGCCTGCGTGCCGGCCCTTCACGGGTGGCCGTCACACTCGCCGCTGACCAGCGCGCTGATGGGAGCAGGCGGCGCTCGCGTACGTGACGGCGACGAGCGGGAGGGAGAGCGAGATAGCAACGGCAACGGCTATTCGGGGTGAGTGCATGAGGAACTAACCTCCAGAGGAGCAAGGGGGGACCCGGAAACTCAGCCGGGCTGACGCCGGGCGGGCAGTGGTTCAAGAGTCCGGAGAATCGCCGGTTTCGCTAACCGGGGATGCGCTGCTATGTTTCGCGCTCCGCCGGGCACCGTGCCCTCATGGATTCACGTCGGGACCGATTCTGTGACGGGGCGCATCGGCTGCTGCGGTCAGCGAGTTGGGCCGGTTCGCGGCGCCGGGAGGGCGGGCGTGGCAGGCCCGGCGGTGTACAGGGTCGCCGGTGCGGTGGTCGGCAGGGGAACGTCCTCGCCCGACCAGTGGGCGTGCCACCAGGCGGTGGCCTGCTCGTATGTCGAGAAGCCGCCTTCGCGCAGGGTGTGCGTCCACTGCTCGGTATCGACCTCCTCCAGCAGTACCCGGAAGCGCAGCGGCGCCTTTTCGTCGATGGCGGCCAGCAGCACCGTGATCTGCATACGGTCCGGGTCATCCGAGGTGTAGTTGGTGACGAGGGCGAAGTGGTCACCGTCGGCAGTGAAGCGGTCCTCCAGGGCCTTGGTCGCCTCGTCGGCGGCATCGGTTCCGATGCCGGGGGAAAGGCCGACGGCCTCCTTGGGGCAGCCGCGGGCGATCAACCAGTTCTGCGCCAGAGGCAGCAGGGGCAGCCTCTCGTGCTGGAAGCGGAACGTACGAGCTTCCACGTCCCGCTGCAGGTGGAGGGCCACCAACTGTGGCTCGCCGGGGATGCCCCAGGTCACCGCACCGTTGTGCAGAACGTAGTAGCTGTGCCGTTGATCGTCGGTGTGGTGCACGGCGAGGACGGAGAGTTCAGTGGATTCGATATCGATGTGCTGCCAGAACTGCTCGGCGACACGGTCGTTGACGGCGCTCGTAGCCGTCGAGGCGGAAGTCAGGGGAGGGCATAGGGCTTTCGGAGCGAGGCGAACACGGGATGCAGGGTTCAGCGGCGGGCTGGTGCAGCCGTGGGCCAGGTTCCGGGCCGAGGCGCGGGAGCCGTTCCGGGCGCCTTGGGCGAGCGCGGGGCGGTCAGGGCCGCACGGCCGGTGTCGGTCAGCGTGACGGGCTGACCCGCCGTGACCGGGCGAGAGGTATCGCGCACTACCAGGCGGTCCTCTTCGAGGCGTTGCAGCTGGCTGTAGCGCATGCGGGTGCCGGAGGTGGTGACGACGTACAGCTGCTGCGTCAGAAGGTTCTGGTGGAGGTTGGCGCCCTGGGCGATGGCGAGCAGTGCCGCGATGTCGGGCGCCGGAAGGTTCGGCACGTCGCGCGCAGTGCTGTCCCGGGCGGCGGCTTCGACGGGCGTGAGCGCGGCCACGGCCTGGTCCTGGCGCTGGTCCCGGGTGCGGGCCGCGTCCTGCAGCAGGTCGAGGGTCCGGTCGATACGCTCGAACCAAGCCTCGTCGACCGGGTATTGGCCGGAGGAAAGGCTGTTGAGCTGGGTCCGGTAGAAGGTCACGCTGGTCTCGGCCTGGACGAGGGCCCGGTGGGCGTCGACCAGCTGCGCGTGCTGTTCGTCGAGCAGGTCGCGGTCGCGGTACTGCCACAGCCTGCCGATGCTGTGGCCCACGGCCGCTTCGATGCGGTGATCCAGCTGGGTAAGAGCCTTCTTCACCGGTGCGTTGCGGGGCATGGGGAAGATTCCTGGGGGTGTCACGAGGGCCGGTGTACGAAGCCGCTTGCGCCGAGGGGCAGGCGCACGTCGAGGTGCACTTCGTGTCGCACCTCGCGGACGTTGCCGAGGCGGCGAAGGAGACGGAGCATCGGCTGGTTCGACGTCTCGGTGTGGGTGCTCAGGGTGGGGGTGCCGCGGTCCTGGGCGTACTGGGCTGCGTGCCGGGCCAGCGCGGTGCCGATGCCGCGGCACTGGTGGGCATCGGCGGCCTGGAGTCCCACGGCGAAGACGCCCGTTTCCCGGCTGACGGGACCGGTGCAGGCCAGCGCGAGGTCCGCGGTCCTCACGCGGCGAGAGGCGGTGAGGAACGGGTGGCTCAACAGGAGCGGTCAGGCAGCACGGCCATCAGGGAGCTGCGCGGGTAGAGGACGGCCGTGAGGTCGTGGAGGCGGGAGGGGGCGTGGGTCGTCAAAGAGTGCGGTCCTTCGGGGTCGGGGACAGAGCGGGGCGGGGAAGACCTGGCACCGCGTACGGCGGCGGACTCGGCTTGGGGACTTCGCGGTGCGCCTCCAGTTGTGGGGAGCGGGAGCGGGCGGCATGGGCGAGCGCGCTCACTGGTCGGCGGGTGATCCCCAGGCGTTTGCGGGCGACGCTGTAGACCTCGTGGCGGTCGCGCGGGCGCACGGCCACCACGTGGATCTCGGCGCGGTGTGCTGACCCTGGTGGGGCCGGGCGCTGGGCGTAGACGACACGCCAGGCTTTGCGGTGATCGACGTACAGCTTGCGGTAGTCGGCCAGTTCGCCGAGCAGTCTGGAGCCGAACTGCTGGGCGTTGACGACGTCCTGGAGCTGGGCGAGGGCCAGATCCCGGATGTCGCCGGGTGCCTCAAGGAGGTCGGTCAGGGCGCGCGGGTCGAAGGAGAGGCCGAAGGCGGGCCGGTGCTCGGCCCCGCTCATGCGCTCTGGTCCGGCTCGCCGGCCTCCGGCTGGTCCGCCGAGGCCGAGCGTGCGGAGCGGATGGAGGAGGCCGGGCCGGGCAGCAGGCGGTGCGCGTCGCGGTCGGGGTCGGTCTGGCAGGCCGAGAGCGGTCCGCCGGGGGCGCGCACATGGGCCAGGCAGTGCGTGAGGAAGTCGCGGTGCCACACGAACATCCCGGACGGTCCGGCTTCGGGATCTTTGTGCTGCTGGTAGGCCATCCACAAGGCGTGGAGCCAGGCGACGACGTCGTCGTGCTCCTGCCACTTTCTGCACCACGGGGCCGCGGTGGTGACCTCGGCGCCATAGGTGTCTATGAGGAAGCCGTCGACCCAGTCCGTCAGTGCGTCGAGTTCGTCCTCGTACTCCTCGCCCTCCAGTTCCAGGATCGGGCGCGGTTCGGGCGGTGCCTGGATCGGCGCTGCGGGCATCCCCGGAAGGCCGGGCATGCCGAACGGCGCGAAGGGCGAGGGGTCCGGAGGTGCGGCAAGGCTGTCGAGCTGCCGGGCCTGCTCGGCCTGCTGCTCCATGAGTTTGCGGACGCTGGCCTCGACGCTCTCCAGCTTCGAATCCGGCAGCCGGACAGGTTCCATTTCCCCGTCGTCGGGGAGGTCTATGGATTCAGGCACGAAAGGGGCCTCCTTGAAGCCGCGGCCGGTGGGCGTGAATGACGGTTCCACGATCCAGAGAATCCCCGGTTTCGCTAACCGGCGATCCGGTGCTATAACGCATCACCCGGCACGGGGAATGACGGGCCAGGAGCCCGCTTTCACTCCGTGCCGAGCAGAGGGACGCGCCTAGGCAGACAGAACGAAGTCATCCTGGGACGAGATCTGCTGCACCGTCTCGGTCAACCGGTCGGCTGCCACCTCGGCGTACTCGCGGGTCTTCTCCACCCCGATGAACGAGCGGCCTTCCAGCATGGCGGCTACCCCGGTGGACCCGGATCCGGCGGTGAAGTCCAGGACGGTGCCCTGCTCGGGGCAGATCTTGACCAGCTCCCGCATCACCTCCACCGGCTTCTGCGTGATGTGCTGGCGGTTCTTGCCCGAGGGCTGCGAGGCGGAGTAGAGGCCGGGCAGGTAGACCGGGTTCCGGGAGCCGTCGATGGCGCCCTTCGAGCCCCAGATGATGAACTCGCAGTTCTGGGTGAAGCGGCCCTTCTGGGGCCTGGCCTGGGGCTTGTGCCAGGCCAGCACGCCGCGCCACAGCCAGCCGGCCGCCTGCAGCGCATCCGTCGTCGTCGGCATCTGCCGCCAGTCGGTGAACAACAGCGCGGTGCCGCCGGGCTTGGTCAGCCGGTGCGCCTCGGTCATGATCTGCGTGAGCCAGAAGCCGTAGCTGCGCTGATCCATGTTCTCCCCGGTGAAGTCCGGGAGCTGGTGCTGGGCGTCGGCGGAGGTGTACTTCTGCTTCGCGCTGCGGCTGGTGCGCTCCTTCGCCGTCCGGCCGCCGGAGTTGTAGGGCGGGTCGGTGATGACGGAGTCGACACAGCCGTCCGGCAGCGTCGCAAGCACGCTCAGCGCGTCGCCCTGATGCAGGGAAAAAGGCAAAGGGATACCACAATTCGGTTCGGGTGAGGATGGGGTCATTCGCTCCGGCTCGCGCACAGAACCCGGCAGAACTACGGCAGGCATGACGATGCCACGGCCCGCAATGCAGGGTGCGAGGGAGGAGCCAAAACTGTAGGGCACGATCCCCGGTGGAGCGGTGTCGCCGCCATAGTCCGTGCAATCAAGCCTTGATCGTCTGATTTCGGGGACCGGGGATCTGGGCTTATTGTTTTGGAGCTGCCCGGCGGACACCGCCGTTGGCCAACTCCCCCTCCTCTGCCCTCACCGAGATATTCCCCTGCCCGAACCCGCCTGGCCCCGACCAGCCCACGCACATCAAGGTGCATCCGCCGTGTGCGTCGGGGCCCGATTCACCCGCCACCGGCTGCCGCGGCCCCCCGCCCACGCCCCGCGCGGCCAGGACTCCACCTTCAAGGACGCCCTTGTGACAACTCCCTACCCACCCCTGCCTGAAACCCCGCCACTGGGAGGCGCGCCGGATTGAAGGCGATAGCCGCCGGCATCGGCGTCGTCTTCCTCTCCCCCTTGCTGCTCGCGGGCACGGCCATGATGATGGCCGCCGCCTCCAGCGAAGCCGCCGAAACCACCAGCGGGTTCAGCGGCTGCCTGCACGACGTCGACACGGACACCGTCACCAAGCAGGTGACGAAGATCCTCAACGGAGCGTTCGGCAAAGACGTGAAGGTCGAGGGCCTGTCCATGCCCGCCGAGCAGGTCCCCAACGCCCAGACCATCGTGGCCACCGGCATCTCGCTCGACGTGCCCAAACGCGGCCAGATCGTCGCGCTCGCCACCGCCATGCAGGAATCACGCCTGCGCAACCTCAACTACGGAGACCGCGACAGCCTGGGACTGTTCCAGCAGCGCCCCAGTCAGGGCTGGGGCACCGCTCAGCAGATCCACGACCCGGTGTACGCGAGCGAGAGGTTCTACAAAGCCCTGCTCAAGGTCAAGGGCTGGCAGCAGATGACCGTCACCCAAGCTGCCCAGGCCGTGCAGAAGTCGGGCCTGCCCGATGCGTACGCACAGTGGGAACCGCTGGCCACCGCCCTGCAGAAGGCCATCGCTGCCACGTTCCCCAGCACTGGCTCGGACGAGCCCTCCGGCGGTGACTCCAAGGACGGCGACAGCCCGGCCGCTGGCTGCGGCCCGGCCGAGGACGGCTCCTCCTACGGGCGTATCCCCGAGGGCAGCGTGCCCAAGGGCTACGCGATCCCGAAGAACGCCGACCCCAAGGCCCGCAAAGCCATCGACTGGGCGATGCACCAGCTCGGCACGATGTACCAGTGGGGCGGCAGCTGCACCGCCGCGCACGGCCCTGACCCGATGGGCCGCTGCGACTGCAGCAGTCTGATGCAGCAGGCGTACGCCAAGGCCGGCGTCAAGCTCACCCGTACCACGTACACCCAGGTCAACGAAGGCAAGGCCGTCTCGCCCAGCAAGCTGCGGCCCGGCGACCTGATCTTCAGCCGGGGCACGGCCCAACGCCCGGAACACGTCGGCATGTTCATGGGCTCGGGGCTCGTGATCGAGGCGCCCAGGACCGGCAAACCGGTGCGCATCACTCCACTGAAGGACTGGGCGATTCTCGCCGCCCGCCGCGTCCTCTGACGCCGCCCCTGCCCAGGTCCCGCCCCATGGCCGGCCGGGCCGGCCCCTCTCGGCGTCATCGCGCCGCTCCCTCCTTCTTTTCTCCCTTCCCCCCTTTCGCCGGGCCGCCATCGGCCTGCGCACGCAAGGAGTCCGCCACACGCATGCCCATACCTCTCGCTGACCGTGCCATCCAGCTCGCCTACGACCCAGGTATCTCCCCCAAGGGCGGCGGCCTGCCCGGCCTCTCCGTCCTGAAGAACGTCGTCAACTCGATCAACCTCTTCGGCATCGTCGCTGTCGTCGGGGCCCTGGCCGTCTCCCTCGCCGTGTGGGCCTGGGGTCACCACACCGGCGGCCACCAGGCCGAAGCCAACGGCAAGAAGGGCGCAACCGTCGCCGCCGGCGCAGCCCTCGGCCTCGGCGCCGCCAACGGCATCGTGGCGTTCTTCAGCGCTCTGGGGTCGCAGGTCCAGTGATGAAACGATTCCCCTCCTTCTCTCTGTCCTCCTACGGCACCGGCTGGTCGGCCTCGTCCAACCGCCGCATCGCCACCCTCACGGTGGCCATCGCCGCCCTGCTCGCTCTCGCCGCCACCGTCGCGTTCTTCACCGGACGCGGCAAGGACGGCCACCACAGCGAGTCCGGCCCGCCGTCCACCGCGGGCAGCGCCGCTCCTTCCGAAGCCGCCCCGAAGCCGGGCGGAAAGGAGGCGGGGTCCGTTCCCCGGCCACCGCAGATCGCCGATCCGGTCGCCTACGCCAAGGCCGCGGCCCGGATGCTGTGGTCCTACGACACCCGCGACACCAGCCGTCACCAGCAGCTCGCCGGCATGAGCGCGTGGATGTCGAAGGAGACCAAGTACGCCGACTGGAACTCCGTAGCCGCCCAGGTACCGGATCCGACTCTGTGGTCCCGCATGGCCGACAACGACCAGCACGCCACCGCGACGGTCACCGAAGGCCACTTCCCCTCCGCCTTCAAAACAGCCCTGGCCGAGGACCCCTCCGCGATCACCAAGGCATACATCTACGTCGTCACCGTCAACGGCAAACAGACCCTGGCCTGGAAGAAGGGCGGCAGCGGAGCCGAGGAACGCGCCGTGACCCTGGCCGTCCAGTGCCGACCCAGCCACGACTGCGCGCTGTCCGCCATCGCCCCCACCGTCACGCAGTGACCCACGCCTAAGAGCAGAAAGGAGCCCAACACCCCGTGGGTTTTTGTGACTACCCCCTGGCCGACAAGCTGTGCTCCATCGGCGGCGCCGCCAAAGGCGCGGTCGACTTCGCCAGTGACCCGGGCAAAGTCATCGGCGACTGGATGGCCAAGTCGGCCGGTGAACTCGCCGCCGCCTCGGCCGATCTGGCCGCCAAGGCCGTGAACAAGACGACCAAGGTTGACCTGAACGCGGGCTGGTTCCGCGACAACTACGAAATGATCTTGCCGATCGGTTTGATCATCCTGGTCGCCACCTTCTGCGCCCAACTCATCCGGGCCGCGATGAAACGCGACGGCCAAGCGTTGACCCAGGCATTCACCGGCACCGCTTCCGGCGTGCTCTTCGCCTTCAGCGCCATTGCGTTGACCACCGTCGCGATCGAAGTGGTCGACGCGTTGTCCGACGGCCTGTTCAAGGCAGCACACCTGTCGATCGAATCCGCAGTGCGGCGCATGGTCAAGGTGAACCAGATTCCCGGCCTGGCCGGGATGGGCTGGCTCGTCGCCGTCTTCGCCGCCATCGGAGCTGCCATCGGAGCGGTTCTGTACTGGTGCGTGATGATGGTCCGCAAGGTCGGCATCCTGGTCATGGTCACCCTGGCCGTGTTCGCCGGAGCCGGCGGCGGCTGGGAAGCCGCCCGCCGCTGGCGACGCGGCTGGATCGAAGCCACCGCCACCCTCGTGGTCTCGAAGTTGTTGATGACCGTGATCTTCGTGCTCGGCGTCGCCGCGATGGGCAAGACCGAGGCCAAGGACGACCTCGGCGCCCTCGCGGACGTCATGTCCGGAATCGTGATCATGGTCCTGGTGCTGCTCTGCCCGTACGCGACCTTCAAGTTCGTTCACTGGGCCGCAGAAGGCACGGACGGCGAATCGATTCACCGGGCTGGTGGAGCCGGCGCCCAGATGGCCCGGCAGCACACCGAGCGCGCGGGCCGCAAGGCCGCCGCCATGGCAGCCTCTGCCGGAACCGGTCGCGGCGGCAGGAGCGGCACCGCACCGCAAGGGCCCGACTCGGTGCCCGGCGCAGGCTTCCCCGGCGATATCGCCGCCAACCCCACGGAGGGCAGCGGCAAGGAATCCGGCAGCCCCAGTGGTTCCTCCGGCGGCCAGGGCATGGAGGACGGGCTGGAGAAGGCCGTTCAGCCTCCGCGCACGCGCCCACCGAAGACACCAGTGGTCAGTTCGGCGTCACCCCCGGCCAGGGCGGCCCCGGTTCGGGTGCACAGTCCCCCTCCGGCGGCGGGTTCATGTCCAACCCGCCCGGTGGTGCAACGCCTCCGCCGCAGGGCGCTCCCCCGGCACCGAACTCGGCCTCCACGGACGGCGCCAGCGGCGCCGGAGCGCCCCCTCCGCCTCCCCCGCCCACCGGCATCTGACCCCGTCCCCCACGCCGAGCGGCACGCACCACGCCGTGTGTGCCGCTCGGCCCCGCCCGCGCACCACCGGAACGGCCCTTGTCTGAACTCACGATCACCCCCCTCACGGTCAAATTCCCGCACAGGTCGAAGCGCGGCATCCTGCTCGGCCTCACCCTTCCCCAACTGGTCCTCGTCTCCTCGGCACTGGCATTGCTGCTGGTCACCGTCGTCAGCACCGGGCTGCTCGGTGCGATCGTGCTCGCCCCGCTGTGGGCCGGTGTCGCCGCCCTGGTCGTCATCCGCCGCAACGGAAAGTCGCTGATCGACTGGGCGCCGATCGTCATACGCTTCGCCCGGCGCCGCCGCGGCGGGCAGACGCTGTGGCTGGCCCGGCCGGTCACCCGCCCCCGCCAGGACGGCACCCTCCATCTGCCCGGTACCGCCGCCTCCCTGCGCGTCGTCACCCCCGGCGACTCCGCCAACCAGGCCGCCGCCGTGCACGACCCGCACGGCCAGACACTGACCGCCGTCGCCCGCGTCTCCTCCCGCGCCTTCGCTCTGCTCGACCCCGCCACGCAGAACCACAACGTGTCCGGCTGGGGCAGGGCCTTGGCGGGCATCGCGCGGACCGGGCACGTCGCCTCCGTACAGGTCTTGGAGCGCACCGTGCCCGACAGCGGCGACACTCTGGTGCGCCACTGGACCCAGCAGGGGCGGCCCGAGACCCCGGTCGCCGGGCAGGTGTACTCCGAGCTGGTCGCCTCTGCCGGGCCCGCCGCCGCCCCGCACGAGGCGTACCTGGCCATCTCCCTGGACCTCAAGGCCGCCAAGCGCCTCATCTCCCAGGCCGGCGGCGGCTTTACCGGCGCCTTCACTGTGCTGGAGCAGACCACCAGCGCCGTCGCGCTCGCCGCCCGCAGCGCGGGTCTGATGGTGACCGGCTGGCTGACCGCCCGCGAGATCGCCGCCGTCATCCGCACCGCCTACGACCCCAGGGCACTCTCCGGCCTGCAGCAGTGGTCCCAGAGCGGACGGGCCGAGGCCGACCCGGCCGCCGCCGGGCCCGTCGTCCAGGTCGAGGAGTACGACCGGGTCGCCACCGACTCCGCCCGGCACGTCACCTACTGGGTCGAGGACTGGCCCCGCACCGAAACGCGCCGGGTTCCGTGCACGGGCTGATGTTTACCGCCGGCGTGCGGCGCAGCCTCTCCCTCAACTATGTGCCCCAGGGGCTCGAGTCCGCGCTGCGCGACGTCCAGCGCAAGAAGGCCGCGATTATCTCCGACGCCGCCGAGCGCTCGCGCCGCGGGCAGGTCGACTCCGAGGCCGACAGCGTCGAGTACGCCGACGTCAAAACCCGCGAGCGCCAGCTCATCGCCGGCCACGCGGATGTCGCGCTGACCGGCCTGCTCACCCTCTCCGCCGAGACCGACGCCCTGCTCGATGCCGCCTGCGCGCAGATCGAGACCGCCGCCGTCACCGCTCAGGTCGACCTGCGCCGCCTCTTCTACCAGCAGCCCGACGCCTTCACCCTCGGCGCACTGCCTCTGGCCCGCACCGCCTTGTAGCCCACCGCGGCCCTGCCCCATGGGGCCTGTGCCCTGCCGATCCGGCAGGAAGGATCCTCCCCTTTGACCTCAGCCACCCCCGTCGGCGACGCGCACCCCTATCTCCGGGCCGCCAGCGCCGGAGTCCGCCACCACACCCGTGCCCTGACCCTTGCCCCGGAAGCGGCCACCGCTCCGGCCTCGGCGGACCGCACGCACCTGGACGTGCTGCACGCACATCTGGTCGCCCTGCACCGCTTGCTCGACCAGCTGCAGACGGCCACACGGCCCCCGCACCCGGCGGCAGGACGGCATCTGGCCACGGCCGGAACCCGGCTGTGGCAAGCCGGCGCCGCCGTCCATGACGCCTTCCACCTCCTGCCGGCCGTTCACGCGGCCTCTGCGGACGAGGAGGGGTGCCACCCCGAGCGGCTCCCCGAAGGCCCGCCGGTACTGACCATCTGCCAGCGCCACCTCGCCGCCGGCCACCTCGTGCGCCGCACCACCACCCCTACCGACCTCAACCGCCCCGTGCGCAGCCACACCACCACCTGCACCCAGTAACTCTTCTCCAGGGAAAGGCCCTTGCATTGCGCACACTCAAGCGCTCCCCCTCCACTGCCGTCACACTCACCGCCCCCGCCGGCACCGCCTCGCGCGGTGCGGCCACCCCGGCATGCGCCGCCAGCTACCACTGCAAGACCAGCACCAGGTCCGTCTACGACGCCACCTACCAGGGCTTTGGGGCGGAGGAAGGTCACGGCTACGGGCGCCACCAGTTCGCCACGTCACCGGCCGCGTGATCACCCGCTGCCCCGACCGCCGTCACCTGAAAGCCACTTAGTCATGAGCCACCGGCCCGCCCGGCGCGCCCGCCGCGCCTCCGCCTCCCCGCTGTTCACCCCGCACGGCACCGTCCGCGCCCAGCCGCAAAGCGGCCCGCCGCCAGCTCGCCGAGGCCGCCGCCAAGGCCCGCGCCGAAGCCACTCTGCACCCAGCCGGCGCCGAACCGGCCGATCAGAGATGCCGCTCCCCCTCTTCCACCCGGCGGTCGCCCGGCCCGCCTCCGCCCGCGGCGGCAAACTGAAACTGCCCGCGCACCGCATGACCACCGCGACCGTCGCGGGCGCTATCCCTTCCTCGCCGAAGGCGGCCTCGGCGCCGAGGGCATCTACATCGGCCGCGACGTCCACGCCGAAGCGAGCTTCACGTTCGACCCATTCGCCTTGTACGGCAAGATCGAAGGCCTCACGAACCCCAACGTCCTGTTGGCCGGCGTGATCGGCCAGGGCAAGAGCGCCCTGGCGAAGTCCTTCGCCCTGCGGTCGGTGGCCTTCGGGTACCGCGTATACGTGCCGTGCGACCCCAAGGGGGAATGGACCCCGGTGGCCACAGCCCTCGGCGGCACCTCCATCGCACTCGGTCCCGGCCTGCCGGGCAAGCTCAACCCCCTGGACGCGGCCCCGCGCCCCCCCGTCGGTCTCCGAGACGGACTGGGCGAGCGAGATCCGCAAACGACGCCTGCTCCTGCTCGGCTCCCTGGCCCGCACCGTCCTCGGGCGGGACCTGCTGCCGATGGAACACACCGGCCTCGATGTCGCCCTGGACGCCGTGGTCACCCGAGCCGCGGCCACCGGACGCACCCCGCTGCTCGGCGACATCGCCGCCATGCTCAACAGCCCCGACGATCTCGACGCCGCGGGCGGTCTGATGTCCGGCCGCCTCGGCGACGCCTCCCGTGACCTCGCCCACGCCATGCGCCGCCTCGTCCACGGCGACCTCGCCGGAATGTTCGACGCCCCCTCCACGGTGAACTTCGACCCCGACAGCCCGATGCTCACCATCGACCTGTCACGACTGGGCGGCTCCGGCGACGACACCGCACTCGTCCTCGCCATGACCTGCGCCTCCGCCTGGATGGAGTCCGCACTCTCCGACCCGGGCGGCGGCCGGCGCTGGATCGTCTACGACGAAGCCTGGCGCCTGATGCGCCACCCCGGCCTCCTCCAGCGCATGCAGAGCCAGTGGAAGCTGTCCCGCGGCCTGGGCATCGCCAACCTCATGGTCATTCACCGGCTGTCCGACCTGCTCACCGCCGGCGACGCCGGATCCCGCGGACGAGCCCTCGCCGAGGGCCTGCTCGCCGACTGCTCCACCCGCATCATCTACCGCCAGGAAACCGACCAACTCCACGCCGCCGCAGGGCTTTTGGGCCTCACCTCCGTAGAAAGCGACGCCATCGCCCACCTCAACCGCGGACGCGGCCTGTGGAAGGTCGCCGGACGATCCTTCATCGTCCAACACCTGCTTCACCCACAGGAATTGTCACTCTTCGATACAGATGCCCGAATGCATTAGAAAGTCCAGAGGCTCATGAATTCCGTTGCCCAGCGCGAACTGATACCTCGCGACGACACCCTTGAGATGATCGGCACCCTCAACGACCTGAGGGCAAAACTCGTCGCCTCCGCCGAGAGGCACCAGCTGCTGGACGACACCGGCCGTGTACCAGCCGCGCCGTCCTACACCGAACTGCTCCAGCATGCCTTGGACGTGCAGACCCTTTCCCGGGACGTCGTCCAAATGACTGTGCAATTCTCCAGAAGCACCCACAGCACGAGCCACGTCGGCAGCAGAGTCCTCGCCCACCTCGCGACGGCGGCCACCATGTCGAGCCATGCAGTCCCGAATTTCGCGGAGACCGCGGAGGAGGCCCTTTCCCTGCCCCGGCCCTCCGGCCCGACCGACCGGCAGCACCGGGACAATCGCATGGTCATCGACCACGCCACGGCGCGCGCCTACCTGCGGCGCACGTCGGAATCTCTCCGCGACGCGGTCAAGGAACTCGACGCCCACCTCGACTTCTACCGCCTCTTCCCGGCTCAGGCCCGACAGCAGAGCCCGGCGACCCCGCCACCCCGGCCGAGCGCACGCCACCGCTAGGGCCTACCGAAGCGGCCGAAACAGGCGCGTCCGCCATCTCCCCCCAACTCCCCGGATCACACGCCCTGATGGAAACGCCTTCCAGCGCTACGCCCTCTCCCTCCGTAGGCTCCCAGATGGTGAGTGAGGCGCTTGGCGCCTCACCGCGGTATCTCGAACGGCTCCACACCCCAGACGGCACCGCTGGCGTCCTCGCCCAGCTCGTGTTCATGGCCGCGCGCCACCTCGACGACCTGCACGAACAGTTCGCTGATGCCGCCCAGTACGCGGCCTCCAATCTGACGCGTGCCGCCACCGGGAAGTCATCGATCAACTCACTCGGCGTCCTGCAGAACAGCGCCACTCAAATCGACATCCTGGCCGCACGCCGCGCCGACGCCGTTGAGCACCTCAAGATCCTCATTCACGCATACCGTCAGGTGACAACAGCCGACCAGGCCGCCCCATCCCCGGCACGCCGTCCAACTATCGCCCCGGTCCGCCCAGAGGCAGCTGGCGCTACGCCCATCCGCGTTACACCCGGCCGGTAGCTCTGCCTTTCACTTCCGACAGCTGTGCGCCATCGGCCCTCCCGTGCATCCCGACCAGTTCCTCGTGGTCCCCCCTCGCCCCGGGCAAAGGCTCCAAGCCTCACCACGTCGCCGGCGTGGACGAGCCCAACGGCATCAAGGTCGACAACGACCCGGTCAGGGCGGCCGTCCCTGTCAGCCGCCGTGCCCTACCCACTACCAAAGCGCCCTGGTCGCCGTGCGCCACAACCCGCAGGTCCGGCCAGAGCCCCCGCTGCGGCCGGCGCCGTTCGAGGTCGAACAGGTCCTCACCTTGGCCCCGTACGCCGACGGCACCTTCGGCCCGCCGTACGTGACAGCTCCCGCCGAGGCACGCACCACGCTCAACGTCCGCGGCTTCCCGTAGCACCCGCACCTGGGCGCCTTCCCTGCTGCCCGCCACGTACGGCGCGGCTAGGTCAGGCGCTCTGCGCATCCAGGCCCTGGCTCAGCAA
Source organism: Streptomyces huasconensis (assembly GCA_004010275.1). Lineage (GTDB taxonomy): Bacteria > Actinomycetota > Actinomycetes > Streptomycetales > Streptomycetaceae > Streptomyces > Streptomyces huasconensis. The sequence continues at coordinate 86,218 of RBWT01000002.1, forward strand.
CTCGCCGTCCACGGCATCGGCGTCGACCTCCGTCACGGCCCGCCGCCGCTCGTTACGCGCCCTGCGGTGAATGCCCACGCCGCGCAGTAGGGCTCGACACCCGCCGCCCACCGCCCTTAGCCCATCGCCGGGTCTCGCTGCCCGGCCCTGCTCTCAGGAGATCCCGCCTGTCCGCCCCTTCCGCCGCAACCCCGGATCCCACCGCTCCGGGCCTTGCCACACCCACCGATCGCGACGGTCGCTACGTCTATGGCCGTCAGGTCCTCGCGCTCACCGACCAGCTCAACGGCACCACGTCCTACGAGCGTGCTGCGGCCCTCGTCGACCAGGTACTGGAACCGACCGACGGCCTGTTGGCGCGGCTCGCCGAGTTCTTCGAGGCGGCGGCCGAGAAGGCCAAGGAGTCCGATCACGACGACGGCTTCGACCTCCACTACGACCTGGAGGACGCCGCGGCCACCGTGCGAGGACTCGGTGAGGACCTGCACGTCGCCGTCGACCGCATGCGCGCGCTGGCCCCCGGTTCCCCCGCGCGCCAGGCCGCGAAAGCGACGGTGCCGGGCGCGAGCATCGGGCTACCGACGGCGGTAGTCCCCGCATCTGGTCGTACCCGGTGAACACGCCAGAGCCTCCCGGTCCGCTCGCCGGTCTGGGGCAGGCAGCGCACCTGCACTCACTGGCCGAGCGCATCCACCATGCCGCCGACGATCTCCCGGCCCCGCAGTCCACGCACTCGCTCGCCAGCATCTGCGAGGAGGTCGAGAACCAAGTCCGCGTCCTCGCGGGCCTTTTCACCTCTCTCGCGAGTGAGGCCGCCTTCCACAGTCGCGCGGTGAACCGGCACCCCAGCGCGACCGATTCCCTCGCCCGCCACAAGGTCGCCCTGATGACGCGTGCAGCCGATCCCCTCGGCTGGGCTCTGGCCAAGCTGGGCGAAGCCGTCGCCCAGATCGGTCACCTCCAGGAGATCAGCGCCGACCCGCGAACCCCCGAGCGGGCCAGGGCCATCGCCACCGCACGCGCGACCCTCGATAGCCGGCTCGCCAGCGCCCATGCGCATCTGAGCAGCGCGGCCAGCAACCTGCACCGGGACGCCGACCGGCTCATCGCCCCGGCGTCCAGCATCCGACGTGCGTCAGCTCCTCCGTCCGCTGAACGGAACCGGCCGCCGTCCGTCACGCTGCCCGGACCGCCCACCGCATCTAGAACCCTTCGCTGACCTGCGCAGACGCCGCACGATGGACCAGCGTTCGGCAGCCTCGCACCCAGCGGGTCCGCATGGAAAAGGCTGCAACATAGCGGGCAATCCCCGGTTAGCGAAACCGGGGATTGCCCGGACTCTAGAGGCGGATCACCCACCACCCCCTTTTCCTTCAGGAGCACCTCATCCGCCGCCTTCTCCACTGCTTCCCCCTGGTCATAGCCACCACCTGCGTGGCCCTGGCCGCCACTGCCTGCAACAGCGGCGGCGACAGTCCCGAGGCCGAGAACACTGCTCCCTCCGCGAGCGCGGACAAGCAGCGGGAGTTGCCGCCCGCGCTGACCAAGCAGCAGGCGCTCACCGCGATCGACCGGTACGTGAGGGTCAACAACAAGGCCAACGCCGTCCGCGACCGCGATCTGCTCGACACCGTCGAGGACGGCCCGCTGTATGCCATGTCGGTCTCGGAGTACAAAGAGACCGAGGGCCTGACCAAGGCCGAGCGCAAGCCGTACAAGCCGTGGGCGTACGACACGCAGAACGCCACGCTGTACATCCCGCGGATCGCCCCCGGCCAGCCGCGCTGGTTTGCCGCCGCGCTTTCGGGCAGCAAGGGCAAGGCCCCCAGCCGGCTCGCCGTCTTCGCCGAACAGCCGGAGCACAAGCGGTGGGAGATGGTCTCCGTCGCCGACCTGTACGGCAAGGGCTTGCCCAAGGTTGCCCTGGACGCCGACGGGTACGCCACCGCCGTCGCGGCCAACGGCAACAAGGACGTCGCGGCGGGGGCCGACCTGCTGCGCAGCGGCATCCTGGACAACTTCGCCACGGGCGGCCAGAACTCCGGGAAGAAGATCTTCACCAAGAGCAAGGCGAGCAGTCAGCAAATTAAGATCCACGACAAGACCGGCACCAAGTACGGCAGTCAGGGCACCAGCACGTTCGCCGGCGCCACCAACCGCCACCGCGACGCGTACGCGCTCAAGACCACCGACGGTGGTGCGCTGGTCTTCTTCTCCCACACTCACACCCAGACCGACGCGGTCGCCCGCTCCGGGCTGCAGCTCAATCCCGGCAAGACCGACCGAGCCTGGCTGCACGACGTCCCCCGCCTCTCCATCCAGTACACGTTCGTCTGCAACGACGCCGCCATCGTCCCCGCGAAGGCCGCGCCCTCCACGCTGCTGGCCTACACCTGCGCGCGCACCGACGCCTCCGGCCCGCCCGTGAACTCCGCCTCTCTGCCCCGCGTATAGCGCACGCCTCCCTCCCCACCGCACCTGGAACATCGTCTTGCCCGATCCCGACTTCGAGCTGTACGACAACGTCGGCCGCGACGCCGAACAGATCGCCGCCGCCCGCTACGGCATCGCCACCGACCGCGATTTGCTGCGGTGGGCGAAGCGAGATGCCGAGCCGTTCCTGGCTGAGCACCCGCTGCCGGACACGCCCCTGCCTAGCCCGGACCTCACCCCGTACCACGACGCGCTCGCCGCCGCCGAGACACCAGCGCAGGTCAGCGCCGTCACCCAGCACCTGCTGGACGCTGTCGAACCCGTGCTCCAGGCGGTCAGCGACTACCTTCTGGCCGCGGCCCGGTGGCGCGGCCAGCACCGCGGAGCCGAGCCCCAGTCCCCGCCCAAGATGCTGATGGCGGCAGCCAGCCGCAGCCTCGACGTGCTGGCCCTCGCGCACCGAGCCGACCTGGCCATCCTGCGCACCGTCTACGACACCGTGACCGCACCGAAGGCGCGGGCCAACGGCCCGGCCAACACCGCGTCCACTCTTCCCCCGGCGCCCCCGCACACCCCTCCCACCGGGCCGGCCTCCGGCCGGTAACCAGCCCTTGCACGAGGCCACTTGACCACGCGCTCTGTCATCGCCCGCCCCTCCGAGACCGGCTACACCGGCATATACGTCCACCACGACGGCTACCCCAGCGGTCGCCTCCCGCTACTCCTGGCCGCCTACCAGCACCGCTTCGCCCGCGATGTCGAGGCCATGAGCATCCACCTCATAGACCAGGTGAACATCGCCTGGGACGAACTGGGTAACGACCTCCTCGATGGCACCCCGATGTCGCTGCTCAAGCAGCTGACCGGCAGGGAGAGATGGCCCAGCCGCGAGATGGACGACATCATCACCTCGGACGGCTCCCCGCCCGAACGGCAGGTCATCACCGAGGGCAACTCCGGCGACCTGGCCTGGGGTTATGTCCTGCATCCCGTCGGCATCGAGGTCATCAGTCTGTACGCGGCCGACCGCGGTCCGATCGTCGACTGGAACACCGATCCGCGCACGCGGTTCAGCGACCACCCCTACCTGTGGTTGCCCGGCCAGCCGGTGCCCGCCACACGGCTGCCGCGCACCACACTGGTGCCCGCCGCCGCCCAGGCGACCTCAGCGGCTGCACGGCCTGCCACCCACCGTTGATCTCACACCTTTCGTCTCTGGAGAATGTCCTGTCCTCGCACTCCCGTCCCGACATCACGGTCGTCATCGCCACCCGGCTGCGGCCCGAACGCCTGGGCTACCTTGCCGAGCTGCACGCCAGTCTGATGCGGCAGACCGTGCCGTGGGAGGCCGCCCTTGTCCTTGACGGGGCCGACCGCGCGCTGCTGCCGGAGCCTTTCGCTGCCGATTCCCGGGTCCGGGTGGTCGAACTGCCCCGCCCGGTGGGCGCAGCCGCCGCCCGCGACCTGGGCCTGCGCATGGTCCGCACGCCCCTGGTGTGTTACATGGACGACGACGATCTGGTGCCAGACGACAGCCTCGCCGTCCGGCACCAGCGGATCACCGAGACCGGTCTGGGCTGGGTGGCGGGCTGGAGTGCCGACCTGCACCCGGACGGCTCCACCACGATCTGGCGCTGCCCGACGCCCCCTGGCCTGCATCAGGCCGGTGACGTGACCGGTTACTGGGCCAGCCCGGAGGCCCAGATCCCGCTCGGCCAGACCATGCTGCTGGCACGGACTGACCTCGTCATCGCCGCGGGCGGACACGGCGGACTCCCCGCGGGGGAGGACTTTTTGATGGTCAACGGCGTGACCAATCTCGCCGCAGGCGAACTGCTGCCGCACGTCGTCTATTTCTACCGGCAGCATCCCCACCAGATGACCGCCGGCGGCGTGGCCTACCGGGATCTTCGGGGTCCTTCGCGCGACTTCGCCTTCCGGCACGGCCGCGCACTGCGTGCCGCACTGCGGCACGCACGCGCGCGCGGGCAGGAGCTGGTGTCCTGACGACCTCTGGCGTCACCCAGGCCACGTTGGACTACCTCGCCCAGCGTCTTAACGGTGTCGCCGCCCACCTTCCCATCTCCCATGCGGAGGTGGACCCGGCGACGCTCACCGACGCCATCGCCCTGCTCGCGCATCACCTCGCCTACGCCAGTGAACGCGCACAGGAACGCTTCGCCGCCTCCGAGAGGGTCTACCTTCCCGAGCGTCACACTCTGATGCGGCTCGCCGAGGCGATGGCCGCCGTCACTGATGCGATGGGCCACCTGACCGAGGCTCTGGACTGTGTGTCCACGGGCTTCTACCGCGAGGCCACCCCGGGGGGGGGAGACCTCGCACCTGCGAGGCGATCCCAAAGCGTTGCGGGTCATCGCGGCCGAGAAGTGCAGCACGGCCCGGACGCAACAAATCGCCGCTGCTGCACAGCTGCACATCGAAAACGGCGGCAGGGGCGAGCGGCCCCGGCACGCCGCTGCCCCAAGGACACCTCCGCCCGCTCATCGCCCCGCCCTCGCGGTCCCCATGCCGCGGACTGCGCGCTGACCACCAGGACCACATGTCGCCCACACCTCCCACGCAGATCACCCTCAGCACCAGCCGCGCCAACGGGCTGATCGCCGTCCCGTACGGCGAGGAGCACCTCCGGGCCGCCCACGCCTTGGAAGACGTCGGCTTCCAACGGATCCCTGGCGGCGCTTTCGCCGCGCCGCTGACCGACCCAGCAGCCACCCGCCAGATAGCCAGTGCCCTGGTGCACCGCGCCCACGAGTGCGGCGCGACCATCACCACCAGCCCCCGGCCCTTCCTCGGGGACTTCGGCGAGGACCTCGCCGCCCGGCTGCCCGGCGCCTGGAGCGCGCGGCTGGAGCTCTACTACAACCCTCTGGTGCAGGAGGACCTCCTCGGCCCGCTGTGGAACAGCGGAGATCTTCTCCAGGCTGTGCTCCACGACGCCGTTCCCGGTGCGGTCGTCCTCACCAACGGGGCGGGCACGGAACTGCTGCTGATCGAACGTCCCGGGCACGGTGGCGGTTACCTCCTGGGCGCCTTCGCCACCGAGGAGTTCGAGGACAACTGGGAGGAGCCGAACGCGCCGAGCAGCATTGTGCTGCCCGGCGAACCGGACCTCGCCGCCCTCGCCGTCACCACCACGTTCCTTCCCGCCTACAGCCGGGCCCTGCACCAGCGTCGGCTCGATACGGTCCTGCGCGCGCTGGAGCGCATCCGGGCCGAATACGAGGCTCTGCAGGTGATCAAGGCGTCGGGCCGCTACAGCGACGGTGTCCCGCTCGCTGACTCCCGGCTGCTTCCCGAGATGGAGCGCACGTTCGCCGACTACGCCTGGCTCTCCTTCCGCGACGTACTTGAGCACGCTCCCGTCCTGCTCAGCCGGTGCCGCCCTGCCGCGACTGCCTGGCCCCAGGACGCCGCAGCACTGGACCGCCTGCGCTCGGCACTCGCCGACAGCCAGGAAACCCGGGACGAGGACCAGGAACTGCGCGGCGTCCTGTTCTCCGTCGGCGGGTGGAAACAGGCGCGAAGCCGCTTCGGTCTCGCCGCCCTGCCCGCGATCGAGACCTGGCTCGCCGACGGCGAGGCGTTCGAGCGCCAGGCTCGTGCCGCTGTCCCGGGCGGACCGGTGGCGCTGTCGGCCCCGAGCCCGCGCCTGCTCACCGCCCGCCCGGCGCCCCCCGCCGTCGCGCCGGCCTTCGGCGGCACACCGCTGACCTAGCAGAAAGGATCCGCCTTCTGTCCGATCACTTCCACTTCGCCGTCCACCCCGAGTACGGCTTTGTCGCCGCTCCCACGGCCGCGGTCACCGCGCACCTGGCCGAGTGGTTCCTCACCCGCGAGCAGTTCGAGCCCGTCCCCGATCTGGCGGGCGTGTACCGGATCGCTCATCCGGAACGGGACGGCCGGCGCCGCGCCCGCCAGGCCGTCCAGGACCTGCGTGTCCACGGATTCCGGGTGCAGGCCGATTACTCGCTCGACCCCGCGATCACCCCCGAGCCCGCTCACCCGTACGTCCACAACGGGCTGCTGGAGCGCCGCCGGCGCATGACCCAGTCCGCCGCAGCCATCTCGCCGCAGAGCGCGCCGGCACTGTCCACCGCCCCGGCACGGCCCTCGGCTCAACCGGTCGACGTCCCCATCGTCGCGCGCCCAGGGTCCAGGTCCGGCACGGGGGCGGTGAGCATGAACACCGAGCCCATCCGCATCGCCCGTAAACGCGGCGGTGAGGTCGACGTCGAGGGCCCCGTCGATGAGTTCGCCGCCCAGATTCTTGACCGCGCGGGGTTCATCTTCCGCCCGATTCTGGGCGGCGTGTGGATTCGGCTGCACTTCGACACCGGCCAGGAGCACGAGAACCAGCAGGCCACCTATGCCGCCCAAATGCTCAGCGCCGCGGGCTACCAGGTCGATCTCGACCCGAACCTGCTCCCCGCCGCCGGGCACCGCGCGCCGGTCAACTGGTGGCCACCGAGAACACCCACCTCGCCGCCGCATCCCGCACCCAACACCACGCAACGGCGGCAGCGCTGACCCCTCATGAGCACAAGGCACCATGACCCCCTCCGCCAAGATCACGCTGTACCTCAGCGCCCGCGACAAGATCATCGCTCTGCCGAGCGGGACCGGCCGCCGGTGGGCCGAGACTGCACTGGACCTGTCCGACTTCACCAAGAGCCACGACCAGACCCGTACCCTGGCGCTGGATGACCAGGCCCGAGCGCGTCAGGCGCTCACGCATCTCCACCAAGCCGCCCGCGACTGCCAGGTAACCATCGCCACCCACCCCCGCCCCTATCTAGGCGACATCGCCGAGACGATCGTGGCGGCGCTGCCGGGCCACTGGATGGCAGACGTCGAGCCCCTGCCAGAGGCGCAAGACCCGTACTATCTGCGAGACTTCCTGTGGGAGACCGGCGAGATCTCCGACCTCCTGGACAGGTCTCAGCTGGGCTTCGCAGCGGTCCTCCGCGATGGCGGCGGCACTGAGCTGCTCCTGGTCGAGCGCCCCTCAGACGGTGCGTACATGGTCGGCGCCCTGATCCCGAGCCCTGATTACCTCGATGCGACCGCCCCGGCTCCGCGCAGCATCATCGCGTCCGACGCTCGCCTCGCCGCCCGGTTCGCCCAGACCCGGCTGCTGCCCGACTACAACCGAGCCGTCCACCTCTCACGGCTGGACGAAGCGGAACGGGACCTGCGCTGGGCGCGGGAAGAGCACGAGCCGGGGGCGTACGACGCCGTGGGCCTGCAGGCAGCGCTGTACCGGTTCCGCGGCCACGCCGTCGCGTTCATCGCCACCCTGCGCGACAAGACGACACTCTCAGCCGAACAGACCACCTTCCTGGATCACATGGAGAACGGCCTGAACCTCCACGCACCGGACGACCCCGATCCCATTGCCGACGCGGAAGCGGTGTGGCTCGCCGACGGCCAAGAGCTGATCGAGCTGGCCCGCGCCGCCACGCCTGCGCCCGTCACCCCACCCGCCAAGCCCAGGAGCCCGGCCACAGCCCCACCGCCGCCCGGGGCGTGGACCTTCCACGCCCCGGCCCGCGCCGCTGAACCCCGCACGCACCCACCGCGCACCTCTACCGGAGCACCTCATCACCAGCGTCCCCTCCGAAGACCTCAATACCGCCCTCAACGAACTACACGCCTTCCAGACGCAGTTCTCACTCATTCACAGGCGCTACGAGCGCGCCTGGGCCCAAGCATCTGCCGCAGATGCCCCACAGGCCGCAGCAGTCATTACGCAGAGCCGGCGTCGAGAGGGCGCCGAGGTCTTCGAGCGCCATGTGGCGCCGCACGCCAACACGCTGCTGACCGCCGCGCGCAGTGCCGTGGAGGCCATGCCTCGGGCCCGACACCATGCCGCGTGGCGGGAGCTGATCGACGACATGGCCCACGCCGCGGACCAGATCCACCGCATCCGGTCCGCGCCCGACAACCAGCCCGAGCCGGATGCCACCCGCGTCCGTCACCTCCAGCTGTGGCCCTACGTCCTGGCCTGGGCCGAGCGTTCCTTCATCATCAGCGGCCTGGCCGAACAGCACCGCCCCACCGGGCCTCCGATGACACCCGAGGAACAGCAACTCTGGACGGACCGGGCACTGGCAGCGTGGCGGCGCGGCGACTTGGACGCCGACGACGTCTGGTACAGCGCCGACAACGAGCTGATCACCGTGGCCCACCTCGTCGAGCACGGTGACCAGACGGTGGTGGTGCTGGCGGGCGAACTGGGCAGTGAACAGATGCGGGTGCTCGGCCACTACGACACCGTGCTGGAAGCTGTCGAAGCGTCCCCGCCTCCGTTGCCCGCCGGGGTCCTGCGCCCGGACTTCTCTCCCTTCGCGCCCCAGGCGCCCGCAGCGGAGGCCCCGGTCGCGAAGCTGGTCCGGCAGGTCGAGGAGGCGCAGCACACGGGCGACGTCTACATGGCGCTGCTCGACGCCGTGGACGACTCCGGGTTCTCCCGCGGTCCGTTGCCCCGCTTGGCCGAACTCCTGGACCGGGCGGCGGCGTTCGCTGACGCGCTGGAGACGAAGCAGGGTCAGCGCTCCGCTGCCCGCCTGTCAGTCCTCGCGCGGCAGCTGGGCGCGCTCAGGGAGGAAATCGAGTCCGCCATGGAGGGCCTCGGAGCCGGCGTACTGCCACCGCACCGCACACCCCACCCCGTGTTCCACATCACCCCCACACCGCCGACGCCGACGCCGACGCCATCGGCCGTTCCGGCCGCGCCCCACGCCCCCGGCACTGCCCGCCGCCGCTAGCACCCCCTGAACCGGGGGCTCACCTCAGAAAGCGCCCGTTGACCTCCACCACCGGCTCCGGCCCGCTGCTTGCGCAACGCCACGTCGCCCGCCTGCTGTTCGGGACTCTGATCGGACGTCTCCCCGGCGGCATGGCGCCGGTCGCGATTCTCTTGCTCGTCGCCGACCAGGGCGGATCGCTGAGGACGGGCGGGCTGCTGTGCGCGCTGTACGGGCTGGCCTCCGCCATCGGGCAGCCGGTCCTGGGCCGGATGGTCGACCGGCGCGGCCAGAGTCTGGTCACCGCCGCGGCGGTTCTGCTGACCACGGTCTGCCTGCTGGCCCTGGCCGTGGTTCAGGTTGCCGCCCGGCCTGGCCTGGCCGCCGTACTCATCGCGCTCGCCGGTCTGAGCACGCCGCCGCTGGAAGCAGGGCTGCGGGCTCTGTGGCCCGTGGTGCTGCCCGACGAGGCGCGGCGCCGGGCAGCGCTCGCGCTCGATACCGGCGCCCAGGGGCTGATCTACGTCACCGGCCCCCCGCTGGTTGCCCTGCTGTCCACGACGACCGGGCCACGCGCCGCGATGGTGGTGAGCGCCTCGCTCGGGCTGGTGGGCGCCGCGGTGGTACTGAGTGCTGAGCCGTCGCGCCGCTGGCGCCCGGCCCGAGCGACCCAGCGCACCGGCGTACTCGGACCCCTCGCACACGCGGGGCTGCGTTGGTTGCTCGTGGCAGTGAGCGGCGTCGGCTTCGCCCTGGGCGCGATGAACGTCTGGGCCGTCGCCCTTGCCGAGGATCTCGGGATGGATCTGTTGTCCGGGCTCGTCCCGGCCGCGCTGTCCACCGGCAGCCTCGTCGGCGGCTTCCTCTACGGGAAGCGCACCTGGCCAGGCACCCTCTCCGGGCAACTGCGGTGCGCAGCAGTGCTGTTCGTAGCCGCGTGGCTTCCACTGATGACGGTCACCGGCCCCCTCTCCGCGGTCGCGCTGACGGCTGTGCCGGGTCTGCTGCTCACCGCCGTGATCACCTCCGCGTTCCTGACCGTGGACGCTCTCGCTCCGGCCGCACCACGACCGAGGCGTATGCCTGGCTGATCGCCGCGGTCGGCGCCGGCCAGGCCGCCGGGACCGCTCTGTCCGGCACGCTCTCCGAGCACCCGCCGATCGGTGCCGCTCTTCCCGCGGTCGGCGCCGCGCTCACCCTCATCGTCCTGCTCGCCACAAACCGGCATCTCGCTGTCCCCCAGCGTCGGGGCTGGCACCGCCACACGCCGACTCACGCCTCGCGCTGAACGCCCCCAACGTCCAAGGGAATTCACCCCTAGCTGTCGGTCGTACATCCGGCTATCGGAACGTGCGGAAAAGGGAGTCAGGTAGCTGCAGGGCGGTGAGGCCCGCTTCCCCGCCACCACCGATAGGAGACCCGCCTTGCCCGAAACGCCAGCAGAGCCGTTCATGACGATCCGGCACGCCATCACCGGCGAGATCACCACCACCGGCTACAACGCCGCCGCCCGGCGGATCCTGCTCCAGTCCGGCTTCGAAGAGGCGCCAGGATGCGCCTGCCGAGCAACGGAACCAGGTACGGAGCGGACGCACGGACCCGCTCGGCAGCCAGCGAGCTGCTCGTCGCCGGTCATCCCGTGCACCCGTACCGACCCCGAGGCCGGCCGATGAGCGGCGACAATCCGCCCCGGTTGGCCCGGTCGCCGACGTCGGCACAGTCCGCGATCCGCTCCGAGAACGGCCAGCCTTTCGAGCGCATCGCCAACCCCGCCCGCACCCGCATCTGTAGAAGGATCCTCGTTTGACCACACCCGGAACGCGCACCAGTCCAGCGCGCACCAAGGGCGGCGAACTACGGGCCAAGGTGGCCCGACTGCTGGCCGACCGGCCGACGGACACGCTCACCATCGGGGACATGGCCAGGCGGCTGGGCCACTCCCACGGCGCCGTCCGCAACGCCGCCCTCACCCTGGTGCGACGCGGCGAGGCCGACCAAAGCGGCACCGGACAACCGGAGTTCCGCGCGAACGCGAAAACCGCCGCAGCCGCGCAGACCGCCGTGATCAGCCCACCGGGCACCCACTCTCCCCGCGCCCAGGCGGCCACGGCCCGCACGACCATCACCGCAGCAGCCACGCCCCGGCAGACCGGCCCCATCCGCCGCGCGGGGGGACAGCTCTACCACCCCCGGGAGCTGGCCGATCTGCCCGACGTCGAGGCGCTGAATCGCTGCGCGACGCCGACGTGCGGTGCTGCTCTACGGCCCTCCGGGCACCGGCAAGACGAGTCTGGTGGAGGCGGCGTTCCCGGACCTGCTCACCGTCGCCGGCGACGGCGACACCACGGTCGGCGACCTGATCGGCGAGTACACACAGGACGACAGCGGGGGCTACGTCTTCCAGTACGGGCCGCTGGTCACCGCGATGACCGAGGGCCGCGCCCTGCTGATCGACGATGCCACCTTGATCTCACCGAAGGTCCTGGCGGCGCTGTATCCCGCGATGGACGGGCGCCGACAGATCCAGGTCAAGGCCCACAAGGGCGAGACCATCAAAGCCGAGCCAGGCTTCTACGTGGTGGCGGGCCACAATCCCGGCGTCCACGGCGCCGTTCTCACGGAGGCGCTCGCGTCCAGGTTCAGCGTGCAGATCCAGATCGGCACGGACTACGACCTCGCCCTGGCCTTGAGGATCGACGCCCGGGTGGTCCGGGTCGCCCGACACCTCGCCCACCAGGTCGAACTCGGCGAGCTGGGCTGGGCCCCCCAACTGCGAGAGCTGCTCAGCTACCAGAAGACCGAGGCCGTCCTCGGCACCAAAGCCGCCCTCGCGAACCTCGTCGGCATCGCTCCTGCGGAGGATCGCGACATCGTCGCCGCCGCCGTCATCAAGGCTGCCGGCGTCAAGAAGATCGCGCCCCTCACCCTCGGCAAGCAGCTCCCCGCCTCAGCTGCCCGGCAGCCCCCGGGCAGCACCGGCTCCGCACACCGGGGCCGCCCGCGATGAGCGCCCACCACCACGTCCAGTCCACGCCGGACGATGACGCCGACCTCGCGCGATGGGACGACGACGGCGCCCCGCCCGCGCAACCCCGCTCCTCCCCCAGCGCGTGGCTGCGCGTGGGAGCCGAACTCGGCGACCGGCTCGTCGCCCTCTCCGGCCGCCAGGACCTCCTCGTCACCTGCCGCCCCGGCACGCGCAGCGGCGCACCGGCCGCGTTCTTCCCAACCCTGGGCGAGGTCGAATTCGACGCGGGCCTGTTCGCCCCGCTTAAGCCCCACGAGATCCATCCTCGGATCGTGGGCGACGAGGAGCGGTATCCCGCCGCCTGGGGCGTGTTCGTCCACGAGGCCGCGCACGCGGCCCACTCCGTCTGGACGGCGCCTGCCGGAGCGAACCCCCGTGTCGTCGAGGCCGCGCTCCTGCTGGAGGAGAGCCGTGTCGAAGGCGCACACCTGATCGCGCGGCCCACGGACCGCACATACCTGCGCACCAGTGCCCGAACCCTGGTCATGCCCGACATCACCCACCCCACCGTCCAGGGAATCGAGCAGGCCGCCTCCGTGGCGGCCCTGATCCTCGGCCGCCGTGACGTCGGCATCCTGGACGCCGGCGAGACCCGGGCCGTCGCCGATCTGTGCGAAAAGGTGCTGGGCGCAGACCTGCTGGCCACACTGACCCGTATCTGGACCGCGGCCCACCAGTGTGCCGACCACGACGCCACGACCATGCTCGCGCGCGGTCAAGAGTGGTGCGACGCTCTGGACGCCGCGGCCCCTGCCTTGCCTGTGCCGGAGGGCCTCGCGGACCTGCTGTCCGGCGCCGTGGGGGTCGTCATGGACAGCACCGCAGCCACCGACGCCGCCGACCTCGCGGCACAGGCCGCAGCGGCCAACGCCCTGGCCGCGCAGTCCAAGGCACAGGCTCAGGACCGCGCCCAGCGAGCCGGCCAGCGACGCAAAGCCGCCGCCACCGCCAAGTCGGTCTTCAACACCCGTGGCACCACCGTCACCCCCGACGGCACACCGGCGCCCCGTAGCAACCCGGTCACCGGCACCCGCAGGCCCACCGCCGCCGAGCAGAAAGCCGCCGCCGGCCTGAGCCGCGCCCTGCGTGCCGCCGCCTACCGCGAGCGGACCGAGGAGCGGACCACCAGCCCCACCCCGCCCGGCCGCCTCAACATGCGCGCGGCCCTCGCCCGCGACGCTCAGCGCGCGGCCGGGTCGGTGCCCACCGCAGAACCGTTCACCCACACCAGGCGCCGAAACTCGCCCACCCCACCGCTGCGTGTGGGAATCGCCGTCGACGTCTCCGGCTCCATGCGTGCCGCCTGCACGCCCGTCGCGTCCGCTGCCTGGATCGTGGCACGCGCAGCAGCCCTGACCGACCCCGACTCCCTCACCGCCACCATCGCCTACGACACGCACCTGACCGCACTGAACCGACCCACCCACCGGGCGCCGGAGCGCGTGACAACGTTCGGTGCCAACGGCAGCAGTCACAACCTCGCCAACGCCCTGGACGCGCTCGACCACGGCCTCGAACTCAGCCGCCCCGGCGCCGGCCGTCTCCTCGTGATCGTCACCGACGCCATCTACACCGCCAACGAAACCGCTGACGCCGTCACCCGCGTCAAGCAGCTCACCACCGCCGGCTGCGCCGTACTCCAGCTCACCCTCACCGCGAAGTCCCAGCACTTGCCGGGGACCACCTTGCTGCACCTGCCCCGGCCCTCCAGCGCTCCCGCCGCCATCGCAACAGCGGCCACAGACGCCATCCGCAGGACCCGCTGAGACCACCCAGAAGACAGAAAGCAGGAACAACCACGTGGCAGTCCGCACATCCTTCGAAGTTGTCCACACCTGTGGACACACCGTGACGCACAACCTGTCCGACCGGCCCGCCGACCGGCGCGCGTCCTTCGCGCGCTGGCTCGCCTCCAAGGACTGCACCGACTGCTGGAAGGCCGCCCGCGACAACGACAGCGCCAGCAAGCAGGAGTGGCTCGCAGCCAAGCGCGCCGCCGAACAGCAGGCCGCCGCCGACTGGGCCACCCAGTTCGAGATGCCACCGCTCCAAGGCCCCGAGAAGGCCCTGGACTGGGGCGAACGCTCCCGCCACCAGCTGGTCACCGCCGCCTACACCGCCCTGGTCACCGAAGGCACCTGGGACGAGGCGGACTGGGCAGCCCTCGAAGAGAAGATCCGCACGATCACCCGCGCCGGGTGGTGGATCGACCAGCGGGACGCCGAAGGAACCGATCTTCCCGAGCTTCTCGACGCCGCCACCGAGGCCGACCTCGGCACGGAGAACCCCTTCCTCTAGTCGGACGTGGCGGGTGCCGGGATGCCGTATACCCGACGATCCCCGGTTAGCGAAACCGGTGATCCTCCGGACCATTGTCCTTCCACCGCCGCCCGTGACGTTCGTGGAAGGACCCCCTTGTGCCCCAAGCCGCGCGCCCGCCGTACGTGCCCGACGACATCCTCACACCCAAGAGGGACATGCCCCATGGCCACTTCCGGCCCGGCGACCAAGTCGTCGTCCTCAAGGGCGTGGCCGGCGGGGAGTTGTGGGGGGATGCCATGACGGTGGTGACCCCGTCCTGGCACACGCCGACCGACGAGGACGGTTGGCGGCTGCGCGACCCGAACGGCGGGCAGCAGACCTTCGTCACCGCCCACCCCCGCTACCTGGTCCACCTCTCGCGGCGCTGCCCCGACTGCCTCATCTACCTGCGCGCCCTGGAGGACTACCTGATCCCCAAGTTCGCCGGCGCGGACACCGTGATCGACTGCGGCTGGTATTCCACCACCGCGCTGAACCAGCTCGTGCACATCGCGGACGCCCGGGGCGGCCGATGATCCCGTACATCCACGAGGCGGAGTTCTTCCCCTCCGTCCCGCTCTCCGCCGCGCTGCACCGTCCGGTCGCCGAACAGGACGTGCTGGGTGATCTCGTGGTGGCCAGCGCGCCATTGGACGCCAGCGTCACCGCGGGCGGCCCCAAGGAGTGGATGTTCGCCGACTGGGAGGAGTACCTTCTCGCTCCGCAGAGCCTCCACCCCTACGCCGCCGGGCCGAACGCCAACGATCCCGAGATCTTCCACATGGCGGTCCGGCTGCACCCCGCCGACCGAAAACTGAGCGTCCCGGAGTGGGCGGAGATCGCCCATCGGCTGACCCGCGTCGCCGGCCTCGCAGATGAACACACATGCCGCTGGGTGGCGCTGCAGGCCCGCCCCGGCCGCCTCGATGTGATCGCCAACCTCATCCGCGACGACGGCGCCCGGGCCCGGCAGCCCTATCCCCTCGTCCGGGCGCTCGTGGAGGAGTGTCGGCGCATCGAGACCGATCTGGGCCTGGTGCCCGCCCAGCCCCAAGGCGGGCGCCCACTGACCGTGCACCTACAGGCCCAACGCCCGTTGCTGCCACGGCCGGTGACAGAACAGTCCCCGCCCGTGGTGGCCGCGCAGCTCGCCACGCTGATGTGCCAGCTCGCCGACGAGACCAACGGTCCGATCGCCTCGGTGCGTGGTCTGGTCGAGCAGGCCGCCCACCGGCTGGAGGAGTTGCCCCACTCCTACGGTCCCGCAGCGGGGCGCCGGCTGGAGTGGATCGCCCGGCGCCTGTACGGCATCCAGCAGGACCTGAAGGCCGCCACCGCGGATCTGCCCGCAGCCAACGAGCACGCCGCCCATGCCTCCCACGTGCCTGCCGCACCTCACCCGGCGTCCGCACGCCGTTCCCGCTGAACACTGCGCGAGAGAGCACTGCCCTTGGCCATTGCCGACCGTTACCTGCCCCTGCAACGCGACGTGCACTCGGGCGAAGTTCTCGCCCGCGGCGGCGATCCGGAAGCGCACAGCATTCTGGAGCGCACCGGCTTCATCCCCGTCGTCCGCGTGCACGAGCACTACCACCGACTGCCACCGGCCTCGACAAAGCCGAGGAGGAACGTCTCGCCACCCGGGCCGTGGCACGACTGCGCACTGTCCGGTACCTCGTCGCCTGCGACGAGGCGTTCGAGACCGAACTACGCGAGGCGCACTACCTCCCCGTTGGCGCCTTGGTCGCCCACCAGGGCGAACGCATCCGCCAGGCGACCACCACCGAGGATGTCGCGGATGCCCTGACGGAACTCACCGCCGCCCACGACGGGGTCCTGGCCGCCCTCGGCGATGTCCTGGCGGCAACGATCGAGTTCCACCTGAGCCTTGGCGGACCATCTGACATCGCGACCGCCGGGCGGCTGCGCGACCTCTCCGAAGGCCGCCTGGACGTCATTCGAGCCGACTTGGCCGCCATCCGCGCCGACCTCGCCGACCGGCACGAGCCTCACCACGCAGCGCAGCGTGTGCAGCGCCGAAGTCGGCCCGCATGAGCGCGAAGCCTCCGCCGTCTGCGGTTGTCCGCCCCCGCCCCTGACCACCACCGCATCCAGCCCGCCGCCCCCTGCCCCGGCTCCCGCCGGGCGGCAACGCTGATCCCCATCCCCGAGGAACTCATGCACGACCCCACCCCTGATCTCGCGTCCTTCGCCATCGCCCTCGCCGACGAACTCCCCGGTAACTGGACCAGCGAACACCAGACCCATGCGCAGTACCCCGACCAGTTCACCTGCGCCGAACACGTCTGGGACATGAACCTGGTCGCCCAGGCCATCGCCGAGCACGTCCTGGACCAGGACGCCGTCCTCACCCGCGACGACGGCACCCGCCTGTACGTCATCGCGCGCCGCCCGCAGCGGCGAGGAGTTCCTCGTCGGCGCCCTCGCCCCGGCCGACATGCCTGCGGAAGCCTTCCACAACGTGCGCGAGCCCGACGGCATCACCGTCCCCGACGACCCGGCCCAGGCCGCCGCAGACATCACCAACGGCCTGCTGCCCCGCTACGACAAGGCCCTGGCCCAAGTCCGCGACAACGCCGCCCGCCTCGCCCCGGCACCGCCCCCGGAACTCGTGGTGATCACGTTGAGCGGCCGGGACTTCCACGTCACCAAGCCCGAGCGGGCCGATGCCGCCGAGATCCTCACCGACAACGGATGCGTGTACGACAAGGACCACGACCACTTCGTGCTGCCCGGCGAGGACACCGCAGCCCAGGCCCAGGCCATCCAGCGGGCAGCAGCTCAGCTCGTCCAGCTCGGCATCGGCATCAGCGTGCGGCTCCCGCAGGCCAAGCCCACCTTGGACACTGCCCCGGTCTCAGCCCCGACCCCGGCAGCGGCCCCTGCGGCACGGACTCGGTGAACGGGTCGCCGGAGGGCGACCGCGCCGTGCCCCTGCTGTCCGCGCCAGGGACCGCGTGGCCATTGACACCGTTTTCGGCGGCACGGCCTGCCAAGCCGCCCGTGCCGCCACCCGGTCGTCACTACCGGCCACGGCCCCGGCGATTCCACCCGCCGCAGGGAGTCACCGCTCCCGCCGCTCCCCGTAATCGTCCCCGGCCGCTCCCGCCGTGGGAGCCGGCCCCGCCACCCGTGAGAGAGACGCCGCACATCCCCGCGCCCGACCGCACACCCCCGCCCATCTCCGCCGCCCGAAGCCCGCGCCTGGCAGCTGCCCTGTTCCGCCGCTACTTGCGCGCCGTGGCCGTCGGCAGCCGCGCACGGTCCATCCCTCTGGCCGGCGCCCGGCCAGAGGCCGTCCTCAGCGAAGCCCGCCGCCTCGGCCGACGCCGTTGACCGCCCCTTTCCCTCACCCCCCAGGAGGCCCATGACCGACCTGTCGTCCTACCCCGTACGCCTCGCCGAGGACATCGCCAGCCTTATCAAGACCCTGGACGACCACCTCGACCAGGCCACCCCGCGCCAAGCGGCCGAAATCCTCGCCAAAGTCCTCGATACCGAGGAGGGCGTCCTGACCCGGGT
This sequence comes from Streptomyces huasconensis, assembly GCA_004010275.1. Taxonomy (GTDB): domain Bacteria; phylum Actinomycetota; class Actinomycetes; order Streptomycetales; family Streptomycetaceae; genus Streptomyces; species Streptomyces huasconensis. The sequence continues at coordinate 104,290 of RBWT01000002.1, forward strand.
CACCGATCTGGTGGGCACCGGCTCCCGGTTCGCCCAGAACCAGGCCCACCGCGGGATGCTCCCGCCCGAGGTGTGGCTCGCCATGGGCCGGGCCTCCAACGAACTGCACAGCGTCGGCATGGACCTTGACGAGCATGCCGACGCCATCAAGCAGCTCGGGACGCCGCCCACCACGGCAAGCGCCCTGCCGCCCCAGCCCGTCGCCTCCGCCATGGTGGTCAGGAGGAGCCGGTGAAACAGCAGCAGTGGACCGGCTGGAGCCCTGGCGCCCAACAAGCCGAACAGCACTATCTGGTCGAGCCCCGCTACCTCGCCGGCGGCGGCGACATCCGCTTCGTCAGCGAGTTCCTGCGCGCCTCCGGCTGGAATGACAAGTCCAAGACCGGCGGGCCCCTGGTCTTCGACAGCCCGGACAAGTCCGTGCGCATCGGATACGACCCCTTCACCCAGCCCGGCGGGTGGACGATCTCCGGGAAGGCCGCCCGCGGCCAGGAAGCCTGGCACGCGACCTTCACGCGCCAGGTTCCCGTCGAGATCGTCGCCGGATTCACCGACGCGCTCACCCGTCCCCGCTCCGCGCACGCCCCCAACGTGTGGGCGCCGCTGCAGGAGCAGCGCTGGAAGACCGAGCAGGGTCAGCACTTCACCGCGATGAGTCCCGACGGCGGTGCCTGGATGCAGTTCCACCAGTCCAAGGCCGGCGAGGCGTTGTGGTGGGCTGGGGCCCGCAATGAGCACGGCCGGATCTGGGACGCCTCCTTCACTGCTTCCACGCCGGTGCACCTCGTCCAGGCGTTCAGCACCGCGCTGGCCGACCCGCAGCAGGTCATGCGACCGCGCGGGCACGTGCCGCCCTCCACCCGTATCCGCACCACCTCGGTGTCGGTGCGGCCGAGGAGCTGTCCGCCTGGCAGCAGGCCCGTGTTCGAGCCGCCCGCGCGGCCACCTGGGCCCGCAACTCCTGGGCCTCCACCCGGCCCCGACGCCAGACGCCCACCGCCGGCCCGTACGCCCAGGCCGCGCCCGCGCCCGCCGCTGACCGGCCAGCCAACCTCTCCTCGTACCGAAAGCTCACGCCTTGCCCCACCACACACCCGATGCCCCCACCCCCGACCTGGTCCGTCAGGCCACGAGCACCCTCGCCGACCTCGCCGCCTACCTGCGCACGCATCCCCCGCTCGCCGACGTACTGCCGCTGCTCGCGCCGCTGCTCGACGAGGACGACGGCGTCCCGATCCTGCTCGGCAACGCCCTGCGCTGCACCGAGCACCTCGTCGGCCAGCAGGCCACGTTCCCCCTGCCCGACGAGACCCGCCTGATCATGGAAGCCTTCCGCGAAGCCGCGCAGGAGGTCACGGACTGGCACGTTCTGCACTGGGATGTCCAGCGACTCCGTAGGCACACCGGCGCCCCGCAGTGACGCCCGACCTCTACCTGCCCACCCGCGCCAACTCCCCGCACGGCACCATCTGGTTCGAGACCCAGCCCCGTCACTTGGCCGGACGCGGCGACCCGCGGCACATCACCCAGGCACTGCGGGCCGCAGGCTGGGCGAACCGCTCCGACCCCGACTTCCCCCACGTCCTGCTGGTCAGCCCCGACTACCGGCACACCGTGGTGCTCGAACCTGACCCCGGGCCCTCCGGGGCATGGTGGCGCATCCGCGGTCAAGAAGACGGTCGGCACTGGTACACCGAGTTCGGCGCGCACACCCCGGTGGAGATCCTCGCCCACCTCGCCGACGCGCTGATCCAGCCCGTCCCCGAGCAGACGCCGCCGATCTGGTCGCCCCTCACTGCGGCGGGCTGGTCCTACGAGCGCGACGAACAGGGCAACGAGATGGCCCGCCATCCCGACGCATCCTCAGCCTGGAGCGGTGGGCCGTCGAGCCGGGTGAGACCTTCCGCTGGCGGGCCCAGGCTGCCGTGCCCGGCGGCGGGGGTAGCCTTCGCTGGATCTGGCACGCCTACCTCGACGAGCAGATGCCGCCCCACCTGATCGCCGCATTCACCACTGCCCTGGCCGACACCGAGCCCGTGCAGCGCGCGATGTACGCGTGCCGCACTCCCATCTGGTCATCCAGGAGCAGCGCGGCCCGCAGGGCGAGCAGCGCGCCGAGGCGCACAGAGTGCGGCTCAAGGCGATGCGTGCCGCCGGTCGCAGGGCCCGCCGCACGGCCGCACTCACCACGGGCTCACCGGCGCCCCGCGCCGCACCGGCCGCGCCCGCCACCGGCCGGGCCCGCTGAACGAGCCGGGCGGCGGTACTCCCGCCCGGCTCACCGCCCCCCCTTGTTCCACCCTTCGTCTGAGAGCGCTCTTGTCCCCAACTGCCCACGCCCCCGATGTGATCCACCGCGAGCGTCTGCACCAGCTCGCGCCTTCCTGCGCGAGAGCGAGCAGATCCTCGCCGACTTCGACGCCTGGCGCGAGGAGCACAGCGACCTCGACGGCTGGCCCCTCGACGACGCCGAGCACAGCCGTCATGCCGTCAAGCGCGACGCGGACACCTGGCGGTCCTTCAACCGCGTACGGTCCTTCGCCAAGGAGTTGCTGGCCACCGCCGAGGTACAGATACAGCAGCTCAACCCCGCGCACATCCAGTCCCGCTGGCCCTGGCAGCTGGGCGTCCTCGATCACGCCCTGGAGCAGCTCGGTGTGCTGCAGCGGGAATGGTTCGAAGCGCGTGACGCGCTGCCCCCGACTGCCGGCCGGGCAGTTTCGCGTACGACGATGCCCTCGCCGAACGCAACGAAGAAGCCTGGTCCTACCTCGACGACTGGGCCAGCCACGGCGGGGTTCTCCTGGAAATCCAGGCCGCCGTCCAGGACCTTCCGCCACGCTCACCGGCCTTGACCTCGGCCACCACGTACGCACGCCCAGCGGCTCCCGTCCCGGCGCCGTCGCCCGTTGCCCGGAGGTGACCGGCGTGCCGCACGACATCGACATCGCTCTGGTCGCGCCCCGCTACCTCGCGGGCCCCGGTGACCCGGCCTGGGTCACCGTCCCGCTCCACCGCGCCTGCCGCTGGAGCACCGCCAAGGATCCGCTCGTGCCCCGGGTCATCCTGACCAGCCCGGACCAGCTCGCCCAGCTGCCAATCACTCCGAATCCGGACCCGGCCGAACCGTGGTGGACCCTGCGCCACGCCCACCACGGCGACCAACGGGCCTGGTCAGTCACCTTCGACGCCCACACACCCGTCGAGATCATCGCCGCGGTCACCGACGCCCTCACCGACCCCGCCCCACCGCCGACGGCGTCAGGCGACCCGTACGAGACGCTGCGCGTGGCGGGCTGGCACGCTCCCCGCTATCACGACGGTCTGACCTCGCCCGAAGGCATGAGCTCCCCCGACGGCCTGGCCCGCGTCGACCGCACCGTCCAAGAAGGTGCCCGCACCTCCGGCTGGCTCGTCGAGACCGTCGACACTTCCGTCCACCGCCTCCCCACGCTCTGGCGCGCACACCTGGACGGCGACACCCCGATCCAGCTGGTCGCCGCGCTCTTCGGCGCGCTGACCGACGAGACGCCCCTGGTCCGCGAACCGCACCGCGTCCCGCACCTGGCAGCCACCCACGGCCGCACCACCACCGGCCGGGTGAGCGCCGAGACCGTCGCCTTCGCCCTGGAGCACCGCGTCACCGCCCTCACCCAGCGCAACACCCCGACCTCACCGGCCACGCCGCCCTCGGGACCGCATGTGCCCCAGCAGCGCCGGGCCCGCTGACCGACACCCGACCTCCCCTCTGGATCCGCCCTCTTGCCCCAGCCCTCCTCCAACCAGTCCACCGACGCCACGGACATCGCCTTCAAGATTCTTCTTGGCGTGCTCGCCGTAGCGGTTCCCTTGTCCAATCTCGCCTGGCTCGGCGGACAGCTCACCGCCTGGGCGACCGACTCCGGGCCCGGTGCTCCCTACCAGCCCGTTCAAGCCCTCCTGCACCCCGAGCAGCTCTGGCCGGACCTGGGAGAAACGTCCCTCCTGCTCGGTACACGCATCCTGCCCGGTGCTGTGCTGCTCGCCCTCGGTATCACCGCCGCCGTGCTCTACCAGCGGCACAAGGGCACCGGCGGCGGGCGCAAGAAGCGCATCGAGGGCATGGCCAAGCGCACCGACATCGAGCCGCTGCTGTCCAAGGCGATCACCGCTAAAGCCCGCTCGCTGCGCCCGAGCCTCAAAGACGCCAAGCACATCGACGCCAACGACACCGGCATCCTCCTGGGCAACCTCCAGGGCACGAAGTACGAGGTGCGCATGGGGTACGAGGACGTTGCCGTGGCGATCATGGCGCCGCGCTCGGGCAAGACCACCTCTCTGGCGATCCCCTCCATCCTCAACGCGCCCGGTCCGGTCCTGCTGACCTCCAACAAGGCAGCCGGTGATGCCTTTACCGCCACGCTGGATGCACGGGCGGGCGTCGGACGGACCTGGTCGATGGACCCGCAGCAGATCGCGCACGCCAAGCGCGAGATGTGGTGGAACCCTCTGGCCACCGCCAAGACCCTCGACGGTGCGGGCAGGCTCGCCGGGCACTTCCTCGCCGCGAGCGTGGACGCCTCCCAGCAGGGCGACTTCTGGTCGAAGGCCGGCAGCAACATCTTGAGCCAGTTGTTCCTGGCCGCGGCCCTGGACGAGCGGCCCATCACCGACGTGATGCAGTGGCTGGCCTTCCCCGCCGACCGCACGCCGCTGGACGTCCTGCGCGAGCCACGGCTTCACCGCGGTCGCCGCCCAGCTCAAGGGCACCGTCGAAGGGCCGCCGGAGACACGCGACGGCATCTACGAGACCGCCCGGCAGTACGCCGCCGCGCTGCTGAACTCGGAGATCGCCGCGTGGGTGACCCCGCAGAAGGACGTCGAGGAGTTCCGGCCGGAGGCGTTCGTCACCTCGACCGACACCTTGTACCTGCTCTCCAAGGACGGCGGCGGTGGAGCCAGCGCCCTGATCGCCGCGTGCGCGGACTCGGTGATGCGGGCCGCGACCGCCCAGGCCGAGCGCGCCGGCGGACGCCTGGACCCGCCCATGCTCGCGATCCTGGATGAGGCCGCGAACGTGTGCAAGATCAGCGATCTTCCGGACCTGTACTCCCACCTCGGCAGCCGCGGGATCATCCCGATCACGATCCTGCAGTCCTACCGCCAGGGCCAGAAAGTCTGGGGAGACGCCGGCATGGACGCCATGTGGAGCGCCTCCACGATCAAGGTCATCGGCTCCGGCATCGACGACCCCGACTTCGCCGACAAGCTCTCCCGACTCATCGGCGACCACGACGTGGAGACCACCTCCACCTCGCACTCGGAATCCGGCAAGAGCACCTCGGTGTCGATGCGCCAGGAGCGCATCCTGGCCGCCGACGCCATCCGCGCCCTGCCCAAGGGCACTGCCCTGTGCTTCGCCACCGGCATGCGGGCAACGATGCTCGATCTTCGCCCCTGGTACCTGGAGCCCGGCGCGGAGGAGTTGTCCGCTGCCTCCGCCCGCGCATCGAAGGCGATCACGACCCGAGCCGTCGCCAAACACGCGCCGGAGCAGTCCGACTTCGGGAAGGCCGCGTGAACGAAGTGCGGCTGCACCTGGTGCCGGTCCGCTCGCGTGAGGCGAAAGAGTTCGTGCATACCTGGCACCGCCACCACGCGCCTACGGCCGGGCAGATCATCGCTGCCGAAGCCGCCGACGAGACCGGCACTTTGCGTGCCGTGGCGATCGTGGGCAGCCCTGCGTGGCGCCGGGTGGCGTGTCATCGCCACCGGCCTCCCCGGGCCGGATGGCACACGCCTCCCGGCCTCGGACCGACCGGGGCAACCACCGCATAGCTCGGCTCCTGTGGGAAGCCGTCTGAGCCCGTGCACCTGACGACGATGGCGACCCGCCCCGTTCGGGTTTCCGAATGTCCCCGCGCTCACCTGGAGTTTTCTTGCAGACCGTCGACTTGGCCGAGCACACCCGCCTCCTCGGTGAGGTGGTCTCCACGCTGAAGGGACTGAGAGCGGAGGTGGACCGGGTACGGAAGGGTGATATCGCCAAGCCCGTCCGGGAGATCGCGCCGGTCACCCTGCGGGTGCAGGAGCTTGCGATGCAATGCACCCGGCAGTTCCACGAGCTGTCCGTCAGCCAGTACGCCGTGATGAAGGGCGGTGGGGAAAGCCTGGCGCACCTGGCCGGCGCCTGCTCCCAGATCTCTCTCGCCGCCACGCTGTGCAACCTGGCCATCCACCATCGCACCGAGGTCCTGCTGCACGAGGACGCCGACCCTACTGCGGCCACTAGCCGCGATCAGCTGCGGCGGGCCGGTGACGAGTTGGAGAGAGCGGTCACCACTTACCGCACCGTTGCACAGCAGCTCTCCCGTCGACTGGCCTCGGCGGCGGCCCGGAGTGAAGACCGACAGCTCCTCGCCCATGCCCTCGCCGACGAGCCGGGGGTAGCGTCCGCCGCCGCGCGGAGCACGCCGCCGGCCGAGCCCGTATCTGAGCCAGCCGCTCGCCGACGTTGACGAGCTGAGCTTCTCACCCACCGCCACATCAACCCACGCATTGGAGGTTTCTTGCCCTTTCTGTATATACGCGAGGCGATCATCGAACCCGCTGGTGACGGCCGTGCGTTCGTTGCTCGCGACCGCCCCGGCAGCGGTACCAACCGTCTGCTGAGCGACGTCGGCGCCGCGGCCCGCATCCCAGCGGCACACCCCCCGGCCGCCCCGAACCACGTATGACGACACCATCGGCCGACGGCCTCCTGTTCGAGGTACCCGCCCCGCCCACGCCGATCGAACGCTGCTGCTGCTCGCGGACCACTACGTGCGGCACAACGACATGCTCGACCTCCTCCTTCGTACCGGGCCGGAGGTCGAGCCCGAGGCCCACGTCGCCTCCGCACAGCACCTCGCTGCCGCGACTCGCGCTGCCCTCAAGGCTGTCGCCGACGAGCGGCTCTATGAGAGTCCCGAGCTGTCGGACGCGGTGGTTCGTCTCCAGCAACTCACCTACCTGTGCACCGCTTCCACTGAGCACCGTCCCTCCATGGCCCGCATGCTGACCGCGCTGGCCCCCGAGGCCGCTGTGGACTGCGCGGCGAGCGTCGCCGGTGAGATGCGGCGCAGGCGCGGGGCTGCCACCGAGGGTTTGGGCCTGCAGCTGACCGCCCCAGAGCACACCGCTCTGGGGGAGATCGCCCGCGGGCGAGTCGTGGCCAGCAGCTCCCTGGGACGTCAGTACGTCCACTATCGGGGCGCCCGGGTGCTGATCAGCACCTTGCGGTCGCTGGAGACCAAGGGCCTCATCGCGCGCGTCCCGAAGTCCGCGCCCTCTGCATACGTGGGAGGGCCCCTGCAGGACCGCATCCGTCTCGCCCCGGCCGGGACCACCGCCTTCGCCTCCACCCTCGGCCTGCCGCCCGTCCAGACCTCGCCCGGCAGCGCAGCAGCCTCGCCCGCTATCGCCCGCACGCAGTCGGCCATCCGCAGCCGCTGATTCGATCAGTTGGAGTCACACCGCCCATGCCCCCGCTCAACCTTGCAGAGCAGGAACAACACCTGCGCGACCTGGCAATGGAGTTCGGTGCCCTGGATACACGTATCCGGGACCTCTCCTACACGCCCGGCAGTGACGCCTTGCGCCAAATCAGTCCGCTCCTGGTCAAGAGCCAGGAGCTGACGGCCGCCGCCCTTGTACGCCTGAGCGCGCTGGACGGCAGTGCATTCACCGACATCGCCGGCAGCCGCGCCAGCCTGGAATGTCTGGCCTCGGTCGTGGTCGCTTCCACCGTGGTCACCAACGACCTCGCCAACGCGCTGGACGTCAACCCCTACGAGGGCGCACCGTTCCCCGGCCACCCGGCCGATGACGAGGCGGTGCGCACCGCTCGCCACACCGAGGCGCTCCCTGAGCTGGCTATTCACCTCACTAATGCCGCCTACCAGTGCGACATGAGTGCGGTGGGGTGCGACTACGTCGCCCGCCACCTCGCCACCGCACAAGAGCAAGCCAAGCCCGCCCAGCCGGCGACGGTCCCCGAACTCACTGCTGCCCAATACGACGCTTTGAAGGCCCTCAGTCTGGGCGAAGGAAGGCTGTACGAGAGTTCCCAGCGTGGGCTGGGTGTGACCCGTGTCGCCGCTTCTGACGGGACCCGCGTCTCCATCACCACCTTCGGGGTTCTGGCCAAACACGGGTTGGTCGCTGTGGACACCAGCACACCCCTGCTCTACAGCGGGCAGGAGATCACCGTCACCGAGCAGGGGCAGCGGGCCCTGGCCAAAGAGCGTCCCGCCGCCGCTCGGGCAGCCACCGCGGTAGCCGCCCCCACGCCTGTTTCGGCACCGCGAGCCCGCCGGTGACGCAGTACGCGCCCAAGGACCGCGTGCTGATGCCCGTACCCGCCGGGGCCGACCTCGGCCGGCTCACTGACGCGCTCAGTCCCTTGATCCGCTTCTTCGGGCGACGCGCGCAGAGCGCGCCCAACCGGAATGGTCGCCATCGACGGTCCCGACGGCAGCCTCCTGATCACCTTCAACCCTGCCCAGCCGGCTGGCAAGTGGTAGTCCCTCGTCACCACGGTGGTGACCGCGCTAAGAACCTCCGCGATTCCGAGCGCGCGCCGGTGACGAGATGCGCCCGTGAGACCCGCATCGACTCTTTCCGCGCCGGCTCATCCGGTACCCCGAAACCTCGCCCGCTGCCTCGCCGCCGACCGTGCCCCCTCACAGAACGGACCCCCCCACCTCCCCGATGACCGTCCACCCCTCACCGCCCGAAGCGCTGCTGGCGCTCGGTGCCGACTACAACCGCCACAACGACGCGCTCCACTCGCTATACGTCATGGAGATCAACGGCGCCAAGCCCGCGACCGCGGTCGGCAGGCAGATCCCCCGCACGCAACACCTGGCCAAGTCGGCGCTCCACATCGTCGAGGCACTGAACGAGCAGCCGATGTTCCCCAGCCCAGGTATCCGCTCGGTCTACGCACGCATCCGGCAGCTCGCCCATCTCGCCCTCGGTGCTGCCGATCACCTCCTGGATGCCGAGGACATCCTCGATGACACCCGCGTCGGCGCCCCCAGCGAGCACGGGGTGCCGCTGACCGCTGAGGAGGCCCGTGAGGAGGTGAGGGGCCGCCTCATCCTCGTACGGGACCTGACGGCCCTCGGCGCCGACGACACACTGGCCACCGCGGAACTCCTGACCACCGAGATGCGCCAGCAGCGGCTCCTGCCCGCCGGCCGGTCGCTCGACCTCTCGCCCGCGCAGCACGCCGTCCTGCGTGCCGTCGCCCAGGGCTTCGTGACGGTCGACCGGCACACCGACAAGCCGAGGGTCAGCCGCGACGATGTCCGCGTCAGCATCAGCACCGTCCGCTCCCTGGAAGCCCGAGGGCTCCTGGGCCGCGAGGAAACCCCACGGGTCCTGCACGACGAACGCCTCCACCTGACTGCTGAGGGCTGTCGCACCCTGGCAGCGAGCTTCGGGCACCCGCGGCCTCCGGCCCTTACGGCCGCTCACCCGGCAGAACCGCGGGCTACCGCCACGCCCGCACGCTCCCGCTGACACGGGTCTGGGCCGTCCCACCGCCTCGCCCTCGCGCTCCGCCGGGAGATCCGTCCAGGACCTCGGTGCGCGAACTCGCCGACGGCATCAGCCGGGCCCCCTCGCCGCCCTGACGGCAATGCCCTCGCTCGTGCAGCCCGCCGCGCCGCTCACGGCACCCCCGCAGCGCTGAGGCTCCTCCTTCACCCCTGCCTCACTCCCCAAGGACACACCCATTTCTGAATCCCCCACCTTCAGATGCATCTCTCTAGGCGCTGGAGTGCAATCCAGCGCCATGCTCGCCCTGGCCGCCAACGGAATTCTCCCCAAGGTCGATTACGCGATATTCGCCGATACCGGCTGGGAGCCGCAGGCCGTCTACCGGCACCTTGACCGACTGGAGCGAGACATAGCCACCCCGGCCGGAATACCCATTCTGCGCGTCTCCTCCGGGAACATCAGAAAGGATGCACTCGACCCGGATCACCGCTTCGCTTCCATGCCGCTCTACATCCTGAACAAGGACGGCAAGCCCGGCATGACCAGACGGCAGTGCACTGGCGAGTACAAAATCAAGCCCCTGAAGAAGCAGGTGCGAGAACTCCTCGGCTACCCCTACCCAGCACGTATTCCCAGACATGTTTTCGTTGAGCAGTGGGTCGGCATTTCGACGGATGAATTTCACCGGGCCAAGGACTCGGATGTCAAATACATGCGCAACCGCCATCCGCTCATCGACATAGGCTGGTCGAGGGCCGATTGCGTCCGCTACTTGACGTCACTCGGGCTGGCGGACACACCGAAGTCCAGCTGTCTTGGGTGCCCGTTTCATGGAAACGCCCAGTGGAGATCCATCCGGGACTCCTCGCCGCAGGAGTGGGCGGATGTGGTGGCCTTCGACGCGGCCATTCGGCAAGGCAACGCACGTGCCAACGCCACCGGCAACCGACTGCTGGGAGAAGCATTCCTGCACCGCTCGCGCGTGCCGCTCGACCAGGCGCCGATCGACCATGTCACCGCCGCCGAATGGGCCGCCCTGCAGCAAGAACTCGGCGACAGCGAAGCAGACCCCCAGGAGCTGGAGGACGGCGTCATCGACGGCTGCTCCCCGTGGGCCTGCCGCGGTGAAGTCCAGCCGGTTCAGGACGATTTCGGGCTGGCTTCTTGATACTTGACCTGTTCGCTGGTCCCGGGGGGTGGAGCCAGGCCCTGACTGTGCTCGGTGTACGGGACGTGGGCCTGGAATGGGATGAGTGGGCGTGCAAGACCCGTGCGGCTGCGGGGCAGTTGACGATCCGTGCCGATGTCGCGGCGTACCCGCTGTGGCCGTTCCTCGGCAGGATCACCGGGCTGATCGCGTCACCGCCGTGCCAGGCGTGGTCGATGGCCGGCAAGCGCCTCGGGCTCCTCGACCAGCCCTTGGTGCACCAGGCCGTGGCCGACCTCGCAAAGGGCCTGGACACCCGCGAACAGCTGCTCGCCGCCTGCCGTGACCCGCGCTCCCTGCTGGCCGCCGAACCCATGCGCTACCTGCACGCCCTGCACCAGCACGGTCAGCCGGAGTGGGTCGCGATGGAAGAGGTCCCCGACGTCCTGCCCCTGTGGCGCCAGTACGCCGCGATCCTGCGCACCTGGGGGTACTCGGCCTGGACCGGGATCTTGAACGCGGCCGACTACGGCGTACCGCAGACCAGGAGGCGGGCGATCCTGCTCGCCTCGCGCACCCGTACCGCCGAGCCGCCCCCGCCCACACACGCCAAACTCGCCGAGCCCGACTCGCTGTTCGGTCCGGGCCGCGCCCGCTGGATCTCCATGGCCGAGGCCCTCGGCTGGGGCGCCACCGACCGCCCCGTACCGACCGTGTGCGCCGGGGGCGGCCCTGGGGGCGGGCCCGAGCCGTTCCCCTCCGGCTCCCGCAAGACGCTCAGCGACGCCCGCGACCGCGGCACCTGGAAGCCGCACCCGCCCGTCAACTCGCCTGTCGGTGCGGTGGATGGCCGGGCAGAGAGGATCGTCCACACCGAACACCCCGCCGTACAGGCGACGCCCACGGTGTGGCGCTGGACCCTGCGCAGCAACAACCAGGCCCACGCCACCGTCCGCACGATCGATGAGCCAGCCGGGACCCTGTTCTTCGGCCACCGGGCCAACGCGTGCGTGTGGCAGGCCGAGCCGACCCTCTCCACCCCGACGGGCACCGCCCCCGCGCCGGATCCGATCCGGATCACCGCCGCCGAGGCCGGCATCCTGCAGACCTTCCCCGCCGACTATCCCTGGCAGGGCAACAAGGGCCAGATCTTCAGCCAGGTCGGCAACGCCGTCCCACCCCGGCTCGCAGCCCACCTGCTGGCACCGCACCTCGGCAAGTCCCTCACCCCCGACGACTTCACCCTGGCCGCCTGATGCCCCACTCCCCCTCTGACGAGAACGACGACCTGGACGGCCTTCCGCCGCCCCAACCCGTGCACTACGCCGAACAATCCCTGCTCGGCGCCCTCCTGCTGGAGCCCCACCGCCTCGACGAGATCGGGCCGCTGGATCCGGGCCACTTCTCCAACCACACGCACGGCGAACTGTTCCGTGCCATGCGCACGGCGTCGGCCCCCGACGCCGAACAGCACCGGACGAGCCCGACCTGGCTGAACACCGTCCTGGACACGGCCCGCCCTCACACTCCCGGGCTGACCGCCTCCTACCTGCATGCCCTCATCCAGATCTGCCCCTGGCCGAGCCACGCGGCCACGTACGCCCGGATGGTCCGCGCCGACCACGCCCGCCGCAGCCTGCGCATCCACGCCGAGCGCCTGGCCCAGACCGCAGGGGACACCACCCTGCCCCACCGCGCGAAAGCCATCGTCCAGCAAGCCGACGCCCTCGCCCGGTTCCTGGACGACCTCTCCGGCCGCTTCGCCTCACACCCCGGCTCCCTGCCTCGCACCGCGCTGCCGCCGGCACCCGCCAGGGACACAAGCGAGGAAGCCCTCGACGAGGAACGCCTCCTGCTCGCCACCGCGACCGCGTACCCCGCCGAGACCAGCCAGATGCGCTGCTCGTTCCCGAAGACTTCGCGTTCCCCCTCCACGCGGCGCTGTGGCAGTGCCTCACCGCGCTCACACACCGCGGCGAGGCCGTCGACCCGATCACCGTGCTCTGGGAAGCCCAGCACCGCGGCCTGCTCGCACACGACATCGCCCCCGCCGACCTGCTGACCCTGCTCTCCACGCCGGTCGGCTCACCCGAACACTGGGGCGAGAAGGTCCTGCAGCGCGCCCTGCTCACCCGCGCGCAGACCGTCGCCGTCAGCATCGCCGCCTTCACCGACGATCCGGCCAACAGCCCTCACCAACTGATCACCGGCAGCCGTCGGGCACTGGCCGAGCTGACCGCCGTGCGCGCCCGCTGGCACCAGGCCACCGGCCCGGCCACGCC
>RBWT01000300.1 GCA_004010275.1 Streptomyces huasconensis
CCACCGGCCCCACCGGCCCACCGGCCCCACCGGCCCCACCGGCTCCACCGGCCGCTCCGGCTCCTGAGGCCCCTCCGGCCGCGGAGTGGTCGGCGGCCGCAGCCGGGGGCGCGGTGCCGAGGAGCGTCTCGGCGGTGGCTCCCGCGGCGACACCGAGCAGGCCGCGTCGGCTGAGTCTCTGGGCGAGTTCGGGGTCGGCCTGGACCGGCTTGCGGGTCATGTGGTTCTCCTCGGCTGGATCAGGGTCGTGTCAGGGATCGGTTCGACGTGGGGTTCAGGGTTGGCTGGGGGTCGGACCCTGATGGCAGGGGCCGGGCCGTCTGGTTCAGTGGAGATCGAGGAAGAGCAAGGGAGATCGAGCAGTTGCGTGGCGGGGCGGGCCGAGTTCAGTGCAGGCCCGCGAGGTGCAGCAGGAGCGATTTCACATCGGTGGCCGCGACGCGGCCGGTGAGGGCCTGGGGGGTGGAGCACAGGATGAGCGGACCTTCGTCGTCGCTCGCGGGGAGGCGGCCGTGGCTGCCTCGAATAGGTGAGGGGTCCAGGGGCACGACGGCCATGCGGTAGCGCATGCCGAGCTTCTTGCGGGCCAGTGCGCCGGCGGCTCTGACGCGGACGTAGGGGTCCACGGGGTCCATGAAGAGCTCGACGGGGTCGTAGCCGGGTTTGCGGTGGATCTCGACGAGCCGCGCGAAGTCGGGCGCGCGGTCGTCGTCGAGCCAGTAGTAGTACGTGAACCAGGCATCCGGTTCGGCGACGGCGACGAGTTCACCCGAGCGCGGGTGATCCAGCTGGTGCGTCTTCTTGCCCGCGTCGTCGAGGAGTTGCTCGATGCCGGGGACGTCTTGGAGGGCGGCTCGGGTGGTGTCGAGGTCCTCCGGTCGGCGCACGTATACGTGGGCGATCTGGTGGTCGGCGACGGCGAAGGCGCGCGAGGCCATCGGGTCGAGGTACTCCATGCCGTCCTGGGTGTGCACTTCGAGCAGGCCCGCGCGGCGCAGCACGCGGTTGATGTCGACGGGCCGGCGCACGCGGGTGATGCCGTATTCGGAGAGCGCGACGACGGTGCGGCCCTCGGCTCGGGCGTCGTCGAGGAGCGGGGCGAGGGTCGCGTCCAGGTCGGCGGCGGCGCGGTGGGAGCGCGGGTCGTCGGGGCCGAAGCGCTGGAGGTCGTAGTCGAGGTGAGGGAGGTAGCACAGGGCGAGGTCGGGTCGGCGTGTGTCGATGATGTGCCGGGTGGCGTCCACGATCCAGCGGCTGGAGACGATGTCGGCGCCCGGGCCCCAGAAGTGGAAGAGAGGGAAGGTACCGAGTCTGTCGGTGAGTTCGTCGTGCAGGTCCGGGGGGCGGGTGTAGCAGTCCGGTTCCTTGCGTCCGTCGGCGTAGTAGACGGGACGGGGGGTGACGGTGTAGTCGGTGTCGGCGCCCATGGCGTACCACCAGCAGATGTTGGCGACGGTGTAGCCGGGGTGCGCGCGGCGGGCGGCGTCCCACAGCTTGTCGCCGGCGACGAGGCCGTTGTGCTGGCGCCACAGGAGTACGTCGCCGAGCTCGCGGAAGTACCAGCCGTTGCCGACGATGCCGTGCTCGGCGCGGGGGCGGTGCCGGTGAGGAAGGTGGACTGGGCGGCGCAGGTCACGGCGGGCAGCACGGTGCCGAGCGGGGCCCGGGAGCCGGACTGGCCGAGGGCCTTGAGGTGGGGCATGTGGTCGAGGAGACGGGGGGTGAGGCCGACGACGTCCAGGACGAGGAGAGGGGTGGGGTCGTGGTGCGGGTCGCTCTGGGTCCGGCTCATGGGAGTTCCTTCAGGCCGAGGTCCGTCAGGAGGTCGCGGGCGAGGGCGAGTTCCGCGGCGATGCCCTCGGCGAGCTGGGAGCGGCCGCGGGGGCGCAGCGCGGGAGGCAGGGCCTGCCAGGTGTAGGTCTCGACCTCCAGATGACGGGTGAGGGGGGTGGTGCCGCCGACGAGTCGGGTCAGGGTGTCCTGGAGCACGGGGAGGGTGGAGGTGAGCGGCGCGGCGGGCTCCGCGTGGAGGGGCACGTGGAAGTGGGCGCGCCAGGGGGACGTGTCGGGCAGGGCGTCGTCGGTGAGGGCTTCGCCGAGGTCGTCGGCGGCGCGCAGTCCGCTGCTGGTCAGGGCGCGGGTCTGGTGGAGGAAGCGGGGCTCGTCGAAGGCAGCGAGGGCCTCGCGTACATCGGGGAGATGGGGGTGTTCGGCGTGCAGAGCGGCGGAGAGCTGGGATTTGACGACGGGGATGCCCGCTTCGGTGAGGGCGTCGAGGGCGGTCTTCGGGTCCTCGAAGGAGGTGGCGAGATGGCAGGTGTCGACACAGATGCCGATCCGGTCGTGGTCGACCGCGGTGAGAGGGACGATGGCATCGGCGGTGGTCTCGACGGTGCAGCCCGGTTCCGGTTCCAGGCCGACACGGATGGAGCGGCCGGTCAGCTCGTCGAGGGCGTCCAGCCGCTGGGCGAGCGTGGTGAGGGCGGTGCGGGCGGTCTCGGCGCGGACGGTGTCGAAGGGGGTGCGCCAGGCCAGAGGCAGGGTGGAGATCGTGCCTTCGGTGACGTCGTCGGGGAGCAGGGCGGCGAGCAGCCGGGCGAGGTCGGTGGTGTGGGAGAGACGCTCCGGGTCGGTCCAGTCCGGCTTGTACACGCGGTATTTGACCTCTTCGGCACCGAAGCCCTCATAGGGGAAGCCGTTGAGCGTGACGACCTCGAGGCCGCGCCGGTCGAGTTCGGTGCGCAGGCCGCGCAGGGCCGCCGGGTCGGTGACGAGGGCGCGGGCGGCGTCCTTGGCGAGCCAGAGGCCGATGCCGATGCGGTCCCTGCCGAGCCTCTTGCGTACGGGTTCACAGTGGTCGCGGAGCTGGGCGAGGACGCCTTCGAGGGTTTCGGCGGGGTGGACGTTCGTGCAGTAGGCGAGGTGGACGGTGGAGCCGTCGGGGTGCCTGAAGCGCATGGCTCACGCCCCGCCGCGCAGGATGGAGTTGCCCTCGTGGGTGGCGTCCGTGCCGGTGACGTCCAGGGCGAGACGGCCGCTGAGCCCGTAGAAGGCGACCGGGTTGCGCCACAGGACCAGGTCGACGTCGTCCTCGTCGTACCCGGTCGCGAGCATGGCGTCGGCGACCTTGCGGGTCTTGAGCGGATCGCTGTTGCCCCAGTCCGCCGCGGAGTTGACCAGGACCCGTTCGGGGCCGAACTCCCGCAGGATCTCGACCATCCTCGCCTCGTCCATCTTGGTGTCGGGATAGACGGAGAACCCGAGCCAGCAGCCGCTGTCCTTGGCTTCCTTGACGGTGGTCTCGTTGAGGTGGTCGATCAGTACGCGGTCCAGGGGCAGCGCGGACTCACGGACGACGTCGATGGTGCGGCGCAGGCCGGCGAGTTTGTCGCGGTGCGGGGTGTGCACGAGGGCGGGCAGTTCGTGGTCGGCCGCCAGTTGGAGTTGGGTGGTGAGTGCGGTGTCCTCGGCGGGCGTCATGGAGTCGTAGCCGATCTCGCCGACGGCGACGACGTTGTCCTTGACGAGGTAGCGGGGCAGTTCGTCGAGGACGGGCGTGCAGCGGGGGTCGTTGGCCTCCTTCGGGTTGAGGGCGAGCGTGCAGTGGTGGGCGATGCCGTACTGGGCGGCGCGGAAGGGTTCCCAGCCGAGGAGGGAGTCGAAGTAGTCGTAGAAGGAGGCGGGCGCGGTGCGGGGCTGGCCGAGCCAGAAGGCCGGCTCCACGACCGCGCGGACACCCGCCGCGTACATCGCCTGGTAGTCGTCGGTGGTGCGGGAGGTCATGTGGATGTGGGGATCGAAGATGCGCATCGGGACTCCTACTCCTCGCCGGTCGAAGGGGCCACGGGGCCTGAGGGAGCCGTGGGGAGCGGGACCGCCCCCGGGGCGGTCAGGGCCAGGACGCGGTGCAGGTCACCGGGGACGGGGCGGCCCGCGGCCATGCGTTCGCTCGCGAAGTCGCCGAGCATGCGGGCGAGTTCCCCGTCGCCTCGGGCACGCCTCGGGAGGTCGGCGACGGCGTCCACGGACACGCCGGTGAACAGGCACTTGAGAACGGCGTGGCGCCAGTCGTGCGGTGCCAGGTGCGCGGCGGCGTACGGTCCGACGGCCGCGGCGACGAGCCGGGTGTCGTTGGTGCGCAGGGCGTCCTGGACCAGCGGCAGGGCTTCGGGCCCCGGCACCAGGTGCGGCAGGGCGTGCAGGACGGCGCGGCGTTCGGGGGCGGTGCCCTGCGCGTACACCCGGGTGAGGGTGGCCGGGTCCGCGGACGCCGCGTGCAGCAGCAGGACACGGGCGGCGTCGGCGTGCTCGGGCCCGCAGCGCGCCCCGCCTCGGCGATCCGCAGCTCCCACGTGGGGAGGGGACCTCGTGCCGGCGGCTCGGACCGCTCGGCGTGGGCCGCGGCCTCGGCGGTGGCCTGGTCGAGCCAGGCGCGGGCGGCTCGCCGCGGTCGGCTTCGAGACGGGTACGGAGGGCGGCGATTCCGGGGGTGTCGGTCACGGGGTTCCTCCCTCGGCGGCGACGGTGGTGGGGAGCAGGGCCTGGGTCGGCGCGGGCGGTGATGCCGCCGCCTCCTGGGCAGCTGTCGCGGCCGCTCGGCGAAGGAAGTCGAGGGACTCCGCGGCGAGCCGGGGGCCTGCGTGGGAGTGGCGGGGCAGTTCGACGACGGTGAGCCCTTGGTAGCCGCCGCCGGCCCAGCGCCGCGAGCACGGGCGGGAAGTCGATCTCCCCGTCCCCGAAGGGCAGGTGTTCGTGGACGCCGCGCCGCATGTCCTCGATCTGGACGTGCCGCAGCCAGGGGGCGACGGCGCGGACGCAGTCGGCGGGCGGGAGCGGTTCGAGGCACTGGCAGTGGCCGATGTCGAGGGTCAGGCCGAGCACTTCCGGCGCGGGGTCGCCCAGTTCCTGGCGGAGGTGGTGGAAGTCGGTGATCGAGGAGAGGAGGTGGCCGGGTTCGGGTTCGACGGCGAGCGGGACACCGGCGTCGGACGCGGTGTCGAGAACAGGGCCGAGCGCGTCGGCGAACCGCTTCCACGCGATGTCCGCAGGGGTGTCGTTCGGGCGGATACCGCTGAAGCAGTGCACGGCGTGGGCACCGAGGTCGGCGGCGACGTGGACGGCGCGGACCAGGAGACGTACGCGGTCGGCCCGGCGTTGCGGGTCGGGATCGAGGAGGGAGGGGCCATGTTTGTGGCGCGGGTCGAGGACGTAGCGGGCGCCGGTCTCGATGGTGACGGTCAGGCCGAGGCGGTCGAGCGTGCGGGCCACCTGGCGCGTGCGGGAGGCGAGATCCGGGGCGAGGGGGTCGAGGTGCATGTGGTCGAGGGTCAGGCCGACGCCGGCATAGCCGAGGTCGGCGAGGAGATTGAGGGCATGGTCGAGACGGAGGTCGGTGAGGCCGTTGGTGCCGTAGCCGAAGCGGAGGGGGGTGGCCGGGGGGCCGGTTGGGTCGTCGGCTGGGAGGCGGCCGGGTGGGGCCTCGGCCTGGGGGCGGCCGGGTGGGGTGCCGGTCGCGTTCTCCTCGGGTGGGCCCGGGTGCGGGTGCGGGTGGTTCCTGGGGGTGGTGCCGCTCATGTGACGCTCACCTTCCGTGCGAACTTCCGGGCGGCCGGGGCGAGGGCGGCGGTGCACAGGGCGGTGCCCATGGCGCCCGCCCGGGCGGCGAGAGCGGCCTGGAGCGGGATCATGGCGCGGATTCCGCCGCCGACGGCTCGTTGGGTGAGGGGAGGTGAAGGGTTGAGGACGGCGTGGAAGAGGGGCTTGGCCCCGGTTCCGACGTAGGCGAGAGCGAGGGCGGTTCGCAGGGCTTGGCGGGGCGCGTGGGAGGGGGTGCGCGTTCTGGGGGCGGCATCGGTGCTGGTCCGTGCGCCGGCACTGGCCCCGGCACTGGTCCCGGCACGGGCCTCATCGGTGACCCCGGCGCCCCCACCGGTTGGGCGGCTGCCGCTGCCCTGCCTCCCGCCGACGATCCGTCCCAGGGCCGTCGTCACCGCCAGCGCGGCCAAGGGGGCCGCCGAGGAGCCGCCCTCGGCTTCACGTCGGGAGACCACCGTGACGGCCAGCGTGTGGGCGGCGAGGACGCCGGCGGAGGGCAGGGCGTGCCGGGCGCCGCGCACGTCGCCCGGGCCCGCCGTGGCGGTCGCGCCGAGGAGCAGGTCGAGACCTCGTTCGGCAGCCATGGCGCGGGTCCCGCGGGGGTGTGCTTCAGGCCCAGGTCGTACGCCCACACGGTGCCGGCCAGGGTGCCCGCCACCGCCAGGGCCGGGCGGCCGGCGCGGGAGGCGAGGGCCAGGCCCGTCGCGGTGAGGGCGGCGGCTGCAGTGAGGGCGGCGGGCGGGGGGATGCGGCCTGACGGCAAGGGCCGCTCGGGGCGTTCGATGGCGTCGTCGGCTCGGTCCGCCCAGTCGTTGAGGGCCATGCCCGCTTCGTACAGGCAGAGAGAGGAGGTGAGGGCGAGGAGAGTGCGGCGGTTGGGGCGCACACCGGCCGCGGCGGCCCCGGCAAGCGCGTCGCCGGGGACGGTGAACAGCGCGGGGAGTCGCAGCAGTTCGGCCCAGTCCCACGCGGTGAAGCGCGCGACGGAACCGACTACCGCGGCCGCAGCCGCCCCCCGCGGCCGACTCGTGCCCCGCCCTCGC
>RBWT01000301.1 GCA_004010275.1 Streptomyces huasconensis
CCGGCGGACGCCCGGGCCGGGCCGCGCGGACGGCCGTCCGGAGGGCGCGGTCGGGCGCGGTCCCTGTTCGCCGGGCGGTACGGGGGCGGGTGAGCGGGCCTCGGAACCGGACGCGGCGGGCCACTGGCCGCCGGGCCGCACGAGGCGGAGACTCCTGTTCTCGCGGGGCGTCCCGCCACCGGTCCACGCGGGCCGGAGCCCGGGGGCCTGCCCGGATCGGAGTTCCTCGCGCGGCACCGGCCTCTCCTCCTCGGCCTGCCGCCTGCTGCTGGTCACACCGATGTCCCTTGGCACAGCCTTCTCCTCAGCCGGTTCCTGCGGTCAGTCGTGTGATTCCGCGGACGGAGGCCCGTATACCGGGACCTTTTGCGCTCGTGGCCGGGACCAAGGCCACTTCCTGGCCGGACCTCAGGGCCCGGGGCGGGTACGCGGGCGGGATTCCGGCCCCGGTGTGAGACTGCCTGTGAGGTGGTGATCACAGATGTCGACCCAGTCCAGGGTGCCCGGTCCCGGAGAGCAGCTACTCGAACAACTGCTCGCCGCCGCGCACGCGGCGACCCCGGGGGAGCTGCCCGCCGTGGTGCAGCAGTTCGCCGAGGTCTCCGGGCTCGACCGGATCGACGTCTACCTGGTCGACCTCCAGCAGCGGTATCTCGTGCCGCTGGCCGAGGGGCCGTCGGCCCTCGCCGTGGACACCACCGTCGCCGGTTCGGCCTACCGGGCCCATGAGCTGCGCCTGGAGGAACTGCCGCACGGCCGGATCACCACCTGGCTCCCGCTGATCGACGGCGTCGAGCGCCTCGGCGTCCTCGGGGCCACGGCGTCCGGCCTCGACGGGTCGCTGCTGCGGCGGTGCCGCACGCTCGCCTCCATCCTGGCCATGGTGATCACCTCGAAGCGCGCCTCCAGTGACACCTTCGCCCGGCTGACGCGGTCCGAGACCATGAGCCTGCCCGCCGAGATGCTCCGGGCGTTCCTGCCGCCCCGCACGATCGGCAACTCCACCGTCATCTCGACCGCCGTCCTCGAACCGGCCTACGACATCGGCGGCGACGTCTTCGACCACTCCCTGACCACCTCCACCCTGCACGTGAGCATCCTCGACGCCATGGGCCACAACCTCCTGTCCGGCCTGACGACCGCCGTCGCGATGGCAGGATGCCGCAACGCCCGCCGGGCCAAGGTCGAGCTGCCGGAACTCGTCGACAACGTCCAGGAGGCGCTGGCCCGGTGGCTGCCGGAGCAGTTCTGCACGGGAATCCTCGCCCAGCTGGACCTGGCGGGCGGTGTCCTGCGCTGGTGCAACTGCGGCCATCCGCCGCCCCTGCTGATCCGCGACCACCGCGTCCTCGACGGCGCCCTGGAGCGGCCCCCGCAGCCGCCCCTGGGGACACCCGCCGCCCTGGCCGGCGCCAAATGGGACGTGCACGAGGAGGCGCTCCAGCCGGGCGACCGCGTGCTGATGTACACCGACGGCGTGACGGAGCTGCGTACGGGCGGCGGCGCCGAGTTCGGCCTGGAGCGGTTCACCGACAGCATCATCCGCGCCACGGCGGCGGGCGAATCGGCCCCCGAGGCACTGCGCCAGCTCATCCACTCCATCCTCGACCGGCAGGACAACCAGCTGCGCGACGACGCCACGCTGCTGCTGCTCGAATGGCTGCCGCCGGAGGCCCGCTGACCGGCTGCCGCTGCGGGCGCGGGGCACTGCCCGCGTGCCGGAACGTGTGTTCTGGATCAGGGTGGATACACGGCATGACGACGGCACCGCCGCGCGTGAAGGAGTGCGAAGACCATGGACGACGACGGCGTCATGGGCGACGAGGTCTACCAGCCCGATGGGGACGAGATCCGTGAGGACGCGGGCATCCTCGACGCCGAGGACACGCTGAGCGACCGCGCGTCGGACCCCTACGACGAGGGCTGGTCGCCTCCCGAGCGCCCTCTCGGGGTCGACCACACCGGGGTCACCGCCGAGGAGCGGCGCGAGGCGAGAGGCCTTCGACGAACGGCTCTCCGAGGAAGTGCCCGACCCCGCGCTCCAGGTCCCGGGACGGCCGAGTACGACGACGGCATCGGCGACACGGTCGACACCGACGGCGAGCCGATCGACGAGGCGGAGGTGGGCGACGTGCGAGCCGGGCGCCTGTTCGTCCCGGACGAGGGCGCGGCCGAGGACCCGGAGGACGTCGCCGCGCAGGACATGTTCGGCGAGGACATGGGCGTCGACGGCGGGGCGGCCTCCGCCGAGGAGGCCGCGGTGCACGTCATCTCCGACTTCGGGGAGCCCGGCGACTGAGCGGTCCGCCACGGCGGTCACCGGGAGGGACGCATGTCGATCCGGATGCGCATGTCGATCCGGCCGAATTGGGATGACTTGTCATAACTTATGGCCAATCCCGTTCCGCTGGCTCCCCTCCCCTGGAGATCTCATGAACCCTGCCCTGACGCGTGCCCTCACCCTCGGCGCCGGCCTGCTGCTGGTGACCTCCCCCCTCGGCGCGCCGTCCGCGCTCGCCAGCTCCTCCGACACCCCGCCGCGTCCGGCCGCCCAGGCGGCACCGCGGCCCGCGCTCCACGCGAAGAGCACGGTGAGCTCGGTCAGGAGCTGGCAGCAGTTCCGCGTCCACGGCACCGACAGGCACCTGCGCGCGGGCACACGTGTGACACTGCAGCAGCTCCAGCACAACAAGTGGGTCAGCCTGCCCGCCCAGATGAACACCAGCCACACCCACACGTACAACCTGCGCGTCATGCTGGGCATGAAGGGCGTCAACAAGCTCCGCGTCATCGGGGGCGGCGCCACCTCCAACGTCGTCCAGGTCAACGTCCGCTGACATACCCTCAGGCGCGTCGGCAGCCGCCTGCCGTCACTCCGGTCGCAGCCACACCGTGGCGAGCGGCGGAAGGGTGACGCGCAGGCGGGCCGGACGGCCGTGGGCGCCCTCCGGCTCGGGCTTCAGCGGGTCGGCGTTGCGGGTGTCGCCGCCTCCGTAGCGGGCGGCGTCGGTGTTGAGGACCTCGCGCCAGGCGTGGGGCTCCTCCGGGACACCCAGTACGTACTCCCGGCGGACCACCGGCGCGAAGTTGCAGACCGCCAGCAGCGGGCTGCCGTCCTCGGCGTGGCGCAGGAACGCCAGGACGTTGTCCTGGGCCGCGTCCGTCACGATCCACGAGAACCCGGCCGGTGACGTGTCCTGCTCCCACAGGGCGGGCGTGGCCCGGTAGTGGTGGTTGAGGTCCCGCACCAGCAGCTGTACGCCGTGATGGTCCGGCCGCGCCGGGTAGGCGGGGTCCAAGAGGCCCCAGTCCAGCCCGTCCTCCTGCGACCACTCGGCGCCCTGTGCGAACTCCTGCCCCATGAACAGGAGTTGCTTTCCGGGGTGGGCCCACATGAAGCCCAGGTACGCGCGGTGGTTGGCCCGCCGCTGCCACCAGTCGCCGGGCATCTTGGAGACGAGCGACTGCTTGCCGTGCACCACTTCGTCGTGCGACAGGGGCAGGACGTAGTTCTCGCTGTAGGCGTACACCATCGAGAACGTCATCTCGTTGTGGTGGTACTCCCGGTACACCGGGTCACGGCTGATGTACTCCAGCGAATCGTGCGACCAGCCCATGTTCCACTTCAGGCCGAAGCCGAGGCCGCCGAAGCCGTCGGGGCCGGTGTGGTGGGTGGCGCGGGTGACGCCGTTCCAGGCCGTGGACTCCTCGGCGATGGTGACGACGCCGGGGTTGCGGCGGTAGACGGTGGCGTTCATCTCCTGGAGGAAGGCGACCGCGTCCAGGTTCTCCCGGCCGCCGGACTCGTTGGCGGCCCACTGGCCCTCCTCGCGTGAGTAGTCGAGGTAGAGCATCGACGCCACGGCGTCCACCCGCAGCCCGTCGACGTGGAACTCCTCGCACCAGTAATTGGCGTTGGCGACGAGGAAGTTGCGCACTTCCATGCGGCCGTAGTCGAAGATGAGCGTGCCCCAGTCGGGGTGTTCGGCGCGCCGGCGGTCCTGCGGCTCGTACAGGTGCTCCCCGTCGAACGCCGCGAGCGCCCAGTCGTCCTTCGGGAAGTGGGCGGGCACCCAGTCGAGGATGACGCCGATGCCCGCCTGGTGCAGCGTGTCGACCAGGTACCGGAAGTCGTCCGGCGTGCCCATGCGGGACGTCGGGGCGTAGAAGCCGGTGACCTGATAGCCCCAGGAGCCGCTGAAGGGATGCTCGGCCACCGGCATGAACTCCACGTGGGTGAAGCCTGCCTGGGTGACGTACTCCGTGAGTTGCTCTGCCAGTTGCCGGTAGGTCAGACCGGGTCGCCAGGACGCCAGATGCACCTCGTACACCGAGAAGGGGGCACGGGTCACCGGGCGCTCGGCACGCCGCGCCATCCAGGCGTCGTCGCCCCACGTGTACGACGACCGCGTGACCACCGAGGCGGTGTTCGGCGGGACTTCGGCGCGGCGGGCCATCGGGTCCGCGCGCAGCGTGTGCGTGCCGTCGGCGCGGGCGATGTCGAACTTGTACAGCGTCCCCTCGTCGAGCCCGGGGACGAACAGCTCCCACACGCCGGTCGAGCCCAGCGAGCGCATCGGATATGCGGAGCCGTCCCAGCAGGAGAAGTCCCCGCAGACCCGCACACCTCGCGCGTTGGGCGCCCACACGGTGAAGCGGGTGCCGGTCACCCCCTGGTGGGTCATGGGGTGCGCGCCCAGCGCCTTCCACAGCTCCTCGTGCCGGCCCTCGCCGATCAGGTGCAGGTCGAGTTCGCCGAGCGCGGGCAGGAAGCGGTAGGGGTCCTCGTACTCGTGTACGGCGCCCGGCCCGTCATAGGTCACACGCAGCCGGTACGCGGGGATCGAGTCGAGCGGCAGCACACCGGAGAAGAGGCCCTCGCCCATGCCGGTCAGCGGCACCTCCCGCTCCTCGGTGAGGAGGGTCACCGCCCGGGCGTACGGGCGCAGGGTGCGGAAGGCGATTCCGCCGGGCACCGGGTGCGCGCCGAGCAGGGCGTGCGGGTCGTGGTGGGTGCCCGACAGCAGGCGCCGTCGGTCCTCCGCGTGGAGCGGGGCCGCGGGGACGCGGCCGGTGCCGGTCGCGTGCGTGGGAGCGGGCGTTGCGGTGGTGTCCACGGTTCAGCTCTCCTCTGCGAGGCGGGCGAATCGCCGCCATCGGGACGGCCAGCCAGTCGGGGCGGTGCGGCCCTCGTAGAGCGCCTCGTACACCGCTCGGTCCGTCTCGTAGGCCCGCAGCAGCTCCGGTTCCGCGTGCGGGTCCCACGTCGACTCGGCGGCGTACCCGGCGCAGTAGGCCTCCCGGCACCGCCGCACCCACTCGGAGCGCCACGGGGGGCGGGAGTGGGCCGCGTAGTCGAAGGAGCGGAGCATTCCCGCGATGTCGCGTATGGGTGCCTGGACGCGGCGGCGCTCGTCGAGGGGCCGGGCGGGCTCGCCCTCGAAGTCGATGATGAACCAGCGCTCTCTGGCCCTGAGCACCTGTCCGAGGTGCAGGTCACCGTGGATGCG
This sequence comes from Streptomyces huasconensis, assembly GCA_004010275.1. GTDB lineage: Bacteria > Actinomycetota > Actinomycetes > Streptomycetales > Streptomycetaceae > Streptomyces > Streptomyces huasconensis. Next base: position 5,511 of record RBWT01000301.1, read on the forward strand.
CTGGGCCTGGCGGCCCTGGCCGCGGGCCGCGACGGCGGCGTACGCGGCCTTCAGGCGTGAGACGTACGGGACGAGTTCCGGCATCTGATGGGCCGCGGTCTCCAGACGCCCGGTCATGGCGGCGGCGAGCCGGCCGCAGTCATAGGGGTCCGGTGGCCCCGACCCGAAGGCCTGGGCGAGGGCGAGGTGGACCTCGGCGGTGGCGCGCCCCAGTTCGTAGGACTCGTCGGTGTAGTTCTCGCCCCGGCTGAGGGACTGGAGTGCCAGGGTCCAGCCGTCCGTCGCCTCGGGCAGGAACGGCTGGAGGACGCCGAGGGTCGCCTTGTGCGGCTCGGTGGTCCAGAACCAGGCCACGGGGGCGGGGACGCGGGGGCAGTCGACGCGGGCCAGCGCCCAGGGCACCTCCAGGTCCGGGTTGATGCCGTACTGGACGCGGCGGAACAGTTTGAGGATGAAGGCGTCGCCGTAGACCAGGGACGTGTTGGACTGCTCTCCGTCGAGCAGGCGGGGCGGCAGGCCCTCGGGCACGACGGTCCGCGCGTCCCGTTCGAAGCGCAGGGGACCCATCTCGCCGGGCGTGCGCAGACGTTCGAGGAGCAGCCCCGCGACCAGGGGTCCAGGAGGGCGTCGTACACGGTCAGGCCCGCGAGCGGCCCGGCGTCGGGGCGGCCGACGACGGCGTGGTGGAGCCGGGGCGGCAGGTGTTCGCGGACGCCGAGAATCAGTTGGTAGCAGTCCTCGGGCGGTCCCGCGGGGCCCGAGCGGATCAGCAGGTGCAGACAGCCGGGGTGCAGCTCGGTCACGGACAGCACGGCCAGGTCGGTGACGGGACGGCCCTTGCCCGCGAACCAGCGCTGCCGGGGCAGCCAGTCACGGAGGAGCCCCGCCAATGAGGTCAGCAGCCGAGGAGGGCTGAGGCTGCGGGCGACTGTGATGCGGTCTTCAGCATGCGACACGTCCCTTCAAAGGCGCACCGCGGGTGCGGCCGGACGTCGTGGCTGTTCGGTCAGCCGGAACCAGTAGAAGCCGTGGCCCGCGAGGGTGAGGAGGTAGGGCAGTTCA
>RBWT01000302.1 GCA_004010275.1 Streptomyces huasconensis
GTTCCGCCCCGCGCCGCGGCGAGCACCGCCACGATGCCGGCGTCCCGCGCCATGCCGCGCAGCCGCGCGGCCGGGAAGCCGGGGTCGAGCGGCACGTATCCGGCGCCTGCCTTGAGCGTGCCGAGGATCGCGACGACCAGCTCCGCGGAGCGCACCAGGTACACGCCGACGGTGTCGCCGCGCCGCACCCCGCGGTCCGACAGGAGGCCCGCCAACCGGTCGGCTCGCGGGCGTCGAGTTCGGCGTACGTCAGCCGTTCGCCGTCGTACACGAGGGCGGTCGCGCCGGGGGTCCGTGACGCCTGCTCCTCGAAGAGCTCATGCACGCACCGCGTCATCCTTCTCACCGCCCTTGCGCTCGGTCCCGCCGTCGGCATCGGTGTCGGTGCCGCGTCCGGGAGCAGTACGTCGATGTCCCGGATCGAGCGGCTCGCCAGGCCCCAGAGCGCGACCGCGAGCCCCGCGACGCCGGCGAGGAAGAGCATCCCCGCCATGCCGCTGCCCGGGGCGTCGCCGAAGAGGGGGCCGAGCAGCACGAAGACCCCGGTTCCGTCGGCGGCCTGCGGTTCGAAGAGGCCGTCGGCGAGCGGCCCGGAGAAGGCCATGGCCAGCGGCCCGGAGATCTGCGACAGGAACATCACCGCGCCGAAGACCCGGCCCTGCCATTCATGGGGCACCTTGGTCTGCACGATCGACTGCATCGAGGCGTTGACGACCGTCATGAGCGCCGCGCCGACCAGCATGGCCGCGCACCAGCCGACGACTCCGCCGACCAGGGACATGCCGATCTGCGCCGACAGGCACATGCCGAGGATGCCGAGCATCATGCCGCGGCCGCGGTTCCGCGGACCGCCCCACGCGGCCATCACCAGGCCGCCGACGACTCCGCCGAGCCCGATCGCGCTGTTCACGGCGGCGAGCGCGCCGTTGCCGGACCGGAGCAGGACCATGGGCTGGACGACGGCGAAGCCGAAGACCATGACGAGGTTGACCACGCAGAAGTTCACGGTCATGTCGCGCAGGCTCGCCTGCCGGAAGAGGTAGCGCATGCCCTCCACGGCCTCGGCGGTGATCTTCGTGCGCGGGGCGCCGGCGCCCTCGGGGACCTTGTCGCCCCGCATCCGCACGACGCGTACGCCGATCAGCGCGAAGGCGTAGCTGACCAGGTCGATGACGAGGACGGTGCCGATCCCGGACAGGGCGATCATGACGCCGCCCAGTGCCGGGCCGCAGATGCCCGCGGCACTGCGGGCGCCCGCCAACAGGCCGTTGGCCCGGCCGAGCTGGTCCTTGCGCACCAGGAGCGGGACGGCGGCGGTGAGCGCGGGGAGCTGGAAGGCGGCGGAGATGCCGAGCAGCACGGTGGCGGGGTAGACCTGCCACGGTTCCAGGCCGCCGCCGAAGAAGTGCACGAGGGCGAGCAGACCGACGGCCAGGATGCCGCCCGCGTCCGCGATCTGGAGCGCGGACCGTTTACGAATACGGTCGATGATCGCGCCCGCGAACGGACTGAACAGCGCCTGCGGCAGCACGGCGCACAGAGACAGCGCGGTGACGGCGGACGCCTGCTCTCCGGTGGACCACACCTCGATGATGAAAGCGAATCTGAGAACAGCGCTTCCGACCAGTGAGACGGCTTGTCCCGACCAGACGAGCAGCAGGGGCCCGATGCCGTCAAAACGTCCCGCCTCCTGCTTTTCCCCGCCCCGCGGCACCGCTTTTCCGTCCGCCTTTTCGCGATCCGTCACGTCAGGGGCCGGATATCAGACTCGCCGGACGCATATCGGTCCAGTGCTCCTCGACGTAGGCCAGGGAATCGGCCCGTGAACTCGCCTCTTGTACGAGGGTCCACCCTGCCGGGATATCGGGGCCGACGGGCCAAAGGGTGTGCTGATTCTCGTCGTTCACGAGCACCAGATATTCGGCGCCGTCGTCTTCGAACGGATTATTTGCCATACACCTCGAACCCCCCGGAAATGCTGAAGAATCCCCTTGTGTCCGCAGGGATCATTGCGCGGAATATCTAATTCCATCAAGCGAGTGTGATGCAGATCACAGAACCGGGAAGGGCGAGAGGGTGCGGTTTGACCGTATTCACTCGGTGACTTATGCGACTTGTTTCACGAAGTTCCCCGTCAAGGGCCTCTCCGGTCGGCGGCCGAACTTTACGATTTCCCCTTCCCTGTCCACCACGGGCCGCATCCGGAATGGCACGGCCGCTCGCCGCGTCAGGCCGAGGCGCGGCGCTTCGCCGCGGCCTTCTTCGCCGGCTCCGCCTTCTTCTGGGCCGTCTTCTTGACCGCGGCCTTGGCCGCCGTCCTGCCCGCCGTCGCCTTGCCCGCGGCCGCCCTGCCCGTGCCCGCCTTGCCCGTATCGGCCTTCCCCGCCGTCGCCTTGCGGGCCGTCGCCGTGGACTTCGTCGCCGTCTTCTTGGCCGGGGCGTCCTTGTCTTCGCCGCGGTCGACGTCGACTTCTTGCCGCCGACCTCCTTGGGGGCGGCGGGCGCCGACCCGCGCGCCGAAGCCGTCTTGCGCGCCGACGGCGAAGGCGACGCGGACGACGAGGCCTTCTTGGCACGGCGGTCCCCCAGCCGGGTGACCTCCGCCTCCGCCCCGGACCCGGCGGACGCCCCGGCCTCGGCCGACTCGTCGGAGCCCGCGGCCTCCCCCCGGGCGGTGCGGGCCGCGCGGACGCTGTTCTCCAGGGCCGCCATCAGGTCGATGACCTTGCCGCCGCCCGCCTCGCCGGCCGGGGCCTTCTCGGCGGGGGCCCCGCCCTCGACCTTCGTGGCGATGAGCTCCTCGACCGCCGCGCGATAGTCGTCGTGGAGCGTGGCCATGTCAACCTCGCCGAGGGTGTCCATCAGCGCGTCCGCCAGGTCCAGTTCGGCGTCACGGACCGTGACCTGGGCCTCGGGGGCCACGCCCTCCGGCTCCCGGATCTCGTCCGGCCACAGCAGTCCGTGCATCGCGATCACGTCGTCGACCACGCGGAGCATGCCGAGCCGCTCCCGGCCCCGCAGCGCGTACTTGGCGATGGCCACCTTCTGGCTCCGCTTGAGCGCCTCGCGCAGCAGGGTGTAGGGCTTGGCGGCGGGGACGCCGTTCGCCGAGAGGTAGTACGCCGCGTCGATCTGGAGCGGGTCGATGCGGTCCTCCGGGACGAAGGCGACGATCTCGATCGTCTTGGCCGTCGGGATGGGCAGCGCGGCCAGGTCCTCGTCCGTGATCGGGATGATCGAACCGTCCGCGTCCTCGTACCCCTTGCCGATCTCCGCCGAGGTCACCTCGCGCTCCTCCAGCTCGCACACCTTGCGGTAGCGAATCCTGCCGCCGTCCTCCGTGTGGATCTGGCGGAAGGAGACCGAGTGGTTCTCGGTGGCGTTCACGAGCTTGATCGGGATGCTGACCAGGCCGAAGGAGATCGCACCGTTCCATATGGATCGCACGTTCCGGGACCTCTCGCTGTGGGGGTGGAGATATGCCTTGTTCATCTGGTTATGGGCGTTTTATGGGAGTCTCATCGTATGACGCCGATCACAGAGGTGGAGGGGCGACGGATCTCGCTCAGCAACCTGGACAAGGTCATCTATCCCGCGAGCGGCTTCACCAAGGGCGAGGTGCTGCACTACTACGCCAGCACGGCCGACGTCCTTCTCCCGCACCTCGTGGACCGGCCGCTGTCCTTCCTGCGCTATCCCGACGGACCCGACGGCCAGCGCTTCTTCACCAAGAACGTGCTGCCGGGCACCCCCGAATGGGTGCGCACCGCCGAGGTGCCCCGCTCCGAGGGGCCGACGCGCCAGATCCTCGTACAGGACCTGCCGTCGCTGATGTGGTCGGCCAATCTGGTGACGGAGTTCCATACGCCGCAGTGGCGCGCCGACGCCCCGGCGCGGGCCGACCGGCTGGTCCTCGACCTGGACCCCGGGCCGCCCGCGACCGTCGTCGAGTGCTGCCGGGCCGCGCTCTGGCTGCGCGAACGGCTGACCGCCGACGGCTTCCACGTGTACGCGAAGACCTCCGGGAGCAAGGGCCTCCATCTGCTGGTCCCGCTGGAGCCGACGCCCTCCGAGCGGGTCAGCGCGTACGCGAAGACCTTGGCCGTGCAGGCCGAGCAGGAGATGCCCGCGCTCGTCGTGCACCGCATGACGCGCAGCCTGCGGCCGGGCAAGGTCTTCGTCGACTTCAGCCAGAACGCCGCCGCGAAGACCACCGCCGCGCCCTACACCCTGCGGGCCCGCCCCGAGCCGACCGTCTCGGCCCCCGTGACCTGGGCGGAGATCGAGGCCTGCGAGGAGCCGGAGCAGCTCGTGTTCACCGCGGACGACATGGCGCCCCGGCTGCGGGACCACGGCGACCTGCTCGGCCCCCTCCTCACCGGCGACCAGGCGAGACCGCTGCCCGCCAAGGCCGCGCAATGAGCGTGCAGCAGCCCGTACGGGTCGCCCTCGCGGAGGCGGTGAGCGCGCTGCCGGAGGGCGGCGGCTGGGCGTACGAGCCCAAGTTCGACGGCCACCGCATGGTCGTGCTGCGGGGTCCGGGGGGCAAGGTCACCCTCCAGGCCCGCTCCGGGCGGACCGTCACCAGCGCCTTCCCCGACCTCGCCGAGGCCGCGGCGAGGCTGTCCGAGGGCACCGTGCTCGACGGCGAGGTCGTGGTGTGGTCCGGCGGGCGCATCGACTTCGCCGCCGTGCAGCAGCGGGCCGGCCACGCGCGCGCGTGCCGGTGCCCTCGCGCGCGCCCTGCCCGCTTCGTACGCCGCCTTCGACCTGCTCGCGGAGGGCGGCGAGGACTGCCGCCGGCTGCCGTACGCCCAGCGGCGCGCGCGTCTCGTACGGCTGCTGGCGCCCTGGGGCCCGCCGCTCCAGGCGGTGCCGTCGACGACCGACAGGGAACTGGCCCTGACCTGGTACGAGACGCTGCCGGAGACCGGCGTGGAGGGACTGGTGATCAAGCGGCTGGACTCGGCGTACCGGGGCGGCACGCGTGCGTGGCTGAAGCTGCGGCACAGCGACACCGGGACGCGTGGTGGTGGGCTGCACGGGGAACCCCGCCCGCCCCCAGGCCCTGGTCCTCGCCCTGCCCGGTGACGGCACCCCCGTCGTGTCGTCCCCGCTCTCCCCGGCGGTGCGGTCGGCCGCCGCGCGGGCGCTGCCGGAGCCGGTGGGCGAGGGGGTGGTCGACGCGATCGGCATCGGCGACCTGACGTACGCGGCGCTGCCCGCGGAGCCCGTGGTGACGGTCGAGGTCCGGCAGAACACCACGCGGCACGCGACGGCGGTGGTGGTCCGGTTCCGCTGACCAGGTGTGACCGGCGTCACCGCTATTCAAGTTTGACTAGGACGTCGTCGAGGCATACCTTCTCCGTCAGTAGTCAAAGTTGATGAGCCTGCCTTCGACGAGGAGACCGCGTGACCCTTCTGCCCGAGACCGGATACATGCCGACCGCCGAGGACCGCGCGAGCCTGGACGCCTGGTTCGCCGCGTACGACGAACACAGCGCCAAGCGCGACGTGGAGCGCATGGCCGACCTGGCCGTCTTCCCGCTCAACCTGGTCAGCGACGACTCCGCGGGCGACGGCCGGGCCGCGCAGTGGGACCGGGAGCAGTTCGTCCGGACGATGACCCAGGTGATGGGGGACGGCGGCGAGGACATCACCTTCGAGTCCACGCGCACGCCCGTCTTCCTCTCCCCCGCGATGGCCGTCGTCTTCACCGACTCGGTGATGACGGCGGGCGGCGAGACGCGGCGGCTGCGCTACGCCGACATCCTGATCAGGCGCGGCGGGGCGTGGGCCTTCCAGACGATGATCCAGGGCGGCTGGGGGGACAACCTCTGAGCCACCGGTGACGGCGGCTCACACCCGCCGCCAGGTGCGGCGGTCCCTGGCCAGGGCGTGCAGGGCCGCCACATCGGCGGGTTTCAGTACGCCCCCCAGACGGGTCAGCGCCGGCAGTTCCCCGACGCCCAGCACCCGCACGTCGTGCGGGGAGTGCCCCGCCTCCGGGGCGCCGCGCCCGTTCCGGCCAGTGCCAGGACGGGGCGGACCTCCGCCGTGAGCGCGAAGGAGGCGCGGCTCGCGTCGGAGCGCAGCGTGCGCAGCAGCTGGGACGGGGGCGCGGCGGCCCACGGTCACCATCGGGTCGGCGATGCGCACCCGCTGCTTGCGGACGGCGAGGGCGGCCACGCAGAACAGGCCGCCGGGGCCGATCAGCAGGTGCTGGATGCGGGAGCCGCCGGACAGGGGCAGCGAGTGCAGGGCGCGCCAGCCCGCGCCCTCCAGGCCGTCCAGGGCCTCGCCGACCGCCTGCGCCGCGGCGAGTGCGCCAGGTGCCGGGGGTCGGCGCGGAGCCTGCGGGCGGGCGCCGGGTCGCGCTCCAGGGCGATGTGCAGGGCCTCGCCGGGGCGGTTCGGGGCGAGGTCGTCGTCGGGGTGCAGGGCGAGCCGGGCGAGGTCGGCGGGGGT
>RBWT01000303.1 GCA_004010275.1 Streptomyces huasconensis
GCGGGCGACGCGGGTGTCAGGCGGTGGGTGAGGACGGGGAGCAACTCGGCGTCGCGGTGCGGGCGTGGGCCGCGATGCCGGGCGGGGCCGGGGCCAGGGGGACCAGCAGGTCGGTGGCGGCGAGCGGCGCTTCGGTGCCGTCATCGGTGCAGTCGCCGTGCAGCCAGAGCGTCAGCATGTAGAGCTCGGGCACGGAGAGCAGCCGGGGCTGGCAGGGCATCGGCATGGCCTCGGCGTGCCGCAAAGCCCGTTCGGTGGAGGCGATGTAAGGGCCCTCGAAGAAGTGCGAGAAGGCCCAGCCGTCCGGCGTGAGCATCGTGTCGGCCGCGGCGAGGGTGCGCTCGCCGCCTCGGATCATGAAGCGCCAGCCGGCGAGGCGGGTGGACGACGTGCCGTCGGGCGTGGTGCGGCCCAGCACATGGACGGGCAGCGGGAGTTCGGGCCGCACGGAACCCTGGGCGGCACGGAGGGCCGGGGTCCGGGCCTCGCGTACGGCGGTGGGGGAACCGAGTTCCGCGAGACGCTGCGCAGGGCGGGCGCGGGGGCCGGGAGGACATGCAGCGGCATGGTGGGTCGCCTCTCTCATTCGACAGGCACAGTGGAGCGGGGGCAGGTGCGTGACGTCGCGTCAGGCTCTGGGTCAGAGGGGGCGGGGGCCGGGGGACCGCGAGCGCCAACTCTCTGCCTAGATTGCGCAGTTTATATGAGAGGTGTTCGAGCGGTGTTTCGGCTAGACGTGCTCGATATTGCGGGCAAGGCGATATCGGGTCATACTTCTGAGGGCTTTATCCCGATTTCGGGCAGGCTCCGCATCCGTGACCTCGCATTGCGCGAGGCGAGCGGTCGGCCGATTCACGCCGGTGCATTTCACCGGGTTCTGCGGGACAGAATCCCCACCGTGCCGCATGCCCGGTGAATGTGCCTCGTGACAACTGTCCCCGAGCCTACTGCCCGGCGCGTCGCCGCGGGGCGTTATCGATCACATTGGCGGGGCATCATCCCCCGTACACAGCGGCCGGACCCTTGGCTGCCTGTCCGAGGAGGGACGCTTCGATGGGTGAGAAGGTCGTGGCGGGCGCGTTCGACCTGTCCGATCGCCACCAGTACCGAAAGAAGCTGCGGGCGTGTCTGACGGGGCTGCGGCGGCTGTTGGAGGAGGAGCGGTTCGACCGGCCCAGGAATCTGATGGGCATGGAGATCGAGTTGAATCTCGCCGGGCCCGACGGACTGCCGAGAATGTTGAATGCGCAGGTTCTGGAGCGCATCGCGAGCCAGGATTTCCAGACGGAACTCGGAATGTTCAATCTGGAAGTGAACATTGCCCCGCACCGGCTCGGCGGACGCGTTCTCGACCGGCTCGCCGAAGAAGTGCGCACCGGCCTCAACTACGCCCACAGACGAGCCGGCGAGCTCGACGCGGGGATCGTCATGATCGGCATTCTGCCGACCCTGAACAGACAGGACATGGTCTCCGCCAACCTCTCCGACGTCGACCGCTACGCCCTGTTGAACGAGCAGATCGTGGCGGCGCGCGGGGAGCGCTTCGCCCTCGACATCGAGGGAGTCGAGCGACTGACCTGCACGTCCGCCTCGATCGTGCCGGAAGCGGCCTGCACCTCGGTGCAACTGCATCTCCAGGTCACCCCGGGCCGGTTCGCCGACGTGTGGAACGCCGCACAGGCCGTCGCCGCGGCGCAGGTCGCCGTGGGCGCCAACGCGCCGTTCCTCTTCGGGCGTGAGCTGTGGCGCGAGTCGCGGCCCCCGCTGTTCCTCCAGTCCACGGACACGCGGCCGCCCGAACTCCAGGCCCAGGGGGTGCGGCCGCGGACCTGGTTCGGGGAGCGGTGGATCACCGGCCCCCTGGAACTCTTCGAGGAGAATTTGCGCTACTTCCCGGCGCTGCTGCCCCTCATGGAGGCCGAGGACCCGCTGGGCGTCATCGACGCGGGCGGTGTGCCGCAGCTCGCCGAACTCGTCCTGCACAACGGCACCGTGTACCGATGGAACCGCCCGGTGTACGGCATCGCCGACGGCGTCCCGCATCTGCGCGTGGAGAACCGCGTGCTGCCCGCCGGCCCCACTGTCACCGACGTCATCGCCAACGTGGCCTTCTACTACGGGCTCGTGCGGGCCCTCGCGGAGGAGGCGCGGCCCGTGTGGACCCGGCTGCCCTTCGAGGCCGCCCGCGACAACTTCGACGTCGCGTGCCGGTACGGCATCGACGCCCGGCTGCGGTGGCCGCGGCGCGGCAGGCTCGGCGGCACGGGCGCGCACCGTCGAGGTGCCCGCCGTCGATCTCGTACGCGATGAACTGCTGCCGCTGGCGGCCGCTCGACGCGTGGGGTGTGGAGCCCGCCGACCGGGATCTGTACCTCGGGGTGATCGAGGAGCGGTGCCGGCGGCGGGTCAACGGCGCGTCATGGCAGGCCGCGACGTACCACCGCGCCTTGGACAGCGGGCTCTCCAGGGAGGCGGCGCTGGCCGCGACCACGAAGCGGTACTGCGAGCTGATGCATGAGGGTGAGCCGGTGCATACGTGGCCGGTGGGGCATCTGCGGCCGGCGGTGCGGGTGCCGCGCTGAGGCTGGGCCAGGGCTAGGGCTAGGCCAGAGGCTGTGCCTCTGCCTGGTCCGGGCCTGGCCAGGGTGATCTTCAGTCCCGGTTGTCCTTCCGGGCTGCGCGTGGTCAGGGGCCGGGCGCGGGTGTCCCGTGCTCATCGGGCAAGCTGTGACGTCCTCCCATCGCGGTGGTGCCCCCTGAGGCGGGTGGTACGAGGATGGGGGCCAGGCGGGATCACTCAACGGGAGGCGTCAGTGCAAGGGGAGCCGGGGCCGATGGACGGTTCTTGTCCGACAAGCGGGCCGTCGCGGCGGATTCTGCGCGACGAGACGTTGCTCGTGCTGGCCCTCTCGCTCGGGGCGAGCGGGGTGTCCGCGCTGATCAGCTTTGTCGGATCGGTCACCCGGCCGGGCGGTCTGAAGGACCAGGCGGCGACGTTGAACGCGTCGGCGGCACCGGGGCGCCCGTGGCTCGATCTGGCGTGGCAGTTGTTCGGGATCGCCAGTGCGCTGGTGCCGGTCGCCCTGGTCGCGCACTTCCTGCTGAGGGAGGGGGCGGGCCTGCGGACGCTCGGCTTCGACCGGACGCGGCCGTGGCCCGACCTGGGCCGCGGCACGGCGATCGCCGCGGTGATCGGCAGCCTCGGGATCGCCTTCTACCTCGCGGCCCGCGGGTTCGGCTTCAACCTCACGGTGGTGCCGGAGGCGCTGCCGGACGTGTGGTGGAAGTACCCGGTCCTCGTGCTGTCCGCGGCGCAGAACGCGGTCCTGGAGGAAGTGATCGTCGTCGGCTACCTGCTGCGCAGATGCGGACAGTTGGGGTGGACGCCGATGGCCGCGCTGGTGGGCAGTTCGGTGCTGCGCGGCTCGTACCACCTGTATCAGGGCATCGGTGGGTTCCTCGGGAACGTGGCGATGGGAGTGGTCTTCGTCCTGCTCTACCGCAGGTGGGGCCGGGTGGGCCCGCTGGTCGCGGCCCACACTCTGCTGGATGTCGGGGCGTTCGTCGGCTATGCGCTGCTCGCGGGGAAGGTGGGGTGGCTGCCTACGCCCTCTTGAGGGGGGTGGCTTCGGGGCGGCCGCGGGTTGGCTGCGGGGGACGTACGCGTGCGGTTTCTCGTACGTCCCCACCCCGTGCCGTGCGTCCCCACCGTCCGTGCGTCTCCTCTGTGCCGTACGGGGGCGGCGGCGCCGTCAGGCGAGTAGTTCGCCCTCGATGACCGTGACCGCGCGGCCCGTCAGGAGGGTGCGGTCGCCGCGTACCTCCGTGCGGACCAGGCCGGTACGGGCCGAGGCCTGAAGGCCCGTCAGTGTGGTGCGGCCGAGGCGCTCGGACCAGAAGGGGGCGAGGGCGGTATGTGCGCTGCCCGTGACGGGGTCCTCGTCGATGCCGACGCGGGGGAAGAAGCCGCGGGAGACGAAATCGTAGTCGCGGGCGGGGTCCTCGGCCTGTGCCGTGGCGACGATGCCGCGCTTGGAGTAGCGCGCGAGGGCTTTGTGGTCGGGGGTGAGCGACCGCACCGTCTTCTCGTCGGCGAGCTCCACCAGCAGGTCGCCCAAGTGCCGCCCCGTCTCGTACGCGGCGAGCGGCTCGCTGCCCAGGGCCTCGGCGATGCCCGCGGGGACCTCGGTGGCGGTGAGCGGGGCGGTGGGGAAGTCGAGGGTGAGGGTGCCGTCGTCGTGCGCGGTGGCGGTGAGGACGCCGCCGCGGGTGGCGAAGCGGACGGGGCCGGTGGCGGCGCCGGTGGTGTGCAGGACGTGGGCGGTGGCCAAAGTGGCGTGGCCGCAGAGGTCGACCTCGGCGGTCGGCGTGAACCAGCGCAGCGCCCAGTCCGCCGCGCCGCCCTCGGGGAGGCGGTGGGCGAACGCGGTCTCGGATTGGTTGACCTCCCTGGCCACGTGCTGGAGCCAGGTGTCATCAGGGAAGGCGTCGAGGAGCAGGACGCCCGCCGGGTTGCCCCCGAAGGGGCGGTCGGTGAAGGCGTCGATGATGCGGATGCGGTGTGAAGTCGCCATGCCGTTGACCTTGCCAGGCCAGTGACCCGGGCCGGTAAGGCCAATTCCGGGTTGGTGGACTGATTGGGGGGCCTATGAGTGGACTGATCGGTAGGGGGTCCGTCTCGGCTCCGCGTCCGCCGGGGGCGGGACGCGCCGTGCGGGCGCAGCCGGTGCTGGTCGCAGGACGGTGGCAGGTGGACCCCCGACGACCGCAGGTGGTGCAGGCGCGTGAGGTAGGCGGCACCCCGCATGAGGTGCCGGGCGATGTCCGCGGCGTGGCGGCCGTCCGGTTCGGCGAGCGCGGTGTCCCGCGTCCACTGGTTGAACGCCCCCATCGCGGGCCCGCACCAGATCTGCCAGTCGGACGAACGCCGCTGGTCTCCCGCGGTCGCCGTCCCGCTCCGCGTCCGCCAGCCGCTTGAGCGCCAGCATTCCGAGGCCCTCACCGAGGAGCGTCCCGTCGGCCGCGGTGTCGAACGGCCGCACGCGCCCGCTGGGTGACAGCGCGGGTGTCTTGCTGAAGCAGAAGAACGAAACAATGGAATTGTCGGCGTCGCAGCCGCCGGTGATCATTACATCGGCGCGGTGGGTGAGGAGTTCGTCGACGGCGGCGCGCACTGCCGCCAGGGAACTGGCGCACGCCGCGTCCACGGTGTGATTCGCCGCCCGCAAATCAAGACGATTGGCGATACGGCCCGCCACCACATTTCCCAGCGTGCCGGGAAAACTGTCCTCCGTCCAGGACGGGAGGGAAGCCAGGAAAGTCTCCCTGAAAGCCCGGATGACGTCCTCGCCGTGACCGAGTTCCCGCAGGGTCTGGGAAAGGGCGGGAGCGTACAGCCGGGCCGCCAACGGGATCAGCGTGGTGGACACGCCGGCCATCCCCAGGATGACTCCGGTGCGGTCGGGCGGATACCAGCCCTCGCGCCCGCGCACGGCGTCGGCCAGCGTGTCCCGGGCCACCGCCAGGCTCAGCAACTGGACCAGGCCGACGGAGTCGAGCGAATTCGGGGTCATGCCGAACGCGCGCGGATCGAAGGTCTGCGGAGAGATGAAGCCACCGCGCCGCGCGTACGTCTTGTCCTCGGCCAGCGGATTCGGATCGAAATGCTCCGCCGGGTCCCACCAGGCCGGAGGAACATCGGTGACAGCGTCCCGGCCGAACGTGACATTGCTCCAGAATTCACTGATGTCATCGGCCTGCGGGAAAATACTTCCTAGGCCCACGATGGCGATCGGATGATCTGCCATGCGCTGTGCGTACGCGCTGTCTGTCACTAGGCCCTCTCCATCGAAAGGTTCCCTGCAAGGCGCTGTGGGGGGGCGAGCCTAGAGGATGGGGTGACGAAATCGGAAAGCGGCCCGAAAAAGAAATAAGAATGAAGAGCGGAAAGTTGTTCCGTCATTCGATTTCAGGCCTCGGTGGTGGTGGCGGCGGTGGTGACAACGGACGTGACGGCGGTCGTGACGGCGGTCGTGGCGGTGGCGGCGGCGGGCGAGCGTCGCGGGTGTGCGACCGCTCCTCCGGTCGGCGGCTATGGCCGGGGCTACCGGTCCTCGGGGCGGGAGGAGGGTTGCCAGGCGATCGCTTCCGATATATCGTTGAGCCATCGCGATCGATACGTGATTGATCGCCGAGTGATGGAGGAGTGATCCGTATGCGTTCCCACGGTTTTGGCCATGGTGGCTTCGAGCGCGAGCAGGGGCGGGGGCGCCACGGCGGCCGCCCCGGCCGGGAAGGAGGCGGCCGAGAGGGCTTCGGTGGATTCGAGGGGCGGCGCGCGGCGTTCGGCCCGTTCGGCCCCCGGCTTCGGGGGGACCCGGTGGGCCCGGCGGCCCCTGGGGGTGGTCGT
>RBWT01000304.1 GCA_004010275.1 Streptomyces huasconensis
GCGAGAGTGCGTGCATGGCGTCGCGAGGCAGACGGGAATTGTCAGACAGGCCCTAGGGCCCTGGGGCCCGCTCCCGGGCGCCGGGGCAGGGGGCGGCCCGGTCAGCGCCCGCCGCCGTTCTGGTTCAGCTTCTCGATCCAGTACAGCTGCTTGTGCCCGCGGTCGTCGAGGCTGTCCGCGATCTTCTGGGCCTCGGCCTTCGTGGCGAACCTGCCCACGCGATAGCGGTTGCCGTTGTCGTCCTCTCTGATGACGAGCCAGGGCAGCAGGACCGTCTCGTCGCTCATCGCGCTTCTCCGCTCGCCGCCCCGGGCGCGCGCCACGCCTCGATCGCTAAGGAAACCGCACTCCGCATATGCCCGAGCCTACGCCCGACCTTTACTGTGCGGATACGCGTTTGCACAAAGAGATACGCGGCAGGCGGCGCCGGGCGTAGGCAATCGGCCATCCGTGCGGTGGTGCGAGGGGGGCGCACGCGCACAGTGCGCCCCCGGGCGGAGAGCCGGGCGGCCGCGTGACGCGGACCACAGCAACGTACGGGGAACCGCCCCCCTCTCACGGAGAGAGGTGGGTGTGAAGGACGCAGACAACGAAGTGCGCCGCCGGGTGCGCGAGGGCGACCCCGAGGTGTTCGCCCGGCTCTACGAGGAGTTCGCCCCCGCCGTGTACCGGCACGCTCTGCGGCTGACCGGCGACTGGTCGACGGCCGAGGAGATCATGTCCGAGACGTTCCTGGTCGCGTGGCGTACGCGCGCCCGGGTGCTGGAGGACGGCGGTTCCCTCCTGCCGTGGCTGCTCGGCATCGCCACCCACAAGGCGGACAACGCCCGCCGCGGCCTGCGCAGACGGAACCTCTTCCTGGCCCGGCAGCCGCGGCCGCGCGTCGAGGAGGACTTCGCGCCCCGCACGGTGGGCCGCATCGACGACGCGCGGCGCCTGCGCGCCGTGCAGGGCGCGCTCGGCCGGCTGCGCCGTCAGGAGCGCGAGGTCCTGACCCTGTGCGTGTGGGCGGGGCTCGACTACCGGCAGACGGCCGAGGCCCTCGGCATCGCGGTCGGCACCGTGCGCTCCCGCCTCTCGCGGGCCCGCAAGAAGCTCGCCCGCCTCGCGGAAGAAGAACGGGAACTGCCGGGTGCCCGCGGAGAGATGACCAGTGCGGCCGCGATCGCGGCCCTGACCGTGCGGGAGGAGCCCACATGAACGACAGGAACGCCTCCGCTGTCCCGGAGCGCCAGGGCGCCGGCGGCGACGGTGACGACCGCGAGGCGGTCGCCCGCCTGCTGCCCGCCCCGCCCTCATGGGACCTTCCGCCCGATCGGCACGCGCGGGGAAAGGACCTGCTGATGCACCAGATCGACCATGACCGGACCACCCGGACCCGGCCCGCGGCGCCGGCTGCTGCGACCGGCGCTGCTGGCGCCGGTGACCGCGCTCGCCCTGGCCGGCGCGCTGACCGCAGGGATCGCCCTGAGCGGCGACGACAAGGCCGCGGGCACCGCCTCGCACCGCGCGGCCACCGACATGCGGCCCGCCGCGGCCCTGCTGGGCCGGATCTCCGACGCCGCCGGGAAGCAGCACTCCCCGGCCGTGCGGGACGACCAGTTCGTCTACACCCGGAAGAAGGTCCGCGAGGCGGACCTGACCAGCGGCAAGGCCGTCGTCAGCCCGCTGAAGGAGTTCGAGACGTGGGTCTCGCAGGAGCCTGGCCCCCTGCGCAAGCTCGGCCTGATGCGCAGCGGTGACGGCGAGCCCCTCCCCCTCAACGCCGAGTTGGGCGACACCGAGGGCACACCGGCGGGCATGTCCCGCCCCACCTACCGGTGGCTCGCGTCCTTGCCCACCGACCCGGACGAACTCCTGGACCAGCTGTACGCCCAGACCCCGGCGGCGCGGGGCCGTGAACGCGACCAGGCGGTGTTCGAGCAGATCGGCTCCCTGCTCGGCGGGATGACGCCGCCCCGCACGGCCGCCGCCCTCTACCGGGCCGCCGCCAAGATCCCCGGCGTCACCGAGGCACCGGGGGCCCGCGACGCGATCGGCCGCCGGGGCCTCGGCATCGCTCGGGAGGACACCCGCCACGGCGTCCGCACGGAGTGGGTCTTCGACAAGGAGGACTACTCCTTCCTCGGCTCGCGCAGCCGGCTGACCAAGGACATGCCGTACGGCGCGGCGGGGACGCTGCTGTCCAGCTCGGCCGAGCTGCGGCACGCGGCCGTGGACGAGGCGGGCCGCCGCCCCACCGGGTCCACGGACGGAGGCATGCCCTGATGCGGGGTCACTTCACGGGGAGGTGGTAGGCGATGCGGTAGCGGTCGGCGGGCACGACGACGTCGGCCGTCTCCACCGGGCGGCCCGAGGCGTAGTACGTCCGCTGGACGATGAGGACCACATGGCCGGGGACGCCGCCGAGCGCCGTCAGCTCCTCGGCGAGGCCGGGCCGCGCGCCCACCTCCTCCGCGACGTTGTCCACGACGACGTCGATGGCCGCCATGCGCTCCACCACTCCGCAGCCGCCCAGGGGGCCTTCCTCGGGGAGCATCACCGGGGTGCGGCCGGTGAGGGCGAGGGGCTCCCAGGAGGTGGAGAGCATCATGGCCTCCCCCGCGTCCCGGAAGACGTACTTGGTGCACATCACGCGGTCGCCCGGGTGGATGCCGAGCCGCTCGGCGATCTTGGCCCCCGCCTCGACCTGCTCGCTGCGCGACTCCCAGGTGCCGCGCGCGCCATCGGCGGCCTGCTCCTGGCGGAAGGGGGTCGAGCCGCCGTTCACCGCGCGGTAGCCGGTGCGGGCGATCTTGCGGGGGACGGGGCGCTCGCGCACATACGTGCCGGAACCGGAGCGGCCCTCGACCAGGCCTTCGGCCATCAGGACCTTGCGCGCCTCCAGGGCGACCGTGTCCGAGACCCCGTACTCCTCGCGAATCCTGGCCTGCGAGGGGAGCCGGGTGTGCGGCGGCAGCGAACCGTCGACGATCTTCTTGCGCAGATCGCCCGCGACGCGCAGATACGCCGGCTGCTCACCGAAAGTCACTGGCCACTCCCATCAGGTTGACAGACAGCTACAGCCTGGCAACCGTCGGTTGTTGCCTGCAACCCAAGGCCAAGGAATCACTCGAAGTGATGATTTCTGCCCGGTCGGGTCTTCCCGTGGGGCCGTTCTTTCCGATACAAGCTTTCGGAGCCAAGCTCTCGGATAGAAGCTTTCGGATACACACACGTCTCGGACAAGCGCTCGCCCTCGCGGCGGACCGGGCCATCGGCCGGTTCCGTTCCGCGAGGGCGAGATTCACTCGATCAGAGTCTCAGAACTGCAGGCTCCAGGAGTCGATCTTCCCGGTGTCCTGCGCCGCGTTGTCACTGACCCGCAGCTTCCACGTGCCGTTGGCCGTCTCCGAGGAGGCGTTCACCGTGTACGTGGTGTTGATGTTGTCCGTGCTGCCGCCGGTGCCGTAGGCCTTGAGGGTGTAGGCCGTGCCGTCGGGGGCGATCAGCTGGACCTGGAGGTCGCCGATGTACGTGTGCTGGATGGTCACCGGCACGCTCAGGGCGGCGGGCGCGTTGCCCGGCACCTCGGTCACGGTCACCGGGGACTCGGCCGTGGCGTTGTCCTGGATCGCGTAGTCGGTGTCGTTGGTGAACTTCTTGCCCGGCGGGTTCGTGGAGCCGCCCGTCACGTTCAGCAGGCGGTTGGGCGAGCCGGTGCCGGGGCTGGTGACGACGCCGGTCGAGGAGGCGCTCACCAGGGCCGAGGAGACCTGCGCCGGGGTCGCCGACGGGTTCTGGCCCACGTAGATGGCGGCGGCGCCCGCGACGTGCGGGGACGCCATCGACGTACCCGAGATGGAGTTGGTCGCCGAGTCGCTGGTGTTCCACGCCGAGGTGATCGAGGAGCCCGGCGCGAAGATGTCCAGGATGCTGCCGTAGTTGGAGTAGCTGGCCCGGGCGTCGGTGCTGGTCGTGGCACCGACGGTGATGGCCTCCGCCACGCGCGCGGGCGACTTGGTCGACGCGTCGGTCGACTCGTTGCCCGCCGCGACGGCGTATGTGATGCCGGAGGCAATGGAGTTGCGCACGGCCGTGTCGAGCGCGGTGTCGGCGCCGCCGCCGAGGGACATGTTGGCGACGGCGGGCTTGACGGCGTTCTTCGTCACCCAGTCGATGCCCGCGACGACCTGGGCGGTGGTGCCCGAGCCCTGGTTGTTCAGGACGCGGACGCCGACGATCTTGGCCTTCTTCGCGACGCCGTGCAGGGTCCCGCCGACCGTGCCCGCGACGTGCGTGCCGTGGCCGTGGCCGTCCTGCGCGGTGTTGTCGTTGTCGATGGCGTCGTAGCCGTAGGAGGCCCGGCCGCCGAAGTCGCTGTGGCTGATGCGGACGCCGGTGTCGATGACGTACGCGGTCACGCCCTCGCCGGCGGAGTCCGGATAGGTGTACTTCTGGTCCAGCGGAAGGGTCTTCTGGTCGATCCGGTCCAGGCCCCACGAGGGCGGGTTGGTCTGGGTGGCGCTGGCAGTGAACGTCCGGTTCTGGACGATCGCGTCGACGGCCGGGTCGGCGGCGAACTTCTTGGCCTCGGCCTCGGTGAGCTCGACCGCGTAGCCGTTGAGGGCCTTGTCGTAGGTCCGCTCGATCTTGGCGCCGTACTCCTTGGCGAGGGCCCTGCCCTCGGCGGAGCGGGCCTTCGGACCGTTCTTGTCGAGGCTCACGATGTAGCTGTTCTTGATCGTGCCGGGGGCGCCGGCGTTCTCGATCCTGCCTTCCGCCTGCCGCGGCTCGGCGGTGGCCGGGAGGGCGGAGACGACGCCGAGGGCGAGGGCCGCGACCGCGGTCGCGCTGATCCCGGCCACTCTTCGGCGGTTATGACGCATCACTGCCATCTGAGGGGTCCTCCTCAATAGGTGGTGCGTTGGTGGGGGATTGGTGCCTGTGGTGCCCACACACGCGGAGGCGCGCCCTGTGCGGCAGGAGCATGACAATCTGATCTGTCGTGTCCGGCGCCGCTCGGGATCGGCCTCCGTCGGGACGAAAGATTGGCTGATCCATAGGAATCCCACAAGGGTCCGGACCGGACGGAACGCGGCCGCCCCGGGCGCCGCGCGCCCCAGGGACCTCAGTGACCCCTGGGGCCACATGACGCATCGTCAGCCATCGGCTGCTGTCGGCACCGCGTGGTCACTCGGTCCGGGCGGCGATGGCGCGGGCACCGGCCAGGGACTCGGTGTGACCGCCCGCGGCGCTAGCCTGCGCGCATGACCGCCGAGACCCGCCGGACCGCCCTGGCCGCGCTGCCGGACTGCTTCTGTCCCGCCGACGGGACCCGTGTCCCCGCGGGTTCGCCGGAGTGGGCCTGCCCGCTCTGCCGCGGCCCCCTCGACCTGGACTTCTCCCCCACTCCGGCACCCCTCACGTCCCTCACCGGTCGGGTCAACTCCCTGTGGCGGTACGCGGAGTGCCTGCCGCTGCCCGCCCCCGCGATCTCCCTCGGCGAGGGCCGTACGCCGCTCGTGGAGCTGACGGGGACGGTCCGCGCGAAGCTGGACTTCCTGATGCCGACGCTCTCCTTCAAGGACCGGGGCGCTGTCATGCTCGCCGCCCTCGCGGGGCACCTCGGCCCGGACCGCGTCATCGCCGACAGCAGCGGCAACGCGGGCACGGCGGTCGCCGCGTACTGCGCGCGGGCCGGGCTGCCCTGCACGGTGTACGTCCCCGCCGGGACCTCGCCGAAGAAGCTGGCGCAGATCGGCGCGCACGGGGCGCGGCTCGAAGTCGTCGACGGGGGACGGGAGTCGGCGGCCCGCGCGGCCCGCGCCGCCGCCGACACGCCCGGCACGTTCTATGCCTCCCATGTCCACAACCCCTACTTCCTCCAGGGCACCAAGACCTACGTCCACGAGGTGTGGGAGGACCTGGGCGGCCGACTGCCCGACGCCCTGGTCGTCCCCGTCGGCAACGGCACGCTGCTGCTCGGCGCGGCCCTCGCGGTGCGTGAGCTGTACGCGGCGGGCCTGATCGCGAAGGCGCCCGCGCTGTACGCGGTGCAGGCCGCGGCGGTCGCCCCGCTGGCCGAGGCGTGGCGGGCCGGCGCCGAGACCTGCTCGGCGAGACCACGGAGGCGGCGCCCCAGGTGGCGGCCTCAGCGGCGGCAACCCAGGCGGCGGCGACCTCGGCGGAGGGCATCGCGATCCCCCGCCCCCCGCGCGCCCGGCAGATCCTGTCCGCCGTACGGGAGTTCGGCGGCGGCTTCCTCACGGTGACGGACGAGCAGATCGCGGTGGCCAACTCGACCTGGCGGCGCGCGGCCTGTACGTCGAGTCCACCGGGGTGGCCTGCTGGGCGGCGGTGCGGGACGGCGCCCTCGACGGCCGGACGGCGGTGGTGCCGCTGTGCGGGGCGGGGGCGAAGA
>RBWT01000305.1 GCA_004010275.1 Streptomyces huasconensis
ACCCGCAGCCGCCCACGCGCATGAGGGCACGTGGGCGACCACCGCCCGCAGGCGCCCTCGCGCCCGAGGGGACATGGGCGACCACGACCCGCAGTCACCCACTCGCCCGAAGGAACGTCGGCGACCACAACCCGCAGCCGCCCACGCGCATGAGGGCACGTGGGCGACCACCGCCCGCAGGCGCTCGCGCCCGAGGGGACATGGGCGACGACGGCCCGCAGGCGCCCTCGCGCCGGAGGGGACGTGGGGGTATGTGCGCGCGGAGCACAGTGGTGGTGTGTCCCCAGCCGATGAGCACCCGGGGTTCAAGGCCAAGATGGCGAGCACGGACATACCCCCGCGGCCCCGCCCCACACACGAACCCAAGGCGCCCACCCGCACCCAAAACGGGCATCCCACGTACGTCACCCACTAGGGTCCCCACCCGTGAAGCTCCGCACCGCCGCGCTCCCCCTCCCCCTTCCGCTCTCCCTCCTCGCGCTCCCCCTCTCCCTCGCCGCCCTCGCCACCCTCTGCGCCGTCCAGCACATCCCCATGGCCGACACCCTCGTCTACCGCGCCGAAGGCGAAGCCGTGGCGAGCGGCAGCGACCTCTACGGGTTCACCGTCACCGAGTGGGAACTCCCGGCCACCTACCCCCCGTTCGCCGCCCTCCTCTTCGTCCCGACGACCTGGCTCCCCCTCCCCGCCCTCAAGCTCACCTTCCTCCTCGGCAACACCGCCCTCTGCGCCCTGCTCCTGCACCTCTCCTGCCGCCTCACCGGCCTCCGCCTCCGCGCCCCCCACCTCTGCGCCGCCACCGCCCTCGCCCTCTGGCTGGAACCCGTCTTCCAGACCATCGTGTTCGGACAGATCAACCTCGCCCTGGCCTGCCTGATCCTCTGGGACCTGACGCGGCAGCGCGACGCGCCCGGCAAGGGCTTCGCGGTGGGCGTGGCCGCCGGGATCAAGCTGACGCCGGCGGTCTTCATCGCGTACCTCTTCCTCACCGGCCGGGTACGCGAGGCGACGACCGCACTCGCGGGCTTCGCCTCGACCGTGCTGCTGGGCGCGCTCGTACTGCCCGGCGCCAGCGCCGACTTCTGGACGCGGCGCGTCTTCGAGACGGGCCGCGTCGGCAAGGCCTGGATCGTGGACAACCAGTCGCTGCAGGGCCTGATCGCCCGCGTCACGCACGACGCGGACCCGGGCCTGGCCTGGTCACTCCCCGCCGCGGCGACGGCGACGGCAGCGGCCGCGGCGCTGCTCCTCACCCGCCGCCCGCCCAACCGCCGCCGCTGCCGCGCCACCCCCGCCGACCCCCACGGCGTACTCCTGGCCGCATTCACGACCCTGCTGATCTCCCCCATCAGCTGGTCCCACCACTGGGTGTGGTGCGTACCGCTCCTGGCCCTCCTCGTCGCCGAGGGCAGGCCACGCCTGGCCGCGGCCGTCGCCGTACTCTTCACGGCCCGTACCTTCTGGCTGCTCCCGCACCAGGGCGACCTGGACCTGCGGCTGCCCTGGTGGCAGCAGCCGCTGGCCTCGCCGTACCCCCTGCTGGCCCTGGCGCTGGCGGCCCTGGTGCTGCTGCCGCCGCCCCTGCGGGGCGGCGCGCCTCAGCTCCCGGCCAGCAGTTCGTCCGCGTCGACGATGCGATAGGCGTACCCCTGCTCCGCCAGGAACCGCTGTCGGTGCGCGGCGAAGTCCTGGTCGATGGTGTCGCGGGCGACCACCGAGTAGAAGTGGGCCTGGTGCCCGTCCGCCTTCGGCCGCAGGACCCGGCCGAGCCGCTGGGCCTCCTCCTGGCGTGACCCGAAGGTGCCCGAGACCTGGATGGCGACGGTGGCCTCCGGCAGGTCGATCGAGAAGTTCGCGACCTTGGAGACGACGAGGACGTTGATCTCGCCGTTGCGGAACGCGTCGAAGAGCCGTTCCCGCTCCTTGTTCGACGTCTCGCCCTTGATGACGGGCGCGTCCAGGTGTTCGCCCAGCTCGTCGAGTTGGTCGATGTACTGGCCGATGACGAGGATCTGCTGTCCGGCGAACTTCCGCACCAGCGCCTCGGTCACCTTCCGCTTCGTCGCCGTCGTCGCGCAGAAGCGGTACTTCTCCTCGGCCTCGGCGGTGGCGTACGCGAGCCGCTCGCCGTCGGTGAGGTTGACCCGCACCTCGACGCAGTCGGCGGGCGCGATGTAGCCCTGCGCCTCGATCTCCTTCCACGGGGCGTCGAACCGCTTGGGCCCGATGAGGGAGAACACGTCGGACTCCCGCCCGTCCTCGCGCACCAGCGTCGCGGTGAGTCCGAGGCGGCGCCGCGCCTGGAGGTCGGCGGTGAACTTGAAGACGGGCGCGGGCAGCAGGTGCACCTCGTCGTACACGATCAGGCCCCAGTCCCTGGAGTCGAACAGCTCCAGGTGCGGGTAGATGCCCTTCCGCTTCGTCGTCAGCACCTGGTACGTGGCGATCGTGACGGGCCGGATCTCCTTCCGCGTACCGCTGTACTCACCGATCTCGTCCTCCGTCAGGGAGGTCCGCTTGACCAGCTCGTGCTTCCACTGCCGGGCGGAGACGGTGTTGGTCACCAGGATGAGGGTGGTGGCCTTGGCCTGTGCCATGGCGCCCGCGCCGACGAGGGTCTTCCCGGCTCCGCAGGGCAGGACGACGACACCGCTGCCGCCGTGCCAGAACCCCTCGACGGCCTGCTGCTGGTAGGGCCGCAGCGACCAGCCGTTCTCGGCCAGGTCGATCTGGTGGGCCTCGCCGTCGACGTAGCCGGCGAGGTCCTCGGCGGGCCAGCCCAGCTTCAGCAGCGTCTGCTTGATCTGCCCGCGCTCGGAGGGGTGTACGACGACGGTGTCGGCGTCGATCCGCTCGCCCACCAGCGGCTGGACCTTCTTCGAACGCAGGATCTCTTCGAGGACGGGCCGGTCGGTGGTCGTCAGGACGAGCCCGTGGCTGGGGTGCTTGGAGAGGGTGAGACGGCCGTACCGCGCCATCGTCTCGGCGACGTCGACGAGCAGCGCGTGCGGCACGGGGTACCGGGAGAACTCCACGAGCGCGTCCACGACCTGCTCGGCGTCGTGCCCGGCGGCGCGGGCGTTCCACAGCCCGAGCGGGGTGACGCGGTAGGTGTGGATGTGCTCGGGCGCCCGCTCCAGCTCCGCGAAGGGAGCGATGGCACGGCGGCAGGCGTCGGCCTGCTCGTGGTCGACCTCCAGCAGGAGAGTCTTGTCCGACTGGACGATGAGGGGACCGTTCACGCGCGCGCCCTTTCCTTAGGCCAAACGTCCAGTGTGCCGCATCGGGCGGAAGCCGGATGGTGACGTCGACGACAGCCGCGCCCCTAACAGGGGCGCGGGGAACTGCGCGCCCACCCCCACACACCCGCACCCAAGCCACGACCTAAAGCCCCCGCTAGGGGAAGCGCGGGGAACTGCGCGACCACCCCCACACACCCGCACCCAAGACACGACCTAAAGCCCCCGAAGCGCGGGGAACTGCGCAACCAACCCCCACCGCCCCGCACCCAAGACACCGCCCGACGCCCCGCAGCCCCGCAGGGCCCCGCAGCACACCCCCGGCCCGCTAACGTGAACCGGATGAGCCCCGACGAGCCGCCGCACCCCACGGCCACCGCGACGCCGGCGGCGAGCACCCCGCGCCCCGCGGACACCCCCCGCTCCCTCGCCGAAGCGCTCCGTTCCCGCGAGGACGACGCCCTGGCGGGGCTGCTGCACGCCCGCCCCGACCTGCTCAACCCCGTCCCCACCGACCTCGCGCAGCTGGCGGACGCGGGCCGGCACGCGGGCCTCCGTGGTGCGCGCCCTGGAGCGGCTCGACCGGTTCGCGCAGCAGGTGGCGCAGACCCTGGCGGTGGCCCCGGAGCCCACGACGTACGACGAGGTGCTCGGGCTGCTTGCCGGGGACGACGGGGACCCGGCCGTCGCCGAGGCCCTGCCCCGCGCGCTCGGCACCCTCCACGAGCAGGCACTGGTCTGGGGCCCGGACGACCGGCTGCGCCTGGTCCGCACGGCCCGGGAGCTGCTCGCCCCGGGCCCGCAGCACCCGTCCCCCACGGGTCTCGGCCCGACCGTGGCGGAGGCCACGGCCGGCATGTCGCCCACCCGTCTCCAGGCCATCGTGGCGGCGGCGGGCCTGCCCACCACCCACGACCCGGTCTCGGCGGTGGAGTCCCTCACCGCGCTGTTCACGGACCGTGCCCGCATGTCGGCGCTGCTCGACGAGGCCCCGGCCGAGTCGGTGGAGGTGCTCTCCCGCCTGGTCTGGGGCCCGCCCTACGGCCAGGTCACCGCCGACCCGGCCCGTCACCTGCGCTGGCTCCTGGACCGGGGGCTGCTGCTGCCGACCGCGCCGGGCACGGTCGTCCTGCCCCGCGAGGCCGCCCTGCATCTGCGCGCGGGCCTCGCGCACCGCTCGCCCCGAGCCAGTGCCGCCGCCGGTCGTGGCGGCGCGCGAACACCGTCCACAGGTTGTGGACGCGACGGCGGCGGGCCAGGCGTACACGGCGCTCGCCACCGTCGAGGAGCTGCTGAAGGAGCGGGACGAGGGCGGCCCCGCCGTGCTGCGCGCGGGCGGCCTGAGCGTGCGCGACCTGAAGCGGACGGCGGTGGCGCTCGACCTGCCCGAGCCGGTGGCCGCCTTCTGGGTCGAACTGGCCTACGCGGCGGGCCTGGTGGCCTCCGACGGCGAGGCGACGAGCGGTACGCGGCGACGCCCGCCTACGACGAGTGGCAGGAGCTGCCCGCCCCCGAGCGCTGGGCCGCCCTCGCCACGGCCTGGCTGTCTGCGACCCGCACGGCGGGCCTGATCGGCGGCCGTGACGGCAAGGACCGCACGCTGTCGGTGCTCGGACCCGCATCTGGACCGCTCGGCCGCCCCGGAGGTACGCCGCCGGGTCCTCGCGCTGCTCGCCGGGCTCCCCGAGGGCGCGGAGCCCGACGCGGACTCGCTGCTGGCCCGGCTGCACTGGGAGCGCCCGTCCCCGGCCGCGCAGGACCTGCGTTCCCGTATCGCGGGGTGGACGCTGAACGAAGCGGAGCTGCTGGGCGTGACGGGCCGCGGGGCGCTGTCGCGGCACGGCAGGGCGCTGCTGTCCGACGAAACGGAGCCGGCGCGGCACGGCCGAGGACTGCCGGCCGACGACGGCGCGACGGCGCAGCACAGGCCAAGGGCTGCCGGCCGACGACACCGCAACGGCGCGGCACGGCCGAGGGGTGCCGGCCGATGACACCGCGACGGCGCCGCACGGCCGACGGGTGCCGGCCGACGACACCGCGACGGCGCGGGTCCGGGCCGCCGCGGCCGCCCGGCTGCTCGCCCCGCTCCTGCCCCAGCCGCTGGACCACGTCCTGCTCCAGGCCGACCTCACCGCCGTGGCGCCGGGTCCGCTGGAGCGGCCGCTCGCCGAGGCCCGCGCCGTGCTCGCCGACGTCGAGTCGAAGGGCGGCGCCACCGTCTACCGCTTCACGCCGGGTTCCGTGCGGCGCGCGCTGGACGCGGGGCAGTCCGCATCGGACCTGCACGCGTTCCTGGCGGCCCACTCCCGTACGCCGGTCCCGCAGCCCCTCGCGTATCTGATCGACGACGTGGCGCGCCGCCACGGCCACCTGCGCATCGGCGCCGCCTCCGCGTACGTACGGTGCGACGACGAGGCGCTGCTCAACGAGATCCTGGCCGACAAGCGCTCCCAAGGCCTGCGGCTGCGCCGCCTCGCGCCGACCGTGCTGGCCGCCCAGGCGGACCCCGGCGCGCTCCTCGAAGGCCTGCGGTCGATGGGCTTCGCGCCCGCGGCGGAGTCCCCGGAGGGCGACGTCCTGATCACCCGGGCTGCACGCCACGGACGCCGCCGCGTTCGGCGCCCGAGCCGGTGCCGGATGGGCCGCCGCTGCCTGACGACACCCTGGTCGCGGCGGCGGTGCGGGCGATCCGCGCGGGGGACCTGGCGTCGACCGCGCCCCGCAAGGAGGTCCACGAGACGCCGAGCGGCTCGCTGCCCCGCACGACGTCCGCGGAGACCCTCGCCACGATGCAGGCCGCCGTGATGACGGGCGAGGCGGTGTGGATCGGGTACGTCAACGCCGAGGGTGCCGCGAGCCAGCGGGTGATCGCCCCGGTGCGGGTGGAGGGGGGCTTCGTCACGGCGTACGACCACACGGCGGACGAGGTCCGCACGTTCGCCCTCCACCGGATCACGGGCGTGGCGGAACTGGCGGACGACGAGTGACGGGGCCTCCGGCGCGTTTTCGGGTGCGGCTGGGCGGGGGCTGATCGCGCAGTTCCCCGCGCCCCCTAAAGGGCGCCCGCTCCCGCCCCCTCGAAAAGGGGGCGCCGGGGAACTGCGCGACCAGCCACGACGAGCCCG
>RBWT01000306.1 GCA_004010275.1 Streptomyces huasconensis
CTCAGTTCGTGATTCGATGCCCCACCCCCGCCGGGAACTTCACGCCAGCCGCCCCAGGTCCTCCCGGCGGAGCCGACCCCGCAGCGGCTCCCCTGCCACGGTACCGCTCGACCTCGCGGCCGCGTACTCCCCGAGCCGCCGCACCTCGCTCCCCTGTGCCCCCGCGATGTGCGGCGTGACGAGGACGTTCGGGAGGGTCAGCAGGGCGTGCCCCGCGGGGAGCGGCTCGGGGTCCGTGACGTCCAGGAACGCGTCGAGGCGGCCCGTGCCGCACTCCCGGGCCAGCGCCTCCGTGTCGACGAGCGAGCCGCGGGCCGTGTTGATGACGCAGCCCCCGTCCGGGATGAGTCTCAGCATGGCCTCGTTCAACAGGCCGCGCGTCTCGGGGAGTTGCGGCGCGTGTACCGTGACAACGCCGCTGCGGGCGCACAGTTCGGGGAGCGGCGACAGCTCCGCGCCGAGCGACGCCGCCTCGGCGGGCGTCACGTAGGGGTCCGTGAGGAGTACGCGATACCCCGCGTCCGATGCCCGCAGCGCGGCGATCACGCCCCGCCCGATGCGGGACGCCCCGATGACGCCGACGGTGCACGCGTCGGCACCGGTGCGCTCGGTGAACGGCGGCCACCCGGCCGCGTACCCGGCGGCCGTCCGCAACGCCCCCTTCGCCGCGAACGTGATGGCCGCCAGGGTGAACGCCACCACCGGAGCCGCGTTGGCGTCCGCCGCCGAGGAGACGACGATGCCGCGCTCCCACACCGCCTCCGTCACCATCGCCTTGACGGAACCCGCGGCGTGCACGACCGCCCGCAGGCGGGGCGCGTACGCCAGGACCTCGGGGGTCAACGGCGGGCACTCCCAGCCCGTGACCAGGATCTCCGCCCCGGCGAGCACCCGGCGCGACGCTGCCCCGGTGAGCGGCCCGGTCAGGACGCCGGGAGCCAACTCCACACAGGCGCCGAGCCGTTCCCGCAGGTCGGGAGGGAAGACCCGGGCCGCGACGTCGGCGCCCATCGCGAGGGCCGTGATCGGCGGGCCGCCGGCCCGCTCCGCCTGCTGTGCCTGATCTGCCACGCGTGACCGTCCCTCGTAGAAACCGGTTACTCACCAGTGTCCGGAGGCTAGGACCAACCCGGGAGGACGGTCAAGATACGCCCGGGCAAAGGGGGTTGACCGAGGGCAGTAACCGCTTTAGATTCCGGGCACCTTATTCCGACGACGGAGGGGTTGCCGTGCCGACGGTGACGAAGAACCGGGCGGAAACCGAGGCGGTGAAGCCGCCCGACAGGCGTGACAACGGGGCAAGCGGCCGCAAACCACCCCACGGCGAGCTGCGGAAACGGTTTCAGCGCACCCGCCTCCTGGTCCTCCTCATGGTGCCGGGGCTGGTGTACTTCCTGGTCTTCCACTACGGCGCCTTCGTCGCCAACGCGGTGGCCTTCAAGGAGTACGTCCCCTTCGACGGCCTGTGGGCCAGCCCCTGGGTCGGCACCGCGAACTTCGAGCGGATGTTCGGCGACCCGGACTTCTGGCACGCGACGTGGAACACCCTGTTCATCGCCGTGCTCCAGCTCGTCTTCTTCTTCCCGGCGCCGCTCGCGCTCGCCCTGCTCCTGCACAGCCTGACCTCGGACCTGCTGCGCCGCTTCACGCAGTCCGTGATCTATCTGCCGCACTTCCTGTCGTGGGTCGTCGTGGTCGCGCTCTTCCAGCAAGTGCTGAGCGACACCGGCCTGTTGAACACGTTCCTGAGCGACTCCGGGCTGCACACCGTCGACATCATCGGCAACCCGGACGCGTACAAGCCGCTCGTCGTGTTCGAGGTGATCTGGAAGGACGCCGGGTGGGGGACGATCATCTTCCTCGCCGCGCTCATGCAGGTCGACGAGCAGCTGTACGAGGCGTCCGCGATCGACGGGGCCGGTCCCTGGCGCCGGTTCTGGCACGTCACGCTGCCGGGCATCCGGCCCATCATCGTCCTGCTGCTGATCATGCGGCTCGGCGACATCCTCTCCGTCGGCTTCGAACAGATGCTGCTGCAACGGCAGTCGGTCGGCCCGGAGGTCGGCGAGGTCCTCGACACCTTCGTCTTCTGGCAGGGCATCGTCGGCGGCGACACCGGATACGCGGCCGCCGCCGGACTGTTCAAGGGTGTCGTCGGCGCGGCGCTCGTCTTCGCCGCCAACCGGGTCGCCCACCGGCTCGGCGAGCAGGGGGTCTACAAGTGAGTACAGGACACGTCTCCAGGCCCGCCTGGATGGAGAGGCCCCGGTTCGCCACCAAGGCCGCCAAGGCCGTCGCGGTCGCGGTCGTTCTCGCGCTCGTGCTCGTGCCGTTCCTCGTCATCGTCTCGACGTCGCTGGCGTCCAACCGCGAGGTCGTGGAGAACGGCGGCTGGGTGCTGTGGCCGAGCGACCCGACGCTGCGCGCCTACCGCACCATCCTCAGCGGCGGCATCGTCACCAAGGCGCTGGGCGTGAGCGTGGCCCTCACCGTCGTGGGCACGCTGTTCTCCCTGGCGTGCACCACCTTCCTCGCGTACGCCCTCGCCCGCCCCGGCGTCTTCGGCGGCAGGCCCGTCCTGCTGCTCATCCTCTTCACCTTCCTCTTCCCGCCCGGCATGATCCCCGCGTTCCTGCTGGTCAAGGGCATGGGGATGATGGATACGTATGCCGCGCTCATCGCCCCCGTACTCATCAACGTCTTCAATCTGATCGTGCTGCGCGGCTTCTTCCAGGGCATTCCCGAGGAGCTGTACGAGGCGGCCCGGCTGGACGGCGCGGGCGACTGGCACATCCTGTGGCGGATCGTGCTGCCGCTCTCCAAGGCGGCCCTCGCCGTGGTCTCCCTCTTCTACGCCGTGAGCTACTGGAACGCCTGGTTCCATGCCTCGATCTACATGGAGTCGGATCACTGGCCGCTCTCCCAGGTGCTCCGCACGTACGTCATCGGCGGCTCGCAGATCGCCGACACGGGGCTGAGCGAGGCCGGCCTGGTCTCCGCCCCGCAGACGACGCAGATGGCCGTCCTGGTGATCGCCACCGTGCCGATCCTGGTCGTCTATCCCTTCCTCCAGAAGTACTTCACCAAGGGCGTGCTCACCGGCGCCATCAAGAGCTGACCCCCGCGTACCACCGCCGTCCCGTGGATCACCTGTCGTCCCGCGTATCACCGTCGTACAGAAGGGCTCATCCCTGTGTCCGGTTCCTCGATGTCACGGCGCACCCTGCTGCGCTCCATAGCCGTCGGCGGCGCCGCCCTGGCCGCCCCTGCCGTCCTCACCGCCTGCTCGACCGGCTCCGGCGGTGGCGGCAGCGTCTCCAACGCGGGCAAGAAGGCGGTGCCCTGGCCCGCGTACACGCCCACCGACGGCCCCGCCCCCGACCTGGCGCCGACCGCGGAGGGCGTCCAGGCCGGGTACACGAAGTACCCCGAGAGGCTCGTCCGCGCGACGGCCGAGAAGCCGGGCGACGGCAAGCAGAAGATCAAGGTGCTGACCATCACGTACGGCACCCCGCCCAAGCCGGTCGGCCGCAACAAGTACTGGCAGGCGGTGAACGAAGCCCTCGGCGTGGAGATCGAGTTCACCGTCGTGCCGGACGCCGACTTCCGCGCCAAGATGTCCACGCTCATGTCCGGCGACGACCTGCCCGACATGATCAACTTCGGTGGCGGCTACGTCCTGCCGAGGGAGTCGCAGTTCGTGAAGGCGCGCTGCGCCGACCTGAGCGAGCACCTGTCCGGCGACGCCGCCAAGGACTACCCCCACCTCGCCGGCATCCCGACGTACGCGTGGGAGGGCATGGGCCGCATCGCCGGGCGCATCTACGGAGTGCCGGTCGAGCGCGCCAAGGTGCAGGGCGCCATGTTCATCAACCGCGAGGCCTTCGACGAGGCCGGCTACCGGCCCGGCATGTCCGCCGCCGACTTCCGGGCGATGGCGAAGGAGGCGTCCCGGGGCAAGCGGTTCGCCCTCGGCGCGTCCACGGTGGGCTTCTTCGGGTACCTCTACCACGCGATGTGGCACGGCGCGCCCAACCAGTGGCGGATCAAGGACGGCAAGGTCACCGACATGTACGGGACCGACGCGTTCAAGGCCGCCCTGGAGTACATGGCCACGCTGCGCCGGGACGGCTCGTACAACCCCGACGCCACCTCGATCTCCCAGGTGGACCTGAAGACGCAGTTCCACAACGGCACGGTCCGCTCGATGACGGACGGCTGGGGCGCCGTCATGTCCAACGCCCAGGGCATCAAGGACGAGTTCACGCTCGACGTCGCCGAGCCGTACGCGGTCAGCGGAGTCGGCGGGGACACCCCCGTCTACCAGCAGAACCGCGGCTGCTTCGGCTACACCGTCATCAAGAAGGCCTCCAAGGAGCGCGTGCGGCTGATGCTGCGCGTACTGAACTGGCTCGCCTCGCCGTTCGGCACCAAGGAATACGAGCTGACGCACTACGGCGTCGAGGGCACCCACTTCCGGTACGACAAGGCGGGCGACCCGGTCGCCACCGAGCTGGGTCTCGTCGACTCCCGCACCAACCTGCCCTTCCCGTACCTCATGGACGCGCCCCAGCCGCTGTACTTCCCCGGCTTCCCCGACCTCACGAAACGGCTGCACGCCTGGCAGCGGAAGGTCGTGCCGCTGCTCGTCCCCGACGACCACTGGGGCCTGATGTCGGACACGTACAACCGGCAGAGCGCCACGATGGACCAGATCATCACGGACGGCGTCACGGCGGTCGTCGCCGGGCGCAAGAAGCTCTCCGACTGGGACGGCATCTACGAGAAGTGGCGCTCCCAGGGCGGCAAGCGCTCCGCCGAGGAGTTCCTGAAGGAGTACGAGGCCGCGCACTGAGCCGGGCGCGGGGCGCGGGATGATGGGCCCGGGGCGCTGCCGTCGGGGGCAACGGCGCCTCGGACCAGTGGGGTTGCCGAGTGAGGGAGACACATGGGAGAGCGGGTCACCATCCGCGACGTGGCCGCGCGCGCGGGCGTCTCCGTAGCGACCGTCTCGCGGGTCCTCGCGGGCAACTACCCGACGTCCACGGCGTCGCGCGCCAAGGTGCTGCGGGCCGTCAAGGACCTGGACTACGTCGCCAACGCGCACGCGCGCGCGTTGGCGGGCGCCGGGCGCAAGACGATAGCCGTGCTCATGCTCGACGTGGTGGGCGCCTTCTACGCGCAGGTCGCCCAAGGGGTGGAGATGGAGGCCGCCCAACGCGGCCGGCTCACCCTCGTCGCCTCCACGGGCAGCGACACGGCCCGCGAGCTGGCCCTGGTCCAGATGATGCGCGAACAGGCCGCCGAGGCCGTGATGCTGGTGGGCGGGGTCACGCAGGACGACGAGTACCGCCGGCGGATGGCGCGCTACGCCGAGGTCCTCGCGGCGGCGGGCTCCCGGCTCGTGTTGTGCGGCCGCCCCGCGCCGGCGCCCGACGTGCCCGCGCTGGTCGTCGAGTACGACAACGAAGCGGGCGCCCACGCCGTCACCAGCCACCTCCTGGGCGCCGGCCACCGGCGGATCGCCCTGATCGGCTACCAGCCGGGGAACACCACGGGCGAGGACGTCCTCGCCGGGTACCTCCGGGCACTCGCCGACCACGGGGTGGAGCGCGACGAGGCCCTGCTCCACGGCGTCGGCTTCGGGCAGAACCACGGCTACCGGGCGATGCGGGACCTGCTGGAGCGGGCGGGCGGGAGACCGGACTTCACGGCGGTCTTCGCGGGGGACGACCGGGCCGCGGCGGCGGCGATCATCGCGCTGCGGGAGTACGGCCTGCGGGTGCCGCACGACATGTCGGTGGTGGGCTACAACGACGACCCCGTGGCCGGGGACATCACGCCCGGCCTGACGACCGTCCACATCCCCGCCGAGGAGATGGGCCGCACGGCGGTGCGCCGCGCCCTGTCCGGTGCGCCGCGCACGGGCCAGGAACGGCATGTGCTGGGCACGCACATCGTGATCCGGGAGAGTGTGCGGGCGGTGCGGGGGGCTGCGGGGGACTGAGCGGTGCGTGTCGGCGCGGGCCGCGCCCTCAGGAGCGCGCGGCGAGGATCGCCGCCGCCACGTCCGCGGGACGGTCCCGCATCACCAGGTGCCCCGAGGGCGCGGCGGTCCGGAAGGTCCCGCCGAGGCGGGCGGCCAGCCTCCGCTGGCGGGCGAGCCACTCCCCCGAGCCCCCCGCGTACGCCGCCGAGCGCCGTCACCGGCACCCCGGCCGGGCAGCGGCGCGGCCGCCGCAGCTCCGCCAGCTCC
>RBWT01000307.1 GCA_004010275.1 Streptomyces huasconensis
CCGGGACGGGTTACGGGGACGGTGACGGTGAGTCGGGCCGCTGTGGCCGCCCGGCCCGCGAGCCGTCGCCGCAGCGCCTCCCGCACGTCCTCGGGCAGGGCTTCGGCGCGGGCCTGCCGGGAGGGACGGGCGGGACGTGCGGAGTCGGCGGGGCCCGAGGCGGAGTGCGAGGCAGAGTCCGAGGCGGAGTGCGAGGCGGGGCCCGAGGCGGAGTTGGCGGCGGAGTTCGAAGGGGTCGAAGTCGTCATGGTCGTCGGGTGCCTCACCGTTCGTGGTTGTGGTCGTGGCCGCCGGACGCGGCGTCTTCGCTGTCGTGGTCGCCGTACGCGGCGTCTTCGTCGTACGCGCTCTGTTCGAGTTCGCTCAGCACCTGCTCCTCCACCAGCTCCGCCAGGGCGGCGACGGTGTGGGAGACCAGCACGTCGCGGGGGGTGAGGGTGACGGCGAACGCGTCGTTGGCGCGGGAGGCGATGAGCAGGGCGCGCAGGGAGTCGCCGCCGAGCAGGAAGTAGTCGTCCTCGGCGCCGACAGTCGTCCGGAGGGCCTCCTCCCAGATGGCGGCGACCGCTTCCTCGGTGGGGGTGCGGGGCGCCACGTACGCGGCCCGTTCCCGTGCCCTCTCCCGGTCCTGCTCCTCGGCCGGTGCCGGGGCGGGCAGGGCGGCACGGTCGGTCTTGCCGTTCTCGGTGAGCGGGAAGCGGTCGAGGACCACGAACGCGGACGGCACCATGTACCCGGGCAGTGAGCGCGCGGCCAGTTCCCGCAGTTCCGCCGGGACCGGCGGCTCCGCGTCGGGGGCCGTGAGCAGGTGCGCGACCAGGCGGGGCAGGCCCGGTTCGTCCTCGCGCACGGTCACCACGGCGTCCAGCACGCCCGGATGACGCACCAGGACCGCCTCGACCTCGCCCGCCTCGATGCGGTGGCCGCGCAGCTTGAGCTGGTGGTCCGTACGCCCCTGGTAGTGCAGTTCGCCCGCGCTGTCGCGGCGCACCAGGTCGCCGGTGCGGTACATGCGGGTGCCTGGCGGCCCGAACGGGTCGGCGGTGAAGCGGGCCGCGGTCAGACCGGGCCGGCCGAGGTACCCGCGCGCCAACGCCGCTCCGCTCAGCCACAGTTCGCCGGTGACGCCGTCGGGGACCGGCCGCAGGCGTGCGTCGAGGACGTAGGCGCGGGTGGCGGGCAGCGGGCGGCCGATGGGCGGCGCGGTGCCGTCCGCCGTCAACGGCGCCGACCAGGTGGCGACGACGGTGGCCTCGGTGGGGCCGTAGGAGGAGTTGACCATGCCGTGGTGCGGCGCCCAGCGGGCGACCAGTTCGGGTCCGCACGCGTCGGCGCCGACGATCAGGGTCTTCAGGTCCGGCAGCGTGCCGGGCGTGTCGGCCGGCAGCGTGGCGAGCGCGGCGGGCGGAAGGAGGGTGTGCGTGATGCGCCCGGCGCGCAGTACGTCGGCGAGTTCGGCGCCGAGCAGCGGTCCGGGCCGGGGTACGACGAGCCGGGCGCCGTGCGGCAGGGACGCGCACAGCTCCAGTACGCAGGCGTCGAAGCTGGGCGTGGCGAAGGCCAGCACCCGGTCGCCCGCGCCGACTTGGTAGTGGGCGGCCTCGGCGGAGCTGAACGCGGCGAGCCCGCGGTGGGTGACGACGACACCCTTGGGCGTACCGGTGGAGCCGGAGGTGTAGATGACGTACGCCGGGTCGTCCGGGTCGAGCGGGCGGGTCCGGTCGGCGTCGGTGGGCCGGTGTCCAGGGACGCCGTCCGGCGCGGCGGCGAGCAGGTCGGCGACCGTGGGCGTCGAGGGTGAGGGCGGGGGCGGCGTCGCCCAGCATCAGGGCGATCCGCTCCTTCGGGTAGGCCGGGTCGACGGGCAGGAACGCGGCGCCCGCCTTCGTCACCGCCAGTTGGGCGAGGACCATGTCCGGAAGGAGCAGCAGCAGCGCGACGATGGCGCCGGGCCCGGTGCCCCGTGCGATGAGCCGGTGCGCCAGCCGGTTGGCGCGGTCCTCGGCCTCCGCGAAGGTGAGCGGCCCACCGCCGGGGGCGAGCGCGTCGAGTGCTTCGATCGCGGGGGCGGCCGGCCACCGGTCGACGGCGGCCTCGACGAGCGCGGGCAGGGTGGCGGCGGGCACCGGGCCGGTCGCGGGGCGGGCCGGGCCGAGCAGCAGCCGGTCGCGCTGCGCGGGCGGCAGGACGTCGAGGTCGTCCAGGCGGGCGGTGCCGTCCGAGGCGGCCAGGACGTCCAGGGTGTGCAGCAGCTGTCCGGCCAGCGATGCGGCGCGGGACGCGTCGAAGTACCGCGGGTCGTAGCCGAGTTCGACGGTCAGCCGGTCGCCGGGCGAGATGACCACGGTGAGCGGGTAGTTGGTGGCCTCCCGGGCGTCCAGGTCTCGCAGAGCGAGCCCTTGCGCGCCCGCGGTCGCGTCGCCGACGGGGTAGTTCTCGAAGACCACCAGGCTGTCGAAGAGCGCGGTGCCCGGCGGCAGTTCACCGAGGGCCTGCAGCGCGGTGAGGGGCAGGTGGTCGTGGCGCCGGTCCTCGGCGCGGGCCTCCTGGAAGGCGCGCAGCCAGACGCCGCTTTCGGCGCCGCCGTCGACCTCGGTGCGGGCGGGCAGGGTGGTGATGAACAGGCCGGTGATGGTGTCGGCGCCGGGCAGATCGGCGGGCCGTCCGGAGACGGTGGTGCCGAAGACAGACCTCCCGTTCCCCGCTCCACCGGGCGAGCAGCAGCGCCCAGGCGCCCCTGTACCAGGGTGTTGAGGGTGAGGCGGTGCCTGCGGGCGAACTCCTGGAGTCGGCCGGTCCGTTCGGCGTCGAGCCGCTGGGACAGCCAGGTGCCGGAGCGCGCGGTGGCGTCCGGGGCGGGCCGCCTGTCGTACGGCAGCGGGGTCGGGCCGCGCAGGCCGGCCAGGGCGGTGCGCCAGTGCTCCTCCGCCTGGCGGGTCTCGCGGGCGGCGAGCCAGGCGGCGTAATCCGCGAACGGCCTGCGTTCGGGCAGGTGCGGCCGCCCGCCGCGGGTGAGGGCGGCGTGTGCGGCGGTGACGACGGACAGGACATGGAAGACGCTCCAGCCGTCCAGCAGGACGTGGTGGAAGGTCCACACCACGCGGACCGCGTCCGGGCCGATCCTGACCAGGGCGAGCCGCAGCAGCGGCGCGCGGTCCAGGGCGTGGCCCCGGGCCCGCTCGTCGGCGAGCAGCCGCTCCAGCTCCGTGTCGTGCCGGTCCGCCGGGAGCGCGCTCCAGTCGTGCTCGGTGACCGGCAGCGTGACGTCCCGGTGGACCACCTGGAGCGGCACGGGTACGCCGGTGAGCGCGACGGAGGTACGCAGGACGGGGGTACGGTCGACGACGTGCTGCCAGGCGGCGGCCAGGGTCCGCACGTCGCGGGCGCCGTCCGCCACGAACGTGATCTGTTCGACGTACAGGCCGTGTTCCGCCTCGTCCAGACCGTGCATGACCATGCCGGTCTGGGTCATGCGTGAGCGGATAGATGTCCAGCACGTCCGCCACGCCCGGGCCGCCGCCCACGAGCCGGTCGACGCCCGCCTGGTCGAGCGGGGCCAGCGGGAAGTCGGCGGGGGTGCGGCCACCGGCATCGGGCTCGGCGCAGTGCCGGACGATGGCGCGCAGTTCGCCGGTCAGTTCGTCCGCCAGCCGGGTCACGGTCTCCCGGTGGTGTACCTCGCGGGAGTACGACCAGGTGAACTCCAGTCGCTCGGCCGTGACTTGCCCGAGGACATCGAGGGTGTATGGCCGCTGCGCCGCGCGGTCCATGCCACCGGACAACCCGCCGTAGGGCGTGTGCAGGAGGCCGCCCGGCGTGCCGGTGCGGTCCTGTCGGCCCAGGTAGTTGAAGCAGACCGGCGGCAGGTCGGGCAGCTCGTGTCCGGCGGTGGGGTGCAGGAAGAGCAGCGCGCCGTAGCCGAGGCCGCCGTGCGGCACGGCCCGCAGGTTCTCCTTGACGGCCTTCAGCACGGTGCCGGTGTCGGCGGCCCTCGGCACGTCCAGGGCGACGGGGTACATGGCGGTGAACCAGCCGGTGGTCCGCGCGAGGTCGGTGTCCTCGAACAGTTCCTCGCGCCCGTGTCCCTCCAGGGTCACCGCCACCCGGTCCTGCCCGGTCCAGCGGGCCAGGACCCGGCCGAGCGCGCACAGCAGGACGTCGTTGACGCGGGTGCGGTACGCGTCCGGTACGTCCTGGAGCAGCCGGCGGGTCTCCTCGGCGTCGAGGCCGACGGTCACGCTCTCCTCGTCGGCGACGGTGTTCGCGCCGCCGGGACGGTCAGACCGGCAGCGCGGCGGCGGCATCGTCGAGGCCGCGCCAGTAGGTGAGTTCGCCGTCGAACCCGCCCGCCTCGGTGTGCTCGGCGAGCCGTCGCGCCCACGTCCGGAACGACGTGCTCTTCGGGGCGAGAGCGGGCCGCCCGCCGTCCCGCAGGGCGTCGTAGGCGGCGTCCAGGTCCTCCAGGACCAGCCGCCAGGACACGGCGTCCACGACGAGATGGTGGGCGGCGAGCAGCAGCACCGGCCGCCTGCCGCCGTCACCCGCCCGGCACAGCGCGGCCCGCAGCAGCGGCCCGCCGGCCAGGTCGAAGCCGGCGCCCAGGGCGTCGGCCACCTCCTCCGGGGCGGTCCGGTCGTGCACCTCCAGGTGTACGTCATGGTCGCCGGGCGGGGCGCCGTACTGCCGCCACCGACCGTCGCCGAGCCGCACGAACCGCATCCGCAGTGCGTCGTGGTGCTCCAGTACGGCGGACAGGACGGCGCGCAGCAGCGCCTCGTCGGGCTCCGCGGCCAGCTCGAAGGAGACCGTCTGGCTGAAGTGGGCCGGGTCGCCCGTGAGGGTGTCCAGGAGCCAGTGCTGTACGGGAGTGAGCGGGGCGTCACCGCTCACCGGCCCCTGCTCGGCGGCGGCTCCGGTGGTGTCGGTCAACGGCTCGGCCACGGCGGCCAGTTCGGCGAGCGTCTGGTGGGTGAACAGGTGGCGGGGGGTGAGGGCGAGCCCGGCCCGGCGCGCGGCGGCGACGACTCTGGATGCCGAGGACGGAGTCGCCGCCGAGCGTGAAGTAGTTGTCGTCCGCGCCGACTTCGGGCACGCCGAGCGCTCGCACCAGATGGCCGCGAGGGTCTGCTCGGCGCCGGTACGCGGCGGCCGACCACCCGTGCCCGCGGTCGGCGCCGTCCACTCGGGCACGGGCAGCGCCCGGCGGTCGAGTTTGCCGGTGGCACCGAGCGGCAGCCGCTCCAGCGGGATAACGAGGGCGGGCACCAGGTGGTCCGGAAGACTGCGTGCGAGGAAGGCCCGCAGCTCACCCGTGCCGGGCAGGGCGGCCGGGTGTCCGGGGTGACCGGCGGGGCCCGGCCGGTTCGCCGGGTGCGGGCGCGGGTCGCGGCTCCCGCTTCGCGGCCGGGGGCGTGGGCGGGCAGAGCCGCCGTGTCGCCGACGGCTCCTGCGTGGTCGGCGGGCTTGGGCAGCACCACCGCGCCTTCGGCAGCTCCCGCTGAAGCGGCGGTACCGGGCAGCACCACCGCGCCTTCGGCAGCTCCCGCCGCTTCGTCGAGGGGCAGCGGGCATAGGCGTCGTGCCATCGGCGGGCACGGGCAACGTCGTCGCGTCACCGGCGGCTCCCGCTTCGGTGGCGGACACAGACAGAGCCGCCGCACCACCAGCAGCCCCCGCCGTATCGGCAGACACGCTCGGCGCCACCGTGCCGTCGGCAGCAACCACTTCGCCAATGGCCCCCGCCACAACAGGCACAGGCACAGGCACAGCCTGCGCGTGGGGCACCACGTACCCGATCAGGCGGCGGTGACCGCCTTGTTCGACGACGCGAGCCGCCGCCTCCGCCACCGCCGGATGGCGGGCCAACGCCGCTTCGACCTCGCCCAGTTCGATGCGGAAGCCCCGTACCTTGACCTGGTCGTCGCCGCGGCCGAGGTAGACGAGGTCGCCCTCGGCCGTCCAGCGGCACCAGGTCGCCGGTGCGGTACATACGGGCTGCCGGGCGGGCCGAACGGGTCGGGCAGGAACCGGGCGGCGGTCAGGCCGGGGCGGCGCAGGTAGCCACGGGCCACACCGGTTCCGGCGAGGAACAGCTCGCCGGGCGCGCCGACCGGCACCGGCCGCATCCGCTCGTCCAGGACGTAGGCGCGGGACCGCCGACCGCCGGCCGCGTCGGCGGCTCGCGGTCGGGTCGGCGGGGGTCGGCA
>RBWT01000308.1 GCA_004010275.1 Streptomyces huasconensis
GCGTGGCGTGCGGGCCTCCGTCGTCTCCTGGGCCGCCACGGACTCCGGGTGCAGCGGGAGCGCGGCTCTGCGGCGGCACCGCCTCCAGGACGTCGGCGGCCGGGTTCACGTCCGCATCCCTGTCCGCTGACGCTTCCGCTCGCGCGGCGGTGTCGGTCTGGGTGAGGGTCTGGGTCTGCACGGGGGCGACCTCCAGGGTGATCGCTGCTGAGGCGTGCGGCAACGGGAGAGGGACGACGGCCTCGCCGCTGTCCGTCCCGGACACGATGGGTGGAACCGCGGGGGTCTCGGGCCCGCTGTCTGCGGGCCGGCCGCGCTCCGAGGACTCAGGCACCGCAACCCAGTGTGGGGTACGACACACGGCCGCCACGAGGGGCGTGCGGTGACTTTTTGCGTCCGTTCCGTGACCGCGTGGTGACCGGACGGGTGTCCGTACGGCTACGAGTCGGGTAACCCTTGGCCTCGGGGCCACGCCTCTAAAGGGCGTCGGCCCCGCGATCGCGCAGCGCCTGGCCGTACTGCTGGAGGACCCACAACTCGTTCTGCACGGCGGTCAGTTGCTGGGGGTCGCCGCCCGCGCCGAGGCGGGCGAGGCTGCCCTGGACGTCGCGGATGCGGCGGTCGACGGCGCGCAGCCGGACCTGGACGAGCTGCACGCCCGCGTACACCTCTGTCGACGGTCTTGCGCAGGATCGCCTCGACGGCCAGCTCCCCGACCATGCGGCGCACGGTGTCGTCGGGCGCGGCGTCGCGCACGCGCGCGAGGTACGCCTGGGCGTCGGCGATGCCCGCCTCGGCGCCACCCGCCTCCACGATGCACTGGCGGCACGGCCGCGTAGGGCGGGGCGGTGAACTCGTCCACTCCGTACGCGTCGAAGGCCGGGGAGACCAACTGGGGGTACTGGAGGGCCAGTTTGAGCAGGCTCGCGCGCGGTGCGGTGGGCGGGGCTGCGCAGGGTGAGCGCGGGGCCGCTGGGGGCGGGCGGTCCCTGCGCGTACGTCTGTTGGGGTCTGCCCTGCGGCTGCGCGGGCCCCGGCCGCCGCGGTCGCGGCCCAACGGGCCAGCTGCGCCACGCGCTTGACCACGAACTGCGTGTCGAGGATGCCGAGCATGCCCGCCGAGCTGCACGGCCACCTCGTGCTGCGCGCCGCTGTTCTTGATGCGGGCCACGACGGGTGCCGCCTCGTCCAGGGCGGCGGCGCGGCCCGCGGGGGTCTCCAGGTCGTACCGGGAGACGATCTGGCGCAGCGCGAACTCGAAGAGCGGCGTACGGGGCTCGACGAGGTCGGCGACCGCCTCGTCGCCCTTGGCGAGGCGCAGCTCGCAGGGGTCCATGCCCTCGGGCGCGATGGCGATGTACGTCTCGGCGGCGAACTTCTGGTCGTCCTCGAAGGCGCGCAGGGCGGCCTTCTGGCCCGCCGCGTCGCCGTCGAAGGTGAAGATGACCCGCGCCGAGCCGTTGTCCATCAGGAGGCGGCGCAGGATCTTGATGTGGTCGCCGCCGAAGGCCGTGCCGCAGGTCGCGATGGCGGTGGTGACGCCGGCGAGGTGGCAGGCCATGACGTCGGTGTACCCCTCGACGACGACCGCGCGGGAGGTCTTGGCGATCTCCTTCTTGGCCAGGTCGACGCCGTACAGCACCTGGCCCTTCTTGTAGATCGGGGTCTCGGGTGTGTTGAGGTATTTCGGGCCGTTGTCGTCGTCGCGCAGCTTGCGGGCGCCGAAGCCGACGACCTCGCCGCCGATGTCGCGGATGGGCCACATCAGGCGGCCGCGGAAGCGGTCGATGGGGCCGCGGCGGCCCTCCTGGGAGAGGCCGGAGAGGGTCAGCTCCTTGTCGCTGAAGCCCTTGCCGCGCAGATAGCGGGTGAGGTGGTCCCAGCCGGCCGGGCTGTAGCCCACGCCGAAGTGGGCGGCGGCGGCCTGGTCGAAGCCGCGCTCGGCGAGGAACTTGCGGCCGATCTCGGCCTCGGGGCTCTCCAGCTGGTCCACGTAGAACTGGGCGGCGACCTTGTGGGCCTCGACCAGGCGGATGCGCTCGCCGCGCTGGTGGCTGGGGTTGTACCCGCCCTCCTCGTACCGCAGGGTGATGCCCGCCTTGGCGGCGAGGCGCTCGACCGTCTCCGAGAAGGTGAGGTGGTCGATCTTCATCACGAAGGCGATCGTGTCGCCGCCTTCCTGGCAGCCGAAGCAGTGGAAGAGACCCTTGCTCGGGCTGACCTGGAAGGACGGGGACTTCTCGTCGTGGAAGGGGCACAGGCCCTTGAGGTTTCCGCCCCCGGCGTTGCGCAGCTGGAGGTAGTCGGAGACCACGGCGTCGATCGGGACCGCGTCCCGAACCGCCTTCACGTCCTCGTCATTGATCCTGCCTGCCACGTACGAATACTACGGCTCGCCTGTGACACTCCCGCCCCGGCCGCCGCCCCCGTCCTCACCCGAGCAGCGACTCCAGGGGGACGGACGGGTCCGCGAGCCGCTCGATGTCCGGGCGGCGCCCGCGCGGATCAGCTGCTGGACGGTCTCCGTGACCTCCCACACATTCACGTTCATCCCGGCCAGCACCCGGCCCTCGCTCAGCCAGAACGCGATGAACTCCCGCTTCCCGACGTCTCCGCGGGCCACCACCTGGTCGTACGTGCCCGGGGGCGCCCAGCCCGAGTACTCCAGGCCCACGTCGTACTGGTCGGAGAAGAAGTACGGCACGCGGTCGTGGCGGACCTCCTGGCCGAGCATGGCGCGGGCCGCGGCCGGGCCGCCGTTCAGGGCGTTGGCCCAGTGCTCGACGCGCAGTCCGGTGCTAAAGAGCGGGTGGTGCTGGGCGGCGACGTCGCCCGCGGCGTAGATGTCGGGGTCCGAGGTCCGCAGGGAGGCGTCGACCAGCACGCCGCCGCCGAGCGCGGCCTCGCCAGGTCGAGGCCCGCGGCCTCGGCGAGGGCCGTGCGCGGGGCGGCGCCGATCGCGGCGAGCACGTCGTGCGCGGGGTGCTCCTCGCGTCGTCCGTGTGGACGGCGAGGACCATGCCGTCCTGGCCGATGATCTCGGTGAGCGAGGCCCCGAAGTGGAAGCGCACCCCGTGCTCTGCGTGCAGGTCGGTGAAGACCTGGCCGAACTCG
Organism: Streptomyces huasconensis; assembly: GCA_004010275.1. GTDB lineage: Bacteria > Actinomycetota > Actinomycetes > Streptomycetales > Streptomycetaceae > Streptomyces > Streptomyces huasconensis. The sequence continues at coordinate 3,115 of RBWT01000308.1, forward strand.
GGGCCGAGGACGCCGTGCAGCGGGGTCGGCTCCCGCTCGACGACGGTGACCTCCGCGCCGTACTCCCTGGCGGCCGCGGCGACCTCCAGGCCGATCCAGCCTCCGCCCGCGATCACCAGATGGCCGTTGTCCCTGCCGAGGGCCGCGAGGACCTGGCGGAGGCGGTCGGCGTGCGCGAAGCGGCGCAGGTGGTGGACGCCCGCGAGGTCCGTGCCGGGGATGTCCAGGCGGCGCGGCTCGGCGCCAGTGGCGAGGAGCAGCTTGTCGTAGTGGACGGCGGTGCCGTCGCCCAGGCGCACGCTCCTGGCCTCGCGGTCGATGGCGACGACGGGCTGGCCGAGGTGCAGCTCCACGTCGGCTTGCGCGTACCACCCCGGTTCGTGGACGAAGACGCTGTCGCGCTCCTCCTTGCCGAGGAGGTAGCCCTTGGACAGGGGCGGGCGCTCGTAGGGGTGGTCCCGTTCGTCGCCGATGAGGATCACCCGGCCGGTGAAGCCCTCGGAGCGGAGCGTCTCGGCCGCCTTGGCGCCGGCCAGACCTCCTCCCACAATGACGAACGTCTGATGCGCGTCGACCACTTGATGCCTCCTTGCCGGGGGGTGCCGGGGGTGTCCCCCGGGAAAACACGGCCTTGCCGCCACAGGGAGCGTCCCGCACGGAGCGTGATGGGGGAAGGGGGCGTGGCCTCAAGAGGCCACTTTTCGTCACGCCCTGTGGTCACTCCATGGTCACCGACCGGTGATCCCTTGCTGTCTCGCCGACAGGCGCGTGTGCAGGGCGCGGGCCGCCGCGTCCGTGAGTGACGCGATCTGATCGATCACGACGCGCCGCGCGGCCCGGTCGTCGGCGCCGCGTCGTACAGCGCCCGGAACTGGGGGTCCAGGCCCTCAGGGGCGTGCGCGGTGAGTCTTTCGGCGAGTTCGGCGACGACGACGCGCTGGTCGGCGCGGAGCCGCTCCTGTGCGGGGCGCTGCATCACGTAGAGGTCGGCGACGGCCTTGAGCACCGCGCACTCGTGCCGCGCCGCGCGGGGCACGACGAGTTCGGCGGCGTACCGCGAGAGGGGTCCCCTGCCGTACCGCGCGCGGGTGGCGGTCTCCGCGGCCAGGCAGAAGCGGCCGATGAGCTGGCTGGTGGCGTCCTTCAACCGGGCCTGGGCGACGGCCGATCCGTCGTATCCGTGCGGCCACCACTCCTGTTCCAGGAGGCGGTCGAGGGCTTGGGCCAGCTCTTCGGGGTCGGTGTCCGCGGGGACGTAGCGCCCGAGGGCCACGGTGTAGATGTCCTGCCGCTCCGGTTCGGCGTGCAGCGCGTTGGGGTCGATGTGGCCGGCGTGCAGGCCGTCCTCGAAGTCGTGGACCGAGTACGCGACGTCGTCCGACCAGTCCATCACCTGGGCCTCGAAGCAGATGCGGTGCCCCGGGGCCTCCTTGCGGACCCAGTCGAAGACCGGGCGGTCGTCCTCGTAGACCCCGAACTTCGAGGACGCCGGGTCCGTGGGGTGGGCGCCGCGCGGCCAGGGGTACTTGGTGGCGGCGTCCAGGGCGGCGCGGGTGAGGTTCAGGCCGACGCTGACCGGCTCGCCGGTGGCCTCGGAGGGCACGAAGCGCTTCGGCTCGATGCGGGTGAGCAGGCGCAACGACTGGGCGTTGCCCTCGAAGCCGCCGCAGTCCGCCGCCACTTCGTTCAGCGCCTGTTCGCCGTTGTGCCCGAAGGGAGGGTGGCCCAGGTCGTGGGAGAGGCAGGCGGTCTCCACCAGGTCGGGGTCGCAGCCCAGGGCGGCGCCCAGCTCGCGGCCCACTTGGGCGCACTCCAGGGAGTGCGTCAGCCGGGTGCGGGCGCTGGCGTCCCAGGCCTGGCTTCGCGTGCCGGGCGTGACGACCTGGGTCTTTCCGGCGAGCCGGCGCAGCGCGGCGGAGTGCAGCACGCGCGCGCGGTCGCGCTGGAACGCCGTACGCCCCGGCCTCTTGTCGGGCTCGGCGGCCCACCGCTCGACGGCGGCCTCGTCATAGGCCGCGCAGGCGTCGTGAACCTCGGGTCGCGCGTTCGGCGCGGTGCTTTCCGGGGTGCTCTCTGCGCTGCTCGCTTCGCCGCTTTCCGGGGTGTTCTCTGGAGTGCTTGCTTTGGTGCTTTCTGGGGTGCTCGCTGCGGTGCCTTCCACGGTGCCTTCCATGCACCGACAGTAGACGCAAGCAGTGACAAAGGGGATCTGGTCTTTCGTCAGACGGCGGTGAGGCGGTGCTGTTCGGCCGTCCACGCTCCGTCGGGCGCGCGGGCCTCGTCGTAACGGTGCAGGACCAGGCGGGCCAGCGTCGGGTGGGCGCCGAGCGGGGGCGCGGCGATCCAAGGGGCGGCGGACGCGCTCTGGGTGGCGAAGCGGCCCGGCGCGGTGAAGTACGCGGCGACGGCGGTACGGGTCCGGCCCTCGGCGGCCAGCGCGGCGAGCGTCTCGGGCACGGTGCGGGCACAGGCGTCGGTGGGCGCGGCGTAGGCCGGGACGACGGGGACGCCGAGGCGATCGGCGAGCAGCTTCGCGGCCCGCCCGGTGTCCGCGGCGGACCGCGGGTCGCGGGAGCCCGCGGCGGCGAGGACGACCGCGTGGCGGCGGCGTGCGCTCGCGCGGAGGGGACGCGCGGGCCAGCCCGCCTCGACGAGCCGGGAGTGCAGCGCCGCGGCGAGCATCGGGTGCGGGCCGAGCGGGGCGGCGACGCGGGTGGCCAGGTGGGGGGCGTCGGCGGCGGCCGCCGGGATGTCCCGCTTCACGTGCTGTCCCCGGCTCAGGAGCAGGGGGACGAGCACGGCCCGGCCGCCTTGCTGTGCGGCGAGGGTCTCGGTGAGCAGGGCGTTCGTTCAGCTCGATGTGCCCGAGGCGGACGTCCAGGCCGGGCCGCTGCTCACGTATCCGCTCGGCGAGGGCCGTGACGGTGGCGAGGGCGCGGGGGTCGCGGCTGCCGTGCGGGACGAGGACGAGGGTGGGGCGGGGGCGGAGGTCTTGGTGGGGGTCTTG
>RBWT01000309.1 GCA_004010275.1 Streptomyces huasconensis
GGTCGTGGCGGGCGGCGGCCCGCGGGGGAGGGCGCGCGCGGTGACGTACGCGCCTCGATCCTGGCCCTCCTGAAGGACCGCCCCATGCATGGCTACGAGATGATCCAGGAGATCGCCGAGCGCAGCGGCGGGGCGTGGAAGCCCAGCCCCGGCTCGGTCTACCCGACCCTCCAGCTCCTGGAGGACGAGGGGCTCATCAGCAGCGCGAGCGAGGGCGGCAAGAAGCTCTTCTCGCTCACCGACGCCGGCCGCGAGGCGCCGAGGAGGGGCCCGAGGCTCCCTGGGAAGAGGCCGGGCGCGGGGTCGACTGGGACACGCTGAACGAGATCCGGCAGGCCGGCTTCGGTTTGATGGAGGCGTTCGGCCAGGTCTGGAAGACCGGCAGCAAGGAGCAGCGCGAAAAGGCGGTCTCCGTCATCAACGACGCCCGCAAGAAGCTGTACCTGATCCTCGCCGATGAGGACTGAGAGGGCGGGGGCCGCCGGCCCCTGTCACAGATGAGGCGCTCCGCACCATGCGTGTGGGGCGCCTCGTCTGTGGGGCCACCTCGCGGGCGGGCCCTTGGGGCGTTCAGCTCGCCGTACGAGGAGCCGTACGAGGAGAAGTCGGTGAGCCGCGCCCAGACCTTCTCGGCGGGTGCCTCCATCCGTGCCTTCATCCGTGCTTCCGCGCTGCCTTCGGCTCACACGTTCAATCCTGTTGAACCGTCAGGTGCCCGGTCCCGCTGGGCTCCGGGGGGTGGGATAGTGTTCCCCTGTCCTGCGACGCCCGCAGGCGACGAACCTTGGAGGTGAGACCCATTACCGCAGCAGCAGGTCGGGTGCTTCCTCCTCGCGACCACGCGGTTCACCCGGCATAGGTGACCCGAGGGAGCCCCGTCGGGACATCCTCGGAAGGTTTCTTCACATGTCGGCTCCGTCTTTCTCAGCCACACCCGCTCCCGCTTCTCCCGTCTTCCCCGCCTCTTCCGCGCAAGGCGCCGCCGTCGTCACGGCCCTGCGCGCCGCCGGGCTGTGTCTTCGCCGAGGACGAGGCGGAGCTGATCCTCTCCACCGCCCGGACCCCGGCCGAGGTCTCCGCCATGGTCGAGCGCAGGGCGGGCGGCCTGCCCCTGGAACACGTCGTCGGCTGGGCCGAATTCCGCGGTCTGCGGATCGCCGTCGACCCCAGGGTGTTCGTGCCGCGCCGCCGCACCGAGTTCCTCGTCGCCCAGGCCGCCGCCCTCGCCGGGCGCGAAGCGCGTCATCGTCGACCTGTGCTGCGGATCGGGCGCGCTCGGCGCCGCGCTCGCCGCCGGCCTCGACCGGGTCGAACTGCACGCCGCCGACATCGACCCCGCGGCGGTCCGCTGCGCCCGGCGCAATGTCGCGGCCGCCGGGGGAGAGGTGTACGAGGGCGACCTCTACGAGCCGTTGCCCGGCGACCTCCGCGGCCGGGTCGGTGTCCTGCTGGCCAACGTCCCCTACGTACCCACTCGCGACGTCGGCCTGCTGCCCGCCGAGGCCCGTGTCCACGAGGCGCGGGTGGCGCTCGACGGCGGCAGCGACGGGCTCGACGTGCTGCGCTGGGTGACCGCCGGGGCGCCGCGCTGGCTGGCGCCCGGCGGTCATCTGCTGTTCGAGACGAGCGAGGGGCAGGTGCCCGCCGCCGTGGACGCCGTCGAACAGGCGGGTCTGACGGCACGGGTGGTCGAGGACGAGGAGCTGTACGCCACGGTCGTCATCGGCACGCGTTCGCGGCTCGCGGCCCGCGAGCGCTCTGCGTGAGTCAGTGGAGCTCTGCGTGAGTCACGTGAGGCTAGGCGTGAGTCAGTGACGCTCTGCGTGAGTCAGTGAAGCCCTGCGTGAGTCACGTGATGCAGAAGGGGTGAGTGGGTCGCGCGCGTCCGGTGAGGTGGCGGAGCGTGGCCCATACCCTCATCGTGTTGACCGCCCCCGGCGGACAATGCTGGAGTCGGCACGTGGACAGCATCCCCGCCAACCGGCGGCTCTGGAACCAGATCAGCGGCCCTTATCAGCACAAGCACGACCCGCGAATCGGCGCCACACCCCGGCTGTGGGGCATGTACTCCATCCCCGACGCGCACCTGCGCGCCCTGGGCGACGTCACCGGCAAGCGCGTCCTCGAACTCGGCTGCGGCGCCGGCCAGTGGTCCAGGGCGCTCGCCGCCGAGGGTGCCACCGTGGTCGGGATCGACCTGTCCGAAGCCCAACTCGCCGCAGCCAGCCGGGCGATGGGAGCGGCCCGCTACCCGCTGGTGCAAGGCGCCGCCGAGCAACTCCCCTTCGCCGCCGACAGCTTCGACCTGGTGTTCTGTGACTTCGGTGGGCTCAGCTGGGCGCCCCCGCACCTGGCCGTCCCGCAGGCCGCACGCGTCCTGAGCCGGGGCGGGCGCCTGGTGTTCAACGTCGCCAGCCCATGGTTCGAGGCGTGCTACGACGAAGCCGCCGGCCGCGTGACCACGACGCTGCAGAAGGACTACTTCGGGCTGCACACCATCGCCGAAGGTGACGGCGCGACCAGCTATCAGCTCACCTACGGCGACTGGGTCAAGGTCCTGCGCGGCGCGGGTCTCGTCATCGACGACCTCATCGAGCCGCGGCCCGAACGCGGCACACGCAACGGCTACAACGAGACCGACCCGCCCGACTGGGCCCACCGCTGGCCGGCGGAACTGCTCTGGGTGACCCACAAACCGTAGGCTCCGCCGCGCCGGAAGATGAAGGCATCCCCTCGCCGGGCGGGCCGGTCAGCCGACCCGGCGGATCACCGCCGCGTCGAAATGGTCCGACGCCCTGGGGAACGGGCTCTCGTCGTGGCAGTGCCAGGCGTCCCAGAACAGGTCGGCGGGCAGCGCGTCGTCGGGGGCGTACACCCGGTACACGTACTGCCTGCCGTCCACTGCCGGCAGGGCGACCATCCAGCACCTGCTCTCCATGCTTATGAGACATGTGACACCGGGCGGGGGTTGCCCTGGGGACGGCGGACGCGGGGGCGCACCCCCTCGGGGCCGGCCGGTCGGATCTCATCCGTAAGGAGGACAACCAAAACGCGGGCGCCCAACCTGCGTCGGACGCGAAGATGCTCCCCGCCGCCGATGCATATGCCACTGGTGGTTGATGTGGTGGGAGACGTGCAAAGCCGTACCCCGCCGGGGGCCGAACCCGGCCCGACCCGAGCAGAACTCGACTCGCGACTCAGCGCGGAGCTGGCCTCGGTGGTGGCCGGCGCGCGCCGTCGCGCCGTGCGGGACGGGGACCGGCAGATAGACACCGCGCACCTGCTGCACTCCTTGCTGGAAACCGATCCCGAGGTACGCGCCGTCTTCGAGAACGGCGCGCAGGTCGTGCGCCTCCTCGGCTACCTCGTACAGCGCAGCATCGGGTACGGCCTGCAATGGCAGGGCACTGTCGAGGACTCGGGCGCCGTGCCCGTGGTGGGGTCCGTGCAGGAGGCGGGCTGGTCGCCCGCCGCTCTCTCCGCGATGGACGTGGCGCTGGAGCGCGCCGAGTCACGCGAGGAACCGCGAGCCCTCGGCATGGACCTGCTCGCCGGGCTCACCGCCGACCCGGAGTGCCGGGCCGTCGAGGTCCTGGGGCGAGCCGGGGTCGACGTCGAGGTGCTGCTCCGGCGCGTCGAGGCCGGATGCCGTCCGTGCGCCTAGGGTCCCGGCACGCCTAGGAGCCCCGGCACACCCAGGGGCCCCGGCGTCCGCCGGTTGAGACAGGCGTCAGGCGGGGTGACGGTCATGACACCTCCTGCCATGATGTGCCGGTGCAAGCGTCTCAGGGGATTCAGGAGAGCCGGGGGCTCCGCGGAAGCAAGGGGCTCCGAGGGGGCAAGGTGAGCCACGGCGGCAGGGCTTCCGGCCGCGGCCTGGGGCTCGGCCTCGCCATCGTCTCGGCGCTCGCCTTCGGCGGCTCCGGCGTCGCGGCGAAACCGCTGATCGAAGCGGGCCTGGACCCCCTGCACGTGGTGTGGCTACGGGTGGCGGGCGCCGCCCTGGTGATGCTGCCCGTGGCCTGGCGCCACCGCGCACTGCCGCGGCGCAGGCCCGCACTGCTCGCCGGATTCGGGCTGCTCGCCGTGGCGGGCGTCCAGGCCTGCTACTTCGCCGCGCTCTCCCGCATCCCCGTCGGGGTCGCGCTCCTCATCGAGTACCTCGCCCCGGCCCTGGTCCTCGGCTGGGTCCGCTTCGTGCAGCGGCGGCCGGTCACGCGCGCGGCCGCCCTCGGCGTGGTGCTCGCGGTCGGCGGGCTCGCGTGCGTCGTCGAGGTGTGGTCGGGGCTTAGCTTCGACGCCGTGGGGCTGCTGCTCGCGCTCGGTGCCGCCTGCTGCCAGGTCGGCTACTTCGTCCTGTCCGACCAGGGCAGCGACGCCGGCGACGACGCCCCCGACCCCCTCGGCGTCATCGCGTACGGCCTGCTCGTGGGGACCGCCGTGCTGACCGTCGTGGCACGCCCGTGGGGCATGGACTGGTCGGTGCTCGCGGGCCGCGCGGATCTGGACGGCTCGACGGTGCCCGCCTGGGTCCTGCTTGCCTGGATCGTGCTCGTCGCGACCGTCGTCGCCTACGTCACCGGGGTGCTATCCGTACGCAGGCTCTCGCCGCAGGTGGCCGGTGTCGTGGCGTGCTTGGAGGCCGTCATCGCGACCGCGCTGGCCTGGGTGATTCTGGGCGAGCACCTCTCCGCGCCGCAGATCGTCGGCGGCGCGGTGGTCCTGGCGGGCGCGTTCATCGCCCAGTCCTCGGCGCCCGTCGAACCTTCCGTGAAGGGCGGCGTCCCGGATGCCGAAAGGGAGTTGTCGCGCGGCGGCGGCGCGACCTAGGGTTCTGATCATGTACGCACGAGCACTCGTTCTTCCGCCCCCCGCCGCCTAGCGCGGGGCATTTACGGATCACGCCCGGGCCAGGAAAGTGGCCGGGCGGAACGGTGCTGCCCGCAGACGGAGCCAGACATTCCTTCTCTGCTGCGGAGAACTCACGTGTCCAACACGTCCAACAGCTGTCACACCGCAAACATTTGTCACAGCTCTCACACCTCTCACGCGTCCCCCGTGTCCACCGTGTCGAACGCCGTCCTCGGCCTGTCCGTCGGGCGGGGCCTCTTCTATCTGATCGTCGCCGGAACCGCCTGGGGCACCGCCGGTGCCGCCGCCGCGCTCGTCTTCCAGGACAGCGACATGGGGCCGGTCAGCCTCTCCTTCTGGCGGTGCGCGGGCGGCTCCTGCTGCTGCTCGCCGCCACGCCTCGCCCGGCCGCGCCGCGCGCAGGCGCCCGCGCACGCACACGCGCCGCTGAGCCGCAGGGTCCGCCGGATCGTCGTGACGGGTGTCGCCCTCACGGTCTTCCAGACGGCGTACTTCGCGGCCGTCCAGAGCACCGGCCTGGCGGTCGGCACGGTCGTCACCATGGGGTCGGGGCCCGTCCTCATCGCCCTCGGCGCACGGCTCGCCCTGGGGGAGCGGCTCGGACGCGGCGGGGTCGTCGCCGTCGTGCAGCGCGTTGGCCGGGCTCGTGGTGCTCGTCCTCGGCGGCGGCGGTGCGACCGTCCGGCCGGCGGGCGTGGCCTGGGGACTCCTCTCCGCGGCCGCGTACGCCGCGATGACGCTGGTCACGCGGTGGTGGGGCCAGGACGGCGGTACCGACTCGTCCGGCACCACGGTCTGGTCGTTCGCCGTCGTCGCGCTCTGCCTGCTGCCTCTCGCCACGGCCGAGGGCCTGGTGCCGCACACCGCCGAGCCCGCGCGCGTAGGCGTCTACCTGCTCTACATCGCGGCGGTGCCGACAGCGGTCGCGTACACGCTGTACTTCGCCGGGGCGGCCGTCGTGCGGTCCGCCACCGTCTCCGTGATCACGCTCCTGGAGCCGGTCAGCGCCGCCGTCATCGCGGTCGCGCTGCTGGGCGAGGCGCTGACGCTCACGACGGTCGCGGGCACGGTGCTGATGCTGGCCGCGGTGACGGGACTCGCGGTCGCCGAGACGCGGAGCGTGGTGGCGGCGCGCAGGGAAGCGGCGCCGGTGTGACCGTCGCGGGTCCGCCCGCCGCCCACGGGGATCGGG
>RBWT01000030.1 GCA_004010275.1 Streptomyces huasconensis
GCCGCCCCCCGACGACCCGAGTCGGCAGGCAGACGCACGCCGCCCCCGACGACCCGAGCCAGCAGACACACCCCGCCCCCTCCAGCGAGCCACGGCCGCGGCGGTACCCCGCCGCCGTTACAGCGCGGCCCATCAGCAGGCACTATGGGCACAGAGCGGCACGCGCCACGGACCCGCAACGCGTTCGAAACCGCGTGGTGGGATGCTCGTGTGCCCGAGGTGTCACATGGTGCGGGAGCAGGCGGCCTGACCGGCAAGGATGGCCTGACCAGCAAGGATGGGTGGAAGCGGAAGATGGACAAGCAGCAGGAATTCGTGCTCCGTACGTTGGAGGAGCGCGACATCCGGTTCGTACGCCTGTGGTTCACGGATGTCCTCGGCTTCCTGAAGTCGGTGGCCGTGGCCCCGGCCGAGCTGGAGCAGGCCTTCGACGAGGGCATCGGCTTCGACGGCTCGGCGATCGAGGGCTTCGCCCGGGTGTACGAGTCGGACATGATCGCCAAGCCGGACCCGTCGACGTTCCAGGTGCTGCCCTGGCGCGCGGAGGCCCCCGGCACCGCCCGCATGTTCTGCGACATCCTGATGCCGGACGGCTCCCCCTCCTTCGCGGACCCGCGCTACGTACTGAAGCGCGCCCTCGCCAAGACCTCCGACCTCGGCTTCACCTTCTACACCCACCCCGAGATCGAGTTCTTCCTCCTGAAGGACAAGCCGCTGGACGGCTCGCGGCCGACGCCCGCCGACAACTCCGGCTACTTCGACCACACCCCGCAGAACGTGGGCATGGACTTCCGCCGCCAGGCCATCACGATGCTCGAATCGATGGGCATCTCGGTCGAGTTCAGCCACCACGAGGGCGCGCCGGGCCAGCAGGAGATCGACCTGCGGTACGCGGACGCGCTCTCCACGGCCGACAACATCATGACGTTCCGCCTGGTCATGAAGCAGGTCGCGCTGGAGCAGGGCGTGCAGGCCACCTTCATGCCGAAGCCGTTCTCCGAGCACCCCGGCAGCGGCATGCACACGCATCTGTCCCTCTTCGAGGGCGACCGCAACGCCTTCTACGAGTCCGGTGCCGAGTACCAGCTCTCCAAGGTCGGCCGCTCCTTCATCGCGGGCCTGCTGCGGCACGCCGCCGAGATCTCCGCCGTCACCAACCAGTGGGTGAACTCCTACAAGCGCATCTGGGGCGGCTCCGAGCGCACGGCGGGCGCGGGCGGCGAGGCGCCCTCGTACATCTGCTGGGGCCACAACAACCGTTCCGCGCTGATCCGCGTGCCGATGTACAAGCCGGGCAAGACCGGCTCGGCGCGCGTCGAGGTCCGCTCGATCGACTCGGGCGCCAACCCCTACCTGACCTACGCGGTGCTGCTCGCCGCCGGGCTCAAGGGCATCGAGGAGGGGTACGAACTCCCGCCGGGCGCCGACGACGACGTATGGGCGCTCTCCGACGCCGAGCGCCGCGCGATGGGCATCGAGCCGCTGCCGCAGAACCTGGGCGAGGCGATCGCGCTCATGGAGAAGTCGGAGCTGGTCGCCGAGACGCTGGGCGAGCACGTGTACGACTTCTTCCTGCGCAACAAGAAGCAGGAGTGGGAGGAGTACCGCAGCGAGGTCACGGCCTTCGAACTGCGGAAGAACCTGCCGGTGCTGTAGGAGGACCGGGCTGTCTGGGCTATGCGGGCTGTGCGGGAGGCCTCTTCCGGGAGGTTCCCGAGCGGAGTACCAATTTTTCTGGTCAGCGTGGGCGTGAGTGCATCAACGCGGTACTGGACGCCACTGAGCCGCGTGGCGGTCGCGTGAATGGGGCGGCGCTGCATCAACCCCGCGAGGGCTTCGGGACGCGGTGCCACCATGTTGCCGAGTTGCCGACGGGCGCTCGTTCGTCGACGCCCCGTCGGACAACAGTCCGTGGCTGAGCCGGGTGGGACACCCGGCCCTTCGAGATCCAGAGGTACCCCATGCACTCACACCGGCGTACGGCGTGCATCGCGCCCAAACCCTCCGTCAGTCTGGACGGCAAGCAGACCGTCATCGTCGTCGTGGTCCTGGTCCTGGGCGTCGCACTGGCCGTCACCGGAATGCCCGTCATCGTGGTGGCGGAGGTCCTGGCGACGTGCGGCCTGATCGGTGCCCACCTGGCGCGACGCGCTCCGGTCACGGCCGAAGCGCGGTGACCCAGACCGGCCATGGCACGCCCAGAGCGCTCGATTCCCGCCTGCGACCCGGACCTGGAGCGGCTCGCGGAGTGGCTGCGCAGGCGCCGCCGGGCGGCGGGCCTGACCCACCGGGAGATGGCGGAGACGTCCGGGCACGCCTTCTCCGCCACCACCTTCTCCCGCGCCGCGAGCGGGTACCGCATTCCCCGCCTGCCGGTCGTGGAGGCGTACGCCCGCGCCTGCGGAGCCCCGGTCGCCGAGGCGCGGCGGCTGTGGCAGGCCGCTCGCTATGCCGAGCACCGGCGGAGGAACCCCGGGGCCGGTGTGCCCGAGCCGGACCGGGTGTACGACCGTGAGGGGCTGGCCCAGGAGTTGCGGAAGCTCTACCACAAGGCGGGCGCGATGCCCGTCGACGAGATGGAACGCCGGGCCGGCCGCCACGGGGAGCTGCCGCACAGCACGGTGCTGCGGATGCTGGCGGGCAAGTCCGTGCTCGGCCTCGCACAGCTCATGGCCTTCCTGCGGGTGTGCGAGGTGACCGACGGCGTCGAGGTGCGGCGGTGGTGTGCCGCATGGGAGCGTGCCCGGCGCCGTCAGGAGGTGGAGCGCCAGGCGAACCGGCTGGCCCGTGTGCACGAGGCGTCGGCGCGCAGCCGTCGAAGCGTCCGCGACAACAACGCGTCCGCCGCCCCCGGTGCGTCCCGCGACCCACCCCCGATTCCACCCTTACCCTCACGCCGCTCTCGCGGGGTCCTGGAAGCAGCGCACGGGAGCCTCGTAAGGCCTCGGGGAGCGCGCGTGCCGATCACGCAAGCACGAAAACGCCGCGGCGCGTCTGCCGGGTCAGTGAGCAGACGCGCCCCCGGCCTCTTCTCCGGTTCTCGCGCGCGCTACGACGCGTCGACGATCGCCTCCCGCAGCGGCGTGGTCGCGCGCACCCGGTACTCCTGGATCGCCCAGCCGTTGCCGTCGGGGTCCTTGAAGTACATGAACGTGCCGCCGTCCTGCGGCGCGTGCTGCACCGGCTCGGAGACGTCCAGGCCGCGCGCGGTCAGCTCCGCGTGGGCTGCCTTCGCGTCGGCCACGCACAGCTGGAGCCCCTGATAGGAGCCCGCGGCGGGCGTCGGGCCGTCCATCGTGTCCCAGAGGGTGTCGGAGAGCGCGATGGAGCAGCCCGAACCGGGCGGCGTCAGCTGGACGATGCGCAGGCCCGGCATCACCTCGGCGTCGATGTCCACGTGGAAGCCGAGCTTGTCGCGGTAGAAGTCTCTCGACCGGTCGATGTCGCTCACGGGCAGCGGGATCACTTCGAGTGTGTATTCCATGCCCGGCAGTACATCAGGCGCGGCGGGCCCACGGGGCGGAACGCGGTGGAGAGGCCGTAGGCTCGGGCCCAGGAGTGATCGAACGGAGGCGCGAGACCATGACGCTGCCGCAAGGCCGCAGAAGCAGTACGTTCACGCGGCTGCTGCGGCACGGTTTCACCGACCCGTCCGCGGCGGAGCGGCTCCTGGAAGCCCCGGAGCTGACCGCCGTCCGCTCCGACCCGCTGCTCCTGGACGCGCTGGGCGCCACCGCCGACCCCGAGCTGGCGCTGCTCGGCCTCGTCCGGCTCGTGGAGGCGCAGGAGGACGAGGCGGGCGGCGCGAACTGCTCGACACCCTCGTCACCGCCAAGCCGCTGCGCGACCGCCTGCTCGGGGTGATGGGCGCCTCCGAGGCCCTCGCCGACCACCTCGCCCGCCACCCCCGCGACTGGCGGGCGCTGGCCACGTACGAATCGGCCGACCTGCACCCCGGCGTCGCGGACTTCGAGCGCGGCCTCGCCGACGCCACCGACCCCGTCTCGCTGCGCGTCGCCTACCGCCGCTGCCTGCTCGCCATCGCGGCCCGTGACGTGTGCGGCACCACCGACGTGGCCGAGGCGGCGGCCGAGCTGGCGGACCTCGCGACGGCGACGCTGCGCGCGGCGCTCGCGATGGCCTGCGCGGCGGCTCCCGGTGACGCCGCGCAGTGCCGGCTCGCGGTCATCGCGATGGGAAAGTGCGGCGGCCACGAGCTGAACTACGTCTCCGACGTCGACGTCATCTTCGTCGCCGAGCCCGCTGAAGGCGGGGCGAGCGCGGCAGGCGCCGACGAGGGCAAGGCGCTGCGCGCCGCGACCCGGCTCGCCTCGCACATGATGCGGATCTGCTCCGAGACGAACGTCGAGGGCACCATCTGGCCCGTCGACGCCAATCTCCGCCCCGAGGGCAGGAACGGCCCGCTGGTGCGGACCCTCTCCAGCCACCTCGCCTACTACCAGCGCTGGGCGAAGACATGGGAGTTCCAGGCGCTGCTCAAGGCCCGCCCCGTCGCGGGCGACCTGGCACTCGGCGAGGAGTACGTCGCCACGCTCGCGCCGCTGGTCTGGCACGCCGCCGAGCGCGAGAACTTCGTGGCGGACGTGCAGAAGATGCGCCGCAGGGTCGTCGAGAACATCCCGGCGGGGGAGGTGGAGCGGGAGCTGAAGCTCGGGCCCGGCGGGCTGCGGGACGTCGAATTCGCCGTACAGATGCTCCAGTTGGTGCACGGGCGCAGCGACGCTTCGATCCGCAGCGGGTCCACGCTCGCCGCCCTGGACGCGCTCGGCGCGGGCGGCTACGTCGGCCGGGTGGACGCCGCCCAGCTGGACGACGCGTACCGCTTCCTGCGCTCCCTGGAACACCGCATCCAGCTGTACAAGCTGCGCCGCACGCACCTGGTGCCCGAGGACGACGCGGACCTGCGGCGCATCGGCCGCTCCCTCGGGATGCGCACGGAGCCGATCACCGAGCTGCACCGCGCCTGGAAGCGGCACACCTCCGTCGTACGCCGCCTGCACGAGAAGCTGTTCTACCGCCCGCTGCTCGACGCGGTCGCCCAACTCGCCCCCGGCGAGGCGCGGCTGAGCACGGAGGCGGCCCGCGAGCGGCTCGTCGCGCTCGGCTACGCGGACCCGAGCGGCGCCCTGCGCCACCTGGAGGCGCTCGCCTCGGGCGTCTCCCGCAAGGCGGCCATCCAGCGCACGCTGCTGCCTCGTCCTCCTCGGCTGGTTCGCGGACTCCGCCGACCCCGACGCCGGCCTGCTCAACTTCCGTCAGGTCTCCGACGCGCTCGGCAAGACCCCCTGGTAGCACCTGCGGCTGCTGCGCGACGAGGGGGCCGCGGCCGAGAACCTCGCCCGCGTCCTCTCCGCCGGCCGCCTCGCCCCCGACCTCCTCCTGCGCGCCCCCGAGGCGGTCGCCCTCCTCGGCGACGAACGCGGTCTCGTGCCGCGCGCCGCGCCACCTGGAGCAGGAGATCCTGGCGGCGGTGCGCCGCGCCGACGGCGCCGAGCAGGCCGTGACGGCGGCGCGCGGGGTGCGGCGCCGCGAGCTGTTCCGTACCGCCGCGGGGGACATCATCGGCTCGTACGGCACGGAGGACAGCCCCGCCGAGGCCGACCCCGGCGCGCTGGTGGACCGGGTGGGCGACGCGATCTCCGACCTGACCGCCGCCACCATCGCGGGCACCCTGCGCGCGGTCGTCCGCGAGGGCTGGGGCGACATGCTCCCCACCCGTTTCGCGGTCATCGGCATGGGCCGTTTCGGCGGCCACGAACTGGCCTACGGCTCGGACGCGGACGTCCTGTTCGTGCACGAGCGCGCGAGGGCGCCGACGAGCAGGAGGCGGCGAAGGCGGCGGCGAAGGTGGTAGCGGAGATGCGGCGCCTGCTGCAACTGCCCTCCTCCGACCCGCCGTTGGCGATCGACCCGACTGCGCCCGGAGGGCAGGAGCGGCCCGCTGGTGCGCACGCTGGGCTCGTACGAGGCCTACTACCGCCGCTGGTCCCTCGTATGGGAGTCCCAGGCGCTGCTGCGCGCCGAACCGGTCGCGGGCGACGAGGAGCTGGGCCGCGCCTTCATCGACCTGATCTCCCCGCTGCGCTACCCCGCGGAGGGCCTCGGCGAGGACGCGGTCCGCGAGATCCGCCGCCTGAAGGCCCGCATGGAGGCGGAGCGGATGCCGCGCGGCGCCGATCCGACGCTCCACACCAAGCTGGGCCGCGCGCGGCCTCTCCGACGTCGAGTGGACCGTCCAGCTCCTCCAGTTGCGCCACGGCTGGGCCGAACCCGGCCTGCGCACGACCCGCACCCGCGAGGCCCTGGCCGCCGCCTGCGCCGCGGGCCTCATCCCGGCCCAGGACGCGGCGACCCTGGACGACGGCTGGGTCCTCGCGACCCGCGTACGCAACGCGGTGATGCTTGTACGCGGCAGGGCGGGCGACACGTTTCCCTCCGGGGGGCGGGAGCTGGCGGCGGTGGGCCGGTACTTGGGCTACGACGCGGGTCACGTCGGCGACATGCTGGACGACTACCGGAGGATCACGAGGCGGGCGCGGGCCGTGGTGGAGGAGAGGTTCTACGGGGCGTAGCGGCGCTGCGCTGCGCGGGCGGGGGGTGGGTCACCTGCCCCTGTGGCGGGCCCCCGCCTGGGCGTCTGCCGGGTGCGGTGTGTCGGCGGGTGCGGGTTGGTTGTGGTTGCTCGCGCAGTTCCCCGCGCCCCTGACGGGGCGCTGGTCGCCTCCGCCTGCGTGTCTGCCGGGTGCGGGGCGGACGTGGTTGCTCGCGCAGTTCCCCGCGCCCTGACGGGGCGCAGCCTTCGGGGCGCTACACCTTGAGCGGTAGCGTGTCCACGTCACGCGGCAGCCCGTGCGGCAGTGCTCCGTACCAGAGGCGGGTGACCGTGAGGCCGAAGGTCAGGCAGAGCAGGCCGCCCACCGCGTCCAGCCAGAAGTGGTTGGCCGTTGCCACGATCACCACGAGCGTGGTCGCGGGGTAGAGCAGGCCCAGCACCTTGGCCCACGGCACCGAGGCCAGGGCGAAGATCGTCAGGCCGCACCACAGGGACCAGCCGATGTGCATCGACGGCATCGCCGCGTACTGGTTCGACATGTTCTTCAGGTCACCGGAGGCCATGGAGCCCCAGGTGTGGTGGACCAGGACCGTGTCGATGAAGGTGGTGCCGTTCATCAGGCGGGGCGGCGCCAGGGGGTACAGGTAGTAGCCGACCAGGGCCACCGCCGTCGTCGCGAAGAGGACCAGCCGCGTGGCCGCGTACCGCCCGGGATGGCAGCGGAACAGCCACACCAGGACGCCGAGCGTCACCACGAAATGCAGCGTCGCGTAGTAATAGTTCATGCCGACGATGAGCCAGGTCACCGAGTCCACGGCGTGGTTGACGCCCCGCTCGACGGCTATCCCGAGATCCTGCTCGACGCGCCAGATCCAGTCGGCGTTGCGCAGCGCCTGCGCCTTCTGCTCCGGGACGGCGTTGCGGATCAGGGAGTACGTCCAGTAACTCACCGCGATCAGCAGGATCTCGAACCACAGCCGGGGGCGACGCGGGGTCCGCAGGCGGCGCAGGAGATTCCGCCCATTGCGGTCGTCCTCCTCGCCCGCGATGGGTGAAGCGGTGGGCGCCTGCCGGCCCTCAAGTGTTGTCACGGTCGTCTCACCCATAGGCACAGAGTCTGCCAGATCCCCGTCCTCCGACCGATCATCCCCTGGTCGGGTCCGGACCGCATTCTCTCCGTCGGAAGTACGAGGCCACGGCCCCCAGGGCCCCTAGGGGCGCCTGGGCGCAGAAGCGGTTGAACCGCGAACCACCAGCTCCGGCATGAAGACGAACTCGCTGTGCGGGGCGGGGGTCCCGCCGATCTCCTCCAGGAGTGTACGCACCGCCGCCTGCCCCATCGCCGGCACCGGCTTGCGCACCGTGGTCAGCGGTGGATCGGTGAACGCGATCAGCGGCGAGTCGTCGAAGCCGACCACCGAGACGTCGTCCGGCACCTCCAGGCCGCGCTGGCGGGCCGCCCGTATCGCGCCGAGCGCCATCATGTCGCTGGCGCACGCGATGGCCGTGCAGCCGCGGTCCATCAGCGCCGCGGCCGCCGCCTGGCCGCCCTCCAGGGTGTAGAGGGAGTGCTGGATGAGGTCGGCCTCGATCTCCTCCGGTGCCAGGTGCAGCTGGTCCTGCATCGTGCGGACGAAGCCCTCGATCTTCCGCTGGACCGGCACGAACCGCTTGGGACCCAGCGCCAGCCCTACGCGCGTATGGCCGAGGGAGACCAGATGCGTGACCGCCAGGCGCATCGCCGCGCGGTCGTCCGGGGAGATGAACGGCGCCTGCACCTTGGGCGAGAAACCGTCCACCAGGACGAACGGCACGCCCTGCGCCCGCAGCTGCTCATAGCGCTGCATGTCGGCCGAGGTGTCCGCGTGCAGCCCCGAGACGAAGATGATGCCCGCCACCCCGCGGTCGACCAGCATCTCGGTCAGCTCGTCCTCGGTGGAGCCGCCGGGCGTCTGGGTGGCGAGGACCGGCGTATACCCTTGCCGGGTAAGGGCCTGCCCGATGACCTGGGCGAGCGCGGGGAATATGGGGTTCTCCAGCTCCGGCGTGATCAGCCCGACCAGGCCCGCGCTGCGCTGCCGCAGCCGCACCGGGCGTTCGTACCCCAGTACGTCGAGTGCGGCGAGCACGGACTGACGGGTGGCCGCCGCGACGCCCGGCTTGCCGTTGAGCACGCGGCTTACTGTCGCTTCGCTGACCCCCGCCTGGGCTGCGATGTCGGCTAGCCGTGCGGTCACAGGATTGGACTGTACCGGTCGCATCTCAGGCTGCCCACCAGACCGTTGCATCGGCCGGCACCACGGTCTCGTCGGCGCCCGGCGTCACGTCCGCGCTGGCGAGGAGCAGGGTGCCGGGGGTGGGCAGCGTGACGGGGGAGCCGGTGAGGTTCACCGTGCAGACGAACACCGACCCGGCGCAGGTGCGGCGGAAGGACAGCACGCCCTCGGGGGCGTCCAGCCACTCGACGCCGCGGCCCGCGCCCAGTGCCGGGTGCTCGCGGCGCACGGCGAGCGCGGAGCGGTAGAACTCCAGCGTCGACGTCGGGTCGCCGGTCTGCGCCGCCACCGTCAGGTCCCGCCACGACGCGGGCTGCGGCAGCCAGCTCGGGCCGCCCTCCACCGGACCGAAGCCGAACGGCGCACGCTCACCGGACCACGGCAGCGGCACCCGGCAGCCGTCCCGCGTGCCGTCCTGCCCGGTGGAGCGGAAGAACGCCGGGTCCTGGCGCACCTCGTCCGCAGCTCGGTGACCTCGGGCAGGCCCAGTTCCTCGCCCTGGTAGATGTACGCGGAGCCGGGCAGCGCCAGCATCAGGAGCGTCGCCGCCCTGGCCCGGCGCAGGCCGCGGGCCTCGTCGCCGTCGGCGAAGCGCGTGGAGTGGCGTACGACGTCGTGGTTGGAGAGCACCCAGGTGGCGGGCGCGTCCACGGAGTTCATCGCGGCCAGGGAGCGGTCGATGACGGCGCGCAGCGCCTCGGCGTCCCACTCGGTCGTCAGGTACTCGAAGTTGAACGCCTGGTGCAGCTCGTCGGGGCGCAGGTACAGGGCACTGCGCTCGACGGTCGGCGTCCACGCCTCGGCGACGGCGATGCGCTCGGTGCCGTCCTCGCGCGTGTACTCGTCGAGGATCTTGCGCCAGTCGCGGTAGATCTCGTGCACGCCGTCCTGGTCGAAGTACGGCACGGCCTGGCTGCCGAGCAGCTTGACCTGCTCCTCGTGGCCGATGTCCGGCAGGCCCGCCGCTTTGACCAGGCCGTGCGCCACATCGATGCGGAAGCCGTCGATGCCGAGGTCGAGCCAGAAGCGCAGGATGGAGCGGAACTCGTCCTTGACGGCCGGGTGGTCCCAGTTGAAGTCGGGCTGCTCGGGCGCGAAGAGGTGGAGGTACCAGGAGCCGTCCTCGACGCGGGTCCAGGCGGGACCGCCGAAGATGGACTCCCAGTCGTTGGGCGGCAGTTCACCGTCGTCGCCCTTGCCGGGGCGGAAGTGGAAGCGGTCGCGCAGCGGCGATCCCGGGCCCTCGCGCAGCGCCTGCTTGAACCACTCGTGCTGGTCGGAGCAGTGGTTGGGCACCAGGTCGACGATGACGCGCAGGCCCAGCGAGTGCGCTTCCCGTACGAGGTCGTCGGCGTCGGTGAGGGTGCCGAACATGGGGTCGACCGCGCGGTAGTCCGCCACGTCGTAGCCGGCGTCGGCCTGCGGCGAGGCGTAGAAGGGGGAGAGCCAGACGGCGTCCACGCCCAGGTCGCGCAGGTGCGGCAGGCGCGCCCGGATGCCGGGCAGGTCGCCCATGCCGTCGCCGTCGCCGTCGGCGAAGCTGCGGGGGTAGACCTGGTAGATGACCGCGTCGCGCCACCACTCCCGGCTCGGCACGGAGTCGGTGTGGGCGGGCGCGGCGGTGACGTGCTGGGTCATGAAGTCCCTTAGGAGTGCGGGAGTTGACGGTGGCGTAGCGGGTCAGGACTTGGTGCCGCCGGCCGTCAGGCCCGACACCAGGTTGCGCTGGACCAGAAGGAAGACGAGCGTCGCCGGTACCAGGATGATCACCGAGGCGGCGGTCATCATGGCCCAGTCTGCCCGGGATTCGGTGGCGAAGGTACGGATTCCGACAGCAAGGGTGTAATGGTCGGCGCCCATGAACTGGGAGGCGTACGCCACCTCGCCCCACGCCGTGAGGAAGCTGTAGAACGCCGTCACCGCGAGGCCCGGCTTGGCGAGCGGCACGATGAGCCGCCAGAAGGTGCCGAAGGGGGTGAGGCCGTCGACGCGTCCCGCCTCGTCGATCTCGTGCGGGATGGTGTCGAAGTAGCCCTTCATCATCCAGGCGCAGAAGGGGACCGCGGTCGTCGCGTACGTGAGGATGAGCCCCAGGTAGTTGTCGATCAGGTCGAAGCGGGCCAGGAGTTCGTAGAGCGGCACGATCAGGACGGCCATCGGGAACATCTGGGTGACCAGGAAGGACCACATCAGCTGCCGGTGGCCGGGGAACCGCATCCGGGACACCGCGTAGCCCGCGGTCGCCGCGAGGAACACGCCGAGCAGGGTGGTGCCGCCCGCGACGATCACCGAGGCGCCGAACCACTGCGGGAAGTCCGTGTCGGTGAGGACCTTGGCGTAGTTGTCCAGGCTCAGGTTGCCGAGCACCTCGCCGGGGCTCTGCCAGGCCGTCTTCGGGCCGAGCGAGATGAAGAAGATCCACACGACGGGGAAGGCGGCGATCAGGCTCGCCACGATCAGCGTGCCGTGCAGCGCGACGGAGGCGAGCGTCGAGCGCTCCTCGCGGCCGCGGACCTTCTTCGCGCGCGGCCCGTCCGCGGTCTTGGCGAGGGCCCCGGTGGGAGCCGGGGAGTGGGTGGTTGCTGAGGTCATGGTGACGGGCCCCCTCAGGCCTGCTCGGTCTTGAGCTGGCGGCGGCGGTAGAAGGTCGAGAAGGCGAGGAGGAGGGCGAGGATCACGATTCCGTAGGTGGCGGCGCCGGAGTAGTCGGACACTCCGGTGAACGCCTTGCGGAAGGCGAAGGTCACGAGGATGTCCGCCTCGCCGGTGGTGTTCTGGCCGAGCAGCAGGTAGATCACCGCGAACATGTTGAACGTCCAGATGCAGCCGAGCAGCACCACGGTGTTGGTGACCGGGCGCAGGCCGGGCAGGGTGACGTTCACGAAGCGCTGCCAGGGGGAGGCGCCGTCCATCTCCGAGGCCTCGTACAGCTCCTTGGGGATGGACTGGAGGCCGCCGAGGAGCGCCACCATGTTGAAGGGGACGCCGATCCAGACGTTCACCATGATGACGGCGATCTTCTGGGCGAGCGGCGTGGCCAGCCAGTTCTGGGCGGGCAGGCCGACGGCCGTGAGCATCTCGTTGAAGACGCCGTACTGCGAGTTGAGCATCAGCCGCCAGGCGAAGACGCCGACGAAGGCGGGGACCGCCCACGGCAGGATCAGCAGGGCGCGGTAGAGGAGCTTGGCGCGCATCTTGCGGTTGAGCAGGAGCGCGAGGCCCATGCCGATCGCGATGTGCAGGGCGACGCAGGAGACGGTCCAGACGATCGTCCAGGTCAGGCGCGGGTAGAAGTCGCCGTCCGCGCCCGAGAGGATCGACCAGTAGTTGTCGAGCCCGACCATCTTGTACGTCGCCGGGGCGTGGAAGGCCCCGATGTCCCGCGCCACGTTCGCCTCGTTGGCGTTGGTGAGCGAGAGGTAGAAGCCGTAGCCCAGCGGATACAGGACCAGCACCGCGAGGACGATGACGACCGGAGCCACCATCGCCCACGCGTACCAGTACTTCTGCCAGGAGTGGCGAAGCGCGGTGATCAACTCTGCCTGCCCTAGCTGCCGATGGTGTAGCCGGGGAGCAGCTTCTTGAAGTCCTCGGCGGCCGCGTCGAGGCCGGACTTCACGGAGACGTCACCCTGGAGGATCTTCGTGTACTGCTGCACCAGCGGCGTGAAGAGGCTGCCGACCTGGGGGAGCGCCACGCGCGGCCGCGCGGTCTTCATGATCGGGTGGAAGCCCTTGATGCGGGCGTCCTTGGTGACCTCGGGGGTGTACGCGGACTCGCGGGTCGGCAGCGTCGCGGTCTCGGCGGCGATCTTCTGCTGGCTCTTGGACGAGGTCATGAACTGCGTGAAGAGGTAGGCGGCGTCCAGGTTCTTCGAGCCCTGGTAGACGGTGAGGTCGTGGCCGCCGGTGGGGGCCTGCGGCTTGCCGGTGGAGCCGGCCGGGACCGGGGCGAAGCCGAGGTTGTCCTCGTTCCCCTTGAAGGCCTTGCCCGACAGGTCGTCGGTGACCGACCAGGGGCCCTGGATGAGCATGGCGACCTCGCCGTTCTTGAACGAGGTCTGCATGTTGTCGTAGGCGTTGGCGAAGTCGACCTTCGCGGAGGCCTGGTCGTAGACCTTCTTCGCCGTGGTGACGGCCTTGACGGCCTCCGGCGAGTTGATCGTGATCTTCTTCGCCTTCGGGTCGGCGAGGTCGGTGCCCTCGCCGTAGAGGAAGGGGAGCAGGAAGTAGGAGTCGGGGTTGAGGTAGGTGCCCTCGACGCCGGTCTTCTTCTTGATGGTCTTCGACGTCGCGATGAACTCGTCCCAGGTGGTGGGCGGCTTCGCGATGCCGGCCTTCTTGAAGAGCTTCTTGTTGTAGAGGATCGCGAGGGTGTCGGTGACCGACGGGACGCCGTACGTCTTGCCCTGGTACTTCGTGGTGTTCAGCGGGCCCTCGGTGAAGTCGTCCGTGCCGCCCTTGAGGGCGAGGGTGCCGTCCAGCGGGGCGATGTAGTGCAGCGAGGCGTACTCGGGGATCAGGCCGACGTCGGCGCGCATCACGTCGGGGGCGCCCTTGCCGGTCTTCGCCGCGGACTTGAACTTCTGTTCGATCGACGCGAACTCGATGTTCTCGTAGTTGACGTCGATCTTCGGGTACTTGTCCTCGAACTCGGCGATCAGCTTCTTGTAGACCGGCGCCTCGGTCGTGGCGTCCGAGGTGTCCCAGTAGGTGAGGGAGCCGGAGATGTCCTTGGCGTCCTTCGCCTTGCCGGTCGAGCCTTCGTCATCGCTGCCGCAGGCGGAGGCGGTGAGCGCAAGGGCGCAGACCGCGGCGGCGATCGATATGCCACGTCGCATGGTGAACTCCTGAGGGATGGACCCGCTGTACCGTCCGTCCCATCGACGGCTGCCGGGCTGGCAGGAAGTTAACAGCCTTGCAAGCTTTTGCGGAAGCCCTTGCAACCCACTTTCTACCTCCGGTGGGGTTGCAACCGGGCATGGCGTACCGCCCCCGTCAGGGGCGCGGGGAACTGCGCGCCCAGGAGGACAACCCGCACCCGCCAACGACGGGCACCCCGCAGACGCATGCGCGCCGCAGGCGGGGGTGCGATGCAACGGAGCGTGGCGAACGGCCCCGTCAGGGGCGCGGGGAACTGCGCGCCCAGCCCAGGACAACCCGCACCCGCCAACCACCGACACCCCGCAGACGTCGCCGCACCGCAGGGCACCAAACCCCCGCCCAGCCCCCGGCAAGGCCCCGCCCTGCAAACTCTTGCTGCAAGGCCACGCTCCCGGTACGTTCCCCCGTCATGGCCCAGCACAGGCACCGCACCGCGGCGGTCACCGGCACCGTCCTCGCGCTCGCGCGGCCCTCCTCGCCGCGATACCGGCCGGGGCGGCACCGCCCCCCGACACCGCCCCCCTCGACCTGACGAAGTCGACCGCCCAGTGGATCGACCACTCCACCGTCGCCGTCCCGGAGGACGGCGACCCGGCGGCCACCGCCACGCTCGTCGCCGACCCCGAAGGAGAACTCGCCGTGCGGGACGGCGAACTCACCGGAACCGGCCGGAAGTCGGCCCTCCGCAAGATCCCCGGCGGCCTCTCCGCCGCCCAGCGCGCCAGATTCCCGCACCTGTCCGCGTACGCCGCCTACGAAGTCGCCCCCAAGGACCGTGCCCACACCGCCGAGGACCTCACCGGCCAGGTGGTCCTCACCCGGCAGCAGCCCGACGGCACCCTCACCACCGCCACCGGTGTCCAGACCCACGGCGTTCTCGACGACCTGTACGCCGCCCGCGCCACCAGGGCCACACTCGGCCCGGTCTTCCGCGAGGGCGGGGTCACCCTCTCCGTATGGGCCCCCACCGCCCGGTCCGTCGCCCTCGAACTCGACGGCGACCGCGTGCCGATGCGGCGCGACGACGCGAGCGGCGTCTGGTCCGCCACCGGACCCAAGCGCTGGACCGGCAAGCCCTACCGCTACGCCGTCAAGGTCTTCTCCCCGAGCGCCCGCGCGGTCGTCACCAACAAGGTCACCGACCCCTACTCGCTCGCCCTGACCGCCGACTCCACCCGCAGCCTCGCCGTCGACCTCGACGCCAAGACCCTCGCCCCCAAGGGCTGGCGGAACCTGAAGAAGCCGAAGGCCGTACCCCTGCGGAACGCGCAGATCCAGGAACTGCACATCCGGGACTTCTCCGCCACCGACCGCACCGCGAAGGCCCGCCACCGCGGCACGTACCTCGCCTTCACCGACGCCCGCAGCAAGGGCACACGGCACCTGAGGAAACTGGCCGCGTCCGGCACGTCGTACGTGCATCTCCTGCCCGCCTTCGACATCGCGACCATCCCCGAGCGCAAGGCCGACCAGAAGACCCCCGGCTGCGACCTCGCCGCCTATCCCGCCGACTCCGAGAAGCAGCAGGAGTGCGTGGCCGCCGTCGCCGCCGACGACGCGTACAACTGGGGCTACGACCCCTTCCACTACACGGTGCCCGAAGGGTCGTACGCCACCGACCCCGAAGGGACCCGCCGCACCCGTGAGTTCCGCGCGATGGTCAAGGCGCTCAACGACGACGGGCTGCGCGTCGTCATGGACGTCGTCTACAACCACACGGCGGCGAGCGGCCAGGACCCCAAGTCCGTGCTCGACAAGATCGTGCCCGGCTACTACCACCGCCTGCTCGCCGAAGGCGCCGTCGCCACCTCCACCTGCTGCGCGAACACCGCGCCCGAGAACGCCATGATGGGCAAGCTCGTCGTCGACTCCCTGGTCACCTGGGCCCGGCAGTACAAGGTCGACGGCTTCCGCTTCGACCTCATGGGCCACCACCCCAAGGCCAACATCCTCGCCGTCCGCAAGGCCCTCGACGCGCTCACCCCCGCCAAGGACGGCGTCGACGGCAAGCGGATCATCCTCTACGGCGAGGGCTGGAACTTCGGCGAGATCGCCGACGACGCCCGCTTCGTCCAGGCCACGCAGAAGAACATGGCGGGCACCGGCATCGCCACCTTCTCCGACCGCGCCCGCGACGCGGTGCGCGGCGGCGGCCCCTTCGACGACGACCCCGGCGTCCAGGGCTTCGCCAGCGGCCTCTACACCGACCCCAACGCCTCGAAGGCCAACGGCACCCCCGCCGAGCAGAAGGCCCGGCTGCTGCACTACCAGGACCTGATCAAGGTGGGCCTCACCGGCAACCTCGCCGACTACACCTTCACCGACTCCACGGGCCGACGGGTCAAGGGCTCCGAGGTCGACTACAACGGCGCCCCGGCCGGATACGCGGCGGCGCCCGGCGACGCCCTCGCCTACGCCGACGCCCACGACAACGAGACCCTCTTCGACG
This sequence comes from Streptomyces huasconensis, assembly GCA_004010275.1. Lineage (GTDB taxonomy): Bacteria > Actinomycetota > Actinomycetes > Streptomycetales > Streptomycetaceae > Streptomyces > Streptomyces huasconensis. Next base: position 16,183 of record RBWT01000030.1, read on the forward strand.
CCCTCGCCTTCAAACTGCCCACGACCACCACGCCCGCGGACCGTGCCCGCATACAGGTCCTCGCCATGGCGACCGCCGCGCTCTCCCAGGGCCCCGCCCTCTCCCAGGCGGGCACCGACCGGCTGCGCTCCAAGTCCCTGGACCGCAACTCCTACGACAGCGGCGACTGGTTCAACGCCCTGCACTGGGACTGCGCGACGGCAACGGCTTCGGACGGGGCCTGCCACCGGCCGCCGACAACAAGCCCAAGTGGCCCTACGCCAAGCCGCTGCTGACGTCCGTCCGGGTCGGCTGCGCGGAGATCGAGGCGGCCTCGGCCGCCTACCGGGACCTGCTGAGGATTCGCGCGAGCGAGCCCGCCTTCGGCCGGCGCACCGCCGCTGACGTGCAGCGCACGGTCTCCTTCCCCCTGTCGGGACCCGAGGAGACACCCGGCGTCATCACCCTGAGCGCCGGCGACGGCACCGTGGTGATCTTCAACGCCACCCCGCAGACGCGGCAGCAGCGGATCGGGGCCCTCGCCGGAACGGCGTACACACTGCATCCCATCCAGGCGAAGGGCGCAGATTCTACCGTCAAGTCCGCTTCCTACGAGAAGGGTTCGGGGATCTTCACCGTTCCCGGTAGGACCGTCGCCGTCTACTCCCGGAGCGCGCCGTAGGGCGTTAGCTTGGACGGGCGGGCCCGAGGGGGCCCGCCCCACCGACCTGCCCACCGACCTGCCCCAAAGGGGCCCCGCTTGAGCACCAACGGCAAGGCAGACACCACGATTCTGGTGGTCGACGACGTCGCCGCCAGTCGATACGCGCTGGGCGCGGTCCTGCGCCGGGACGGCCACCGCGTCATCCTCGCCGCCAGCGCACAGGAGGCCCTCGCCGAACTCGACGCCCTCCACCGCGCGGGCGCGCTGCCCTGACGTGGCGCTCGTCGACGTCGGCCTGCCCGACATGAGCGGCTTCGAACTCTGCCGCCGCCTCAAGGAGGCCCCGCGCACCGCCGCCCTGCCCGTCGTGCACTTCTCGGCGGCCCGCGTCGCCCCCCGCCGACCGCTGCCTGGGCCTCGACGCGGGCGGCGAGGCCTACCTCACCGTGCCCGCCGAACCGGCGGAGATCCAGGCCGTCGTCGCGCCGCGCCCGCGGCGCCCGCCACCGCAGCGACGCCGAAGCCGAGGCCGGGCACCTCACCCGGCTCGCCGAGACCATCCTCGACGTCCAGTCGGCCCGCTGCCCGCGCCGAACTGGCCGACGCCGCCGCCGCGGGCACCGACCGCCTCACCAAGAGCCCCGCCGCCGCGTTCATCCTCGCCGACGACGGCGCGATGCACCGGGGCCTGTCCCGGCGCGGCCGCCACCTCACTGCCCGACCGACGGCGCGCACGAAGCGGTGGCCCGCCTCATCCTGCGCGTCATGTCCGGCCACGTCGGCGTTGCGCAGCGCCGTCGCGCCGCCCCGCTGTGGCCGCCCGGCTTCTTCCCGGCCGAGCCGGTCAGCGGCACCGGCCCGCCCGACGGCGCCCGGCTCGCCCTGGCCCGCAGCCGCGAGGGCAGCGCCCCCGTCTGCCTGGCCACCCCCACGTACGCCCGGCATCCCACCCCCGAGACCGGCCGTCTCGTGGGACGGCTCGCCCACGCCACCGCGCTCGCCGCGGAGCGACTGCTCATGTACGAGATGGAGCGCCACATCGCGCTCACGCTCCAGCGCAGCTTCCTGCCCACCCACGTGCCCCAGGTCCCCGGCACCGAAGTCGTCGTGCGCTACGAACCCGCCTCCAGCGACACGGAGATCGGCGGCGACTTCTACGCCGCGCTGCCCACCTCGGGCGGCGTCCTCACCGCCATCGGCGACGTCGTCGGCCACTCCCTGGACGCCGCCACCGTGATGGTCGAGATCCGGCACGCCCTGCGCGCCTACTGCGTCGAGGAATCCGACCCCCGGAAACTGGCCCACCGCCTCGACAACATGCTCCAGCGCTACCACCCCGACGTGACCGCCACCCTCTGCCTGGCCCTCGTCGACCCCGCCACCGGACGCACCCGCGTCGCCAACGCCGGGCACATCCCGCGCTCGTCGTCAGCGACACCGGCACCGCCACATACCTGCCGGCCTGCGGCCCCCTCCTCGGCCTCGGCCTGGACCGGCCGGCGCCCGCCGAGACGGTCCTGAGCCCCACCGACCGGCTCCTCATGGTCACCGACGGCCTCATCGAGACCCGCGGCACCGACCTCGCGGTCTCCATGCAGCACTTGCGCACCGTCGCCGCCGACGCGCCGCTCGGCGTCGCCGACCTCTGCGACACCCTGCTCGCCTGCTTCGGCCACGACCGGGACGACGACATCGCGCTCCTCGCCCTGCGCCTGACCGGCACCCGCTAGAACAATCGCTTCTCCATCAGCGTCACGCCGTACGTGCTCCCGTCGGGGGCCACCTTCCGCGGCAGCTCACCGACCACCGCGTACCCGGCCCCCTCGTAGTACGTACGCAGCCGCGGGTTGGCCGAGACGCAGTCCAGCCGGGACAGCTCGCGCCCCGCCTCGGCGATCCGCCGCTCCGCCCGCGCCAGCAGCGCCCGGCCCGTCCCGGGCCGCGCCCCGCGCCGCACCATCAGCCGGTGCACATAGCCCGCCACCGGAGCCCGCACACCCCAGGCCGCCTCGTCGTCCCACCACAGCTCGTACGCCCCGACGGCCTCGGCCCCCTCCTCGGCGAGCCACACCTCCTGCGCCCCGGAGGTGATCAGCCGCCGGAAGTGCCGCGCGTCCTTGCCGCCCGGCTTCCACTGGTCGATGCCGCGCTCCAGCATCCAGCGGGCCGCACCGTCGTAGAGGCCGACGAGGGTGGCCGTGTCGGTCGTGTCCGCACTGCGGAAGGTCAGGTCTCGCATCGGTCTCCTACGGCGCCAGCGCGATGAGCCGGCCGATCAGCTCGGCGACGGCCGTCGGTCGGCTCGTCGGCCAGGACGGCGCGCAGCAGCACCGCCATCTCCTCGTCGTAGGCGGCGCTCACCGCGGTCAACGCCGCGAAGTCGTGGACGAGTTGCAGCTCCAGTTCCGCGCGCGGCACCCGCCGCCCGTCCAGCCAGAGCAGCGCCGTCGTCTCGGCCAGCGAGATCCAGGACCGCACGACGAGTTCGAGCCGGGCGGGCGGCTCGGTGACGCCGAGGTGCGCGAGGATCTGGTCGTACGCGGCCTGGCGCACCGAGTCGATCAGCGCGTTCGTCGCGGGCGCCGTCCCCACCGCGCAGCCGCCGCCCGCGGAGACCGCCGGACCGCCCCGCATCAGCGCGGAGAAACCGGGGCCGTGGTCGTCGACGAAGGAGAGGAAGCGGCCCATGACGCGCAGCAGCCGCGCCGCCGAGCGGACCCTCGCGCGGCTCCACGAACCGCTCGGCCAGCTCCTCGGCCGCCCGGCGCAACGCCGCCTCGTACAGGCTGAGTTTGCCGGGGAAGTAGTGGTAGACCAGCGGGCGCGAGATGCCCGCGGCCGCTGCTATCTCGTCGATGGAGACGTCGTCGGGCGAGCGGTGGCTGAACAGCTCGAGCGCGACCCCGATCAGCTGCTGCCGCCGCTCCTCGACACCCATCCTGCGGCGCACCCCGGTAGTCATACGAACACCTTACCGAGCGGAACCAGCCCCCGGACGGCCCGGCTCCGCCCGGCACTTCACAGATCGAGCACGAGCCGCCCACCGCGCGCCCGCGAGACGCAGATGAGCATCGACCCGGCCCGCTCGGCGTCGGTGAGCAGCTCGTCCCGGTGGTCGACCTCCCCTTCCAGGACCCGCTGCCGACAGGTCCCGCAGAAACCCTGCTCGCAAGAGTACGCCGTGTCCGGCAGCTCCGCGCGGACCGCGGCGAGCACCGTGCCGTCCGCGGCGACCGCCACCGTGCGGTTGCTGCGCCGCAGTTCGACCTCGAAGGGTGCGTCGCCACCGGACGACGCGCGCGGCGTGAACCGCTCCAGGTGCAGCGAGCACCCCGCGGGCAGCGCGGCGCCGACCGCGACCATCAGGGCTCGGGCCCGCATACGTAGACGGCGGTGCCCTCGGACGTCCCGCTCAGGAAGGCGGCCGGGTCCGGCAGCCCGTCCTCGTCCCGCGCGACGACGGTGACCCGCCCCGGCCGCGCCCCGCCGAGCCTCCCGACCTCTTCGAGGAACGGCATCGAGGCCCGCGACCGCCCGCCGTAGAGCAGCCGCCACGGCTTCCCCGAGGCCTGAACGGCCCGCAGCATCGGCAGGATCGGCGTGATCCCGATGCCCCCGGCGACGAAGACGTACGACGGGGCGTCGACGAGGGGGAAGCGGTTGCGCGGCCCCCGTACCGTGACCTCGTCGCCCTCCCGCAGCCCCTCGTGCACCTCCCGCGAACCGCCCCGGCCGCCCTGCTCGGCACCGATCAGCCGCGTCGCGACGGTGTACGCGGAGGAGTCCCCGGGGTCGCCGCAGAGCGAGTACTGCCGCACGAGCCCCGAGGGGAGTACGAGGTCGAGGTGGGCGCCCGGCTGCCACGGCGGCAGGCCGGCGCCCGCGAGGCGGAGTCGGACCACGCCCTCGGCCACGCGCTCATGCCGGCGACCCGCAGCCGCAGCGCGCGGGGCGTGGCCGCCCGGACACCGGCTCCTCCAGGGCGCAACGGCCACAGCGGCGAGGCCGCCGTGCGGCGGCGCAGGGCCCGCCGGGCGAGCACGGCCGCCCCGGTGGCGAGGGCGAGGGTGGCAAGGCGGGGCATGTCAGACGCCCTCCCGCCCGCCGCTGCCCGCTCGGCGGCGGTGGCGGCCGGCGAGGAGGCGAGGTAGGCCACCGCCTGTGCCGTGCTGCCCTCCTGGGAGGGGTGGTAACTGCGGCTCAGATAGCGGGGGATGGAGCGGAGCATGGCGCCGGTCGTCGGCAGGGTGCCCGCACGTCCGCTGCGGTGGAAGTCCTTGAAGCTCGCCCTGCCGTCGGTGAGCGTCGGGTCGTTCTCCATGAAGAACCGCGCCCCGCGCTGCCAGAGGAAGACCAGGGCGGTGAAGGCGGTCGCCCAGGTCCGCACGCGGCGCCGGTAGCCGCCGTCGACGTGCAGGAAGAGGTCGAAGGCCACCGACCGGTGCTCGACCTCCTCGGCGCCGTGCCAGCGCAGCAGGTCCAGCATGGTCGGGTCGGCGCCCCTGCGGTCCAGCTCCGTCGCGTTGAGCACCCAGTCGCCGAGGAAGGCGGTGTAGTGCTCGATGGCCGCGATCATCGCGACACGCTCCATCAGCCACCAGTGGCGTGCCCTGCCCGGCGGCAGCGTCCGGTCGCCGAGCAGCTTCTCGAAGAGCCAGTCGACCTGCGCGGTGTACGGCGTCGGATCGAGCCCCCGCGCCCTGAGGTGCGGCAGGACCTCGTCGTGGGCCTGCGCGTGCATCGCCTCCTGGCCGATGAACCCGATGACGTCCTCGCGCAGCCGCTCGTCCCGAATGTAGGGCAGGACCTGCTTGTAGACGTGCACGAACCAGCGCTCACCGGCGGGCAGCAGCAGGTGCAGGACGTTGATGGTGTGCGTGGTGAACGGGTCGTCCGGCAGCCAGTGGAGCGGGGTGTCCTCCCAGGAGAAGGAGACGTTGCGTGCCTTGAGCGGTATGTGCTCGGACGCGACGGGCTCGGGCACCCGGCTGTGCGTATTAGACATGCCGTCAATGTACTGACGGGTAGGCGGGGGGTACAGAGGCCGACGGCCGGAAGTTCACCGGCCGCCGCTCACCTCGGCCACGGCGCCTTCGTGCGGCTCACCGCAGGGTCGACACCTTCGTGCCGTCCGCCAGGGCGCCGGTCAGCCGGACGCGGGCGGTGCGCTCCGTCCTGACCGCGAGGACGTTGCCCTGCGCCTGGTCACCGCCGGACGAGGCCAGCGACGTGATGTCCTTGCTGCCCGCGCCCAGGAGGTACCAGGTGCCGCCCGGCGACTTCCACCGGACGCCCGCGAGGACCCGGGGCTCGCGGGGCCCGCACGCCGGGGAGTCCTCGGCCTTGGCCGCGACGGCGCCCGTGGGTCCGTCGGCCGTCTGGAACTGGGCGAGGCTCCGGCTGCCGGACCCGCGCCAGGTCTCGGCCCGGGTGCACACCCACTGGGCGGCGGTGCCCGACTCGGGGAGCGTCTGCCGGGCGTACGCCCAGGAGTTGACGGACCGCACGCCGTGCGAGCGCACCGAGGCGAGGGAGCACGCGGACTTGGCCCAGTCGGCGGGCGCGGCCTCGCGCGGCGCCTCCGGGCGGCCCGCGGTCAGCCGGGCGGGGGTCAGCTCGCCGAGGTCGGTCGCCATCCGCACGGCACCGGAGTGGTCGCGCATCCGCAGCGCGTTCCAGGACGTGCACCGGCCGTCCTGCGCGGGACCGGCGAAGGGCTCGGTGACGCCGTCCGCGTCCGCGCCCGCAGGGCGAGGGCCTGCCCGGCGGGCTTCAGCAGGTCACGCACGGCGGTGGACTGCACCCAGGGGGCCGTCAGGTAGCGGACGTTGCCGTCCGCGCGGTTGACGACGAGGGCGCTCGCCTCGGGGCCGCTCGCGCCGTCCACGCGGGCGAAGTCGAGGGCGGCGCGCTCGTGCCCTCCTTCGGCTCGGCATAGCGGACGACGCGCAGCCCGTCGTAGAACAGCACCACGCGCTCGGCATCGACCTCCCCGGCGTACAGCAGCTGGGCCGGGCCGGGAGGCGCCCCGGAGGGCGTGCCCGGGGTGGCCGAGACCTGGACGGACTCGCCGGGCCGCGCCCAGACGGCGAGGGCGCGGCGCAGCAGCGCCTTGTCGTCGACGAGGCCGCCGCGCGCGGGCCACACGGAGAAGTCGGTGCGCGCGGACCGCCGCCACGCCCCGGTGACCGCGACCGTCAACTTGCCGGGGTCAAGGGCGGCTTGGGCGGCGGGGTTCTGGGCGTACGGGGGCGCGGCGGCGCCGTCGGGTCCCCAGCCGTCGCCCGGCAGGCCGAGCAGCGCCCCGCACACCAGCATGGCGAGGGCCGTGACCCCCGCCGCCTTCAGGTGCTGCCTGCGCCGCATCAGGTCGGTCGGCCTCGCGTGCAGGGAGCAGGGGTCGAACTCGGGGGAGGCGAGCAGGGCGTACCGCGCCTCGACGGAGTCCGCCTCGTCGAGCGCGTCGTCCGGGTCCTCGCACCCGGCGGCCGCGAGGACCGTATGCACCCCGGAGTCGTCCAGTCCCTCCAGGCCGCGCAGGACGTAGGCGGCGCGGGCGGCGCCCGACAGCTTGGCGAGGCGCTGGTCCAGGGCGAGTTCGTCGGCGCCCCCGGAGCGCGGGAAGAGCCGCAACCCTCTGACCTGCGGCAGCAGCGGGGGCAGCTGGGCGCGGCGGGGCCAGGACCGCCACGTCAGGGGCAGCCCGGCGTCGAGCGCGCCGCGTACCACCTGGAGGCGTACGCAGGCGTATCCGGGGTCCCGCTGATGGCCGCCGCCCGTGGCGCCCTGCTGGGTGGGAATGGTGACCGCCGCGCCCGAGGTGCGGCCGCGCGGCAGGGCCCGCTGGGTGAGGGCGTGGGCGGTCAGGACCCGCCGGTTGCGGCCGAGGCTCGGCGGCAGCACCAGGTAGGCGAGCCGGACGAGGCGGGGGTAGTGCTCGACGAGGGCGGCCTCGGCCTGCTCCACGTCGACGACGGGAGCGGGACCGCTGGCGCTCGCGGACTGCGGCTGCTTGGACTGCACATTCGACGACACGTTCAGCAAAACGAGCGAATCGTCGGTTGGTCACCTCCGCACGGACCGGTGGTCCTTCCGTGCCGGGCTGGTGGCCCGGCTCATGCCGGGCCGGGCTCCACGAGCGCGCGGGCGTAGTTGGCCATCGACCGCTGGTAGAGCGGCAGATGGGGCGCGAGCGTGCCGAGCACGATGGGCGAGGCCCTCGCGCTCGCGGCCGAGGGAGGCCAGGCACAGGGCCAGGACGGCGCGGACGGCGTCGTCCAACTCATGTGCCGGGCCGTCCAGTTCGGGCTCCAGGAGCGCGACGCCCTCCTCGGCCCGGCCGACGTTCCGCAGCGAGCTGGCGAGTTGGATCAGCGCGCGCCGCTTGCGGTAGCCGCTCAGGCCGCGCTCCAGCGCCTCCTGGTAGAGCGGCACGGCCCGGTCGGAGCGGCCCGTGGAGTCGAAGGCGCAGGCCCGCTCGAAGAGGCCGGCGGGGTCGCCCTCGGGCAACTCCGCCGCCAGGGCGTCGATCAGCGCGCGGAACTCCGCGTCCCGGTCCTCGCCGTAGGTGTCGTACGAGGCCCACGCCTCGTCGACCCGCCTCTCCCAGTCGTCGTCCATGCCCTCACCCTCGCACACAAGTGCGCATGTACGTCGGGTGATTTACGTTGTCACCGCCCACCCGCTGAACTCCACGGTCCCGCGCTCCCCGGCGCCGCCGTCGGTGGCGCTCATGAACATCCCCACGTCCTGCGCGGCGGCCGCACCCGGTACGGTCACGGTCGCCACGGTCCGCCAGGTGGACCCGCCGTCCGTCGAACAGGCGCCGGTGAAGGAGCTCCCCGCGCGCGTGAGCCGCAGCAGCACCGGCGCCCGCACCCCCGTGATCCGTTGGTAGGTGTCCAGCGTGCCGTCGCCGTTGGTGTCGTACGACAGCACGACTCCGTTGGCCGGGGTGACGGCGAGGTTCACGAACCCCTTCGAGCCCGGTGCGGCCAGCGTGGTGCGGGTGATGAGGCCCGCCCTGGCCCAGGGGCCCGTGACCGCCTGCGCGTCGACCCGCACCGTCACCGAGACCCCGTCGCGCAGCGCTCCCTGCCGGTACAGCGTGCCGAACTCGGTGGTGCCCTTCCACAGGTCGGCGCCGCCGCCGTTGATCGCGTACCGCCCCTCCAGCTCGCCGAAGACGGCGGCGCTGTTGGTGTACGTCCGCCAGCCCTCGCCCACCGGAGCGGCCTCGAACAGCGTCCCCTCGTGGACGTGGCGCACCCGCCGCTCGCCCGCCGGGCCGTACCGCACGGCGATCTCGTACGGCAGCGGGCGCAGCGGCCGGTCCAGGGGCGTGTCCGGCGCGTCCACCCGCCACGTGACCTTGCCGGTCCCTGCGGGCGCGACCCTCGGCAGGGACACGGGACCGGTCGGCTCCGCGTCGACCCCGGTCAACGCGAAGTCGACGCGGCCGGTGGCGCGCTGCCCGTTGACGTTGCGGAAGACGCGCACGCGCGCGTGCCGCTCGGGCGCCATGACGGGCGGCTCTGCGGTGACGGTCACCGACCCCTGGTAGGGCGCCCGCGCGAGGACGGAGCGCACCCGCGAGGCGGTGCGGTGGGCGTCGCCGACGGGCCGCTGCGGGTGGTCCGCGCGCTCCCACGTCCAGGGCTCCTCGACGGCGTACCAGTCGACCGGCCGCGGCGCGCGCCCCGCGGCCAGCGCGTCCGCCACTTCGTCGAGCCACTTCTGCCAGCGCGGCACGTAGAAGCCGCTCATCAGGCCGTGCCACTCGCGGTTGCCGTAGTCGTGGAGCCTGCCGCCGTCGGCCGTGGCGCGCTCGCCCCAGGTGGTGATCAGCACCTTCGCGGTCCGCTCGAACTCGGCGCGCTCGGCGTCGGTCGTGCCCATGCGCCGGGCCGCCTCCACCCAGGGCCCGAGCAGGAACGCCGGGTCGGTCCCCGTCACCTCGTCGCAGAGCCGCATCAGCCGCAGCCACAGCGTCGACAGCTCCCGGAAGGTGTCCTGGTCCTTGCGCCGGTAGGCGGCCCGCAGCTGCGGCAGGAGCTGGCGGCTGCGGTGCGCGAGGGCCTGGCGGGCGACGTCCACCAGGTCGTACCGGTAGGCGGCGCTCCCGCGCAGCGGACCCGCCACCCCGAGCAGCCCGGCGAGCGCCGCGTCGAAGCGGCCCGGGTCGTAGGTCAGGGCGCGCGGCGCGTACTCGGCGGCGCGGTTCGCGGCGAAGGTCGGGGCGGGCGGCGAAGAGGGAGTCGTGGGGGTCGCTGCGCTCCACGGCGGTGTGCTGGTAGGCGGTGTCGTGCAGGGCCCGCCAGGCGTTCCGCGCCTCGCGGTCGCGCGCGCCGTAGCGGAAGTCGGCGTACGAGGAGAACCACGCGGCCCGGTCGAGGGGCTCCTTCGTCCAGGCCAGTTCGGAGAAGAGCTCGAAGGCGGCGGGGTCGCGGTCGGCGGCCTCCGGCATGAAGGCGGTGCCCACCAGCGCGCTGTCCGGCTTGTCGCGCCAGGCGAAGAACTTCTCGGTCCACAGGTGGGTGCGGGCGCCGATCGTGGTGCGTCCGCCGAAGTTGGGGATGGTGCCGAAGGCGTAGGGCGTGCCGCCCCAGTCCCGCTCGCGGTCGGTGACGCTCGCGTACCGGTCCGAGACGCCGTCGACGATGAGCATCCGCTTCTTGTCGACGGCGTCGAGCAGCTCGGGCAGCGGGTTGGATTCCCACCCGAGAATCACCCAGACGGCCCCCGGTCTCGCGCGGCGCAGGGCTCTTTCGACGCCTTGGGCCGCGTCGGGCACGGGCACGTCGCCGGCGGTGCCGCCCTCGTGCAGCAGGTCCATCTTGAAGAGGTCGCAGGCGCCGAAGAGGTCCTTCTGATGCCGGTAGAAGGAGGCGGCGACGCGGGCGAAGGCGTCGGTGCGCGGATCGAGCCAGTCCGGCCGCTTGAAGCCGTGCCAGACGCCCTGCGGCACGACGCGCGCGTCCCCGCCGTTGCGCTCGACGAAGCCGTCGGCACGTGCCCGTAGTAGCCGGGCAGGACGGGCGCGATGCCGAGCGCGCGCATGCCGCCCGGTGATCCTGCGGCCCAGCTCGGCGCGGTCGTCGATGAGCCGCTGGGAGAGCGGACCGCCGTATCCGGCGAGGTTCTGGAGCAGCCACCACGGCTGGTGCGAGGGCGCGGGCAGCCAGGCTCTGGCCTCCGCGTCGGAGTAGCCGAACTCCTTCAGGAGGCGGTGGTAGACGGCCTCGGCGCCCGCCACGACCAGGACTTCGTTGCAGCCGTGCAGGGCGAGTACGTCGATCATCCGCTCCCAGTACGCCCAGTCGGCGTACGGCGCGGTGTACCCGTCGTTGGTGTCGTTCAGGGCGAACCGGTGGGGGAGCGAGGTGGACCGCTCCAGGGGCCGGGCCGGGGCGGCAGTCTGCGCGGCAGGTCCAGCTGGCTGCCATTCCAGGTGAGGTGGGCGCCGCACACGTACTTCAGGTACCAGTGGACGCCGGTGAGCAGCACCGCGGGTGTCGTGCCGGACACCTCGATCCGGCCGGTGGCGCCGGTGACCCGGAAGCGGTCCGTACGCCCCTCGGCGGGGCGGAGCCGGAGGCGGAACTGCTCCGCGTGACGCGGCAGGAGTCTGTTGAGCGCGGCGCGCGCGGAATCCGTATCGAAGGCGGGGGTCCTCGCGGGCCCCTCGGCGGCGAGGGCCGGCAGCGGGACCCCGCCGATGGCGGTGCCGAGGCCGAGGGCCCCGGCGGTGCCGAGCAGGGAACGACGGGACGGTTCGGACATGTGTACCCCCTGGGGTGAAGGCTGCGGCGCACGGTATCCCCGTGACCTCCTGTACGTAACGGAACTGCGGAAGATGGCGGGTTCGGCTCGCCGGGAGAGGCTGGTGCGGCGACGAGGGCAGCGCCGGAGCGCGGTGACGGGCGCGGCGGTGGGAGTACGTGCGTCGCGGTGGCGGGTGCGGCTCAGGGGGCGGGAGCGCGCCGGCACGGCGAGCGGCAGCTGGAGACAGCTGGCGGCCAGGGCGAAGTGCCGGGCGGACGTCCAGACGGACGCGGCCGAGCTGCGCCAGGCCACCTGTGAGAACGGCGCGCCCGGCGCTATGTCCTCGTCACCTTCGCCAACGCCCGCGGCCAGGCCGAATGGCTCGACGAGGCGGACGACTACGGCGGCACGTACCTCGTCGGCGGGCGCTGGGTCGCGGTCGGCGGCCGCGAGGACATCGCGGCGCTGCGCGAGCGGCTCGGGGGGACCGTGGTGGACGCCGCGGACCAGCACGGCGGCGGCCACCACGGTCACCGGTCGGAGTGAGGCGGTCGGTCCCGGGCGCGCGTCAGGTGCAGCGCTGCCCGGCGTTGACGCAGCCCGCCACGCGCCGCATCAGCCGCTCGTCGAAGACGTTGATGAAGTCGCCGTGGTCGGTGACGGGCTTGTGCAGCTGCTCGGGGAACGAGTCGACGGCGAAGCCGGGCCCCGGCGGCACGTCGTACACCACGCGCTGGACCAGCTGCGGGATCGCCCGGAAGCCGCGCGGGCAGGCGCCGGTCCGCGGGTCGGCGAAGGCGACGTGGGTGCGGTGGTTGGCGCTGTCGGTGTTGCGCCCGTCCCAGCAGCTCTGGAAGTTGAACGTCCGCACCACCTTGCTGCCCTCGGGGCAGATCGGGTACTTGTCCTTGAGCTGGCGGTTCTCGAAGCCCGTGCAGCTCCAGGAGGCGTTGGCGTTGGCGTCGCCGTTGGTGAAGGCCTTGGCGTCGCCGGTGATGATGCGCAGGAAGCGGGGCATCGCGACGACCTTGCCCACCGGGCTGCCGGTGAACTTCAGGGTGACGGAGGACGGGGTCTGGATCTCGCCGACGTTCTGGTCCTTGCCGCCGCCGTCTGCCTGGGCGTCGTCCTCGTTCGCGCCGTTCTGGAGCCGCAGCACGGGCCAGTAGTACGTCGACTTGTCGCCCTGGTTGCGGCAGCTGGTGCGGCCGTTCGCGAGGTCGTCGTCGCCGGAGAACGCGTCCGTCGCCTGGTTCCCCACGTAGTCGTGCATGTGGTGGGCGCCGTTGCTCACGCCCGGCGCGACGATGACGTTGTCGGGGTTGAACTTGCCGTTCTCGTTGCGCCCGCAGTCGGTGGTGAAGGTGCCGCGCGAGGCGCCGCGGCGGGCAGGCGGGCGCTGGACGTTGGGCCGGACGGACGTGATGTCGACGAAGTCACCGGCCACGGGGCCGTTGCCGCTCTGCCCTTGCCCTTGACCCTGGCCCTGGCCCTGGCCTTGATCCTGGCCTTGCCCTTGGTCCTGACCTTCCCCCTGACCCTGCCCCTGGTCGGAGGCCCGCAGCGTGCACGGGGCCATGCTGTCGAGCCCTTCGGGCCGGGTGCCCGCGCGGTCCATGGCGTCCTCGATCTCGCCGAGCGTGCCGCGCCGCTGCTCCTCCAGCGGCGGCAGCACGGACTTCTGGGCCCCGGTGTCCTCGGCCTTGCTGAACCGGTCGTAGGCCCGCGTGATCTGGCTGTCCAGTTCGGCGAGCCGGTCGTCCACCGCGCCGCGCGCGTCCGGTGGAACCTCCGACAGCTGATTCGCCACGTCCGGGCAGCTGATGGTCGACAACGGCCGCCCGGCGGCCGGGGCGGAGGACCGTTCGGCGCCCTCCTCGGCGTTGGCGTAGACGTTGACGGCGACGAGGCCGCCGCCGCCCATGACGAGAGCCGCGGACGCGGCGGCCAGGCGCCGCGCCAGCTTTGATCGTTTTCGTGAGGTGCGTCCCATGCGGCTACATACGCATCAGGAGCCCGGCGCGTTCAGCGCCCCTGGTCCAAATAGGCCAGGACCGCGAGCACCCGCCGGTTGTCGTCGTCGGAGACCGGCAGGCCGAGCTTGCCGAAGATGTTCGACGTGTGCTTGGCGATCGCCCGTTCAGTGACGACCAGTTGGGAGGCGATGGCCGCGTTCGACCGTCCCTGCGCCATGAGTTCGAGCACCTCGCGCTCGCGCGGCGTGAGCGCGCCGAGCGGCTGCTCGGTGGCGTGCCGGGACAGGAGCTGCTGGATCACCTGCGGGTCCATCGCGGTGCCGCCCGCCGCGACCCTGCGCACCGCGTCGACGAACTGCGCCGCGTCGAAGACCCGGTCCTTCAGGAGATACCCGACGCCGCCCGTGCCGTCGGCCAGCAACTCGCGCGCGTACAACTGCTCGACGTGCTGCGAGAGGACCAGGACGGGCAGCCCGGGCCGGGCCCGCCGGGCGGCCAGCGCGCACTGGAGCCCCTCGTCCGTGTGGGACGGCGGCAGCCGTACGTCGACGACCGCGACATCCGGCTCCAACTCCGCCAGTGCCTTGGTGAGTTCGGGGCCGCTCTCCACGGCCGCCGCGATCTCGAAGCCGAAGGCCTCCAGCATCCGCACCAGGCCGTCACGCAGCAGGAAGAGGTCTTCGGCTAGGACAACGCGCAAGGGATCTCCATGGTCACCATGGTCGGACCGCCCGCGGGGCTGCTGACGGCCAGTACGCCGTCGAATGTACCGAGCCGGCGTTCGACCCCGCTCAGCCCGGACCCCGCCCCGAGCGCCGCCCCGCCCTTGACGTTGTCGGTGACCGCGATGCGCAGCATGCCGTCGCCGTGGTGCAGGTCCACCCAGACGCGGTCGGCACCCGAGTGCTTGATCGCGTTGGTCAGCGCCTCGCTCACCGCGAAGTACGCGGCCGACTCGACCGGCGCCTCCGCCCGGCCCGGCAGCTCCACGTCGACCTCGGTGGCGACCGGCAGCCGCAGTGCGAGGGCCTTCACCGCGTCGCCCAGGCCGCGCTCGGCGAGCACCGGCGGGTGGATGCCGCGCACCAGGTCGCGCAGCTCGGTGAGCGCCTCGCCGGAGTCCTGCCGGGCCTTGGCCAGCAGCGCCTTGGCCTTGGCGGGGTCCGTCTCGATGAGCGCCTCGATGGTGCCGAGGTCCATGCCCATGGCCACCAGGCGGGCCTGCGCGCCGTCGTGCAGATCGCGTTCGATGCGGCGCAGCTCGGCGGCTGAGTTGTCCACCGCGTCGTGCCGGGTCTCGGTCAGGCGGTCCACGCGCCGGGCCAGTTCGCGCTCCCGCATGGCCGGGGTGGGCGCGAGGAAGGCGCGGGCGAGGAGGAAGTGCGTACGGACGAGGGAGGTGTTGACCAGAACGCCCAGCGCGAAGAAGGCCACGCCGAGCGCCGCCGCCTGGTTGGCGGTGGACTGCGAGGTGACGTGGATGAAGGCGTACCACTCGCCGCCGCCCGCCTCGTGGATCGGCTTCCACACGCCGAGCGCGAGGACAAGGCCGTACACCGTGTAGAGCGGCAGCAGCGCCGGGGCGAGGATCGCGACGACGGTGCCCGCCGTCATGTTGACCAGCAGCCATTGGAGGTCGCGCCAGGTCGCCGGGTCCTTCAGCATCAGCGTGCAGCGCTCCACCTGCCCCGCCACGCCGCCGCGCAGACCGGCGGGGAGCGGCCGGTAGGGCACCGGGATGTCGACGCCGGACCACGCGGCGGCCCGTGCGCGCTGGGCGTCGGCGTACTTGCGCACCGCCGTCAGGACGACGGGCGTGGTGAACAGGCCGATGCCCAGCAGCATGAACGCGATCGACAGGACCGAGAACACGAAGAGGACGATCGACCCCACCAACGAGAAGATCGTCAGATAGAGGCCCTGCGCCCCCGCGGTCAGCGCGTTCTTCAGTCTCGTCATGGTCGGCAGTCCCTCTCGTCGAGCCGGTGTCCCGGCAGCCCGGTCGCGTGCTGCGTCCGGCCCGGGAACAGTCTCGCCCGTGCGACGGGGGCGGGTCATTGGGCTTTCCACCCGGGCGGGGGTGTACCTGACGACACCCCCCGGCCTCGCCCTGTGCCTCGGGGAGCGGGGGGTTCGGCGGCTGGGGCGTCCGGCCCGGGATTCCTAGCGTGAGGCAGACCTGTTCGACGTCGACTCACTGATGCGGATTGATGGGGGCGGATCGCCATGAGGCAGAACCTCGCGGCACGACTCGGGGTGTGGAGCGCACACCATCGCAGGACGGCCGTGCTCGGCTGGCTGGTCTTCGTGGTCCTCGCCACGGTCCTCGGCGGGGCCTTCGGCATGGTCACCGCCTCCGACGACGAGATGGGCGTAGGCGACTCGGGTCGGGCCGCCGAGATCCTGAAGGACGCCGGCATCGACGAGCCCGCGGGCGAACTCGTCATGGTCAGCGCGCGGACGCCCGACGGCTGGCGCGAGGCCGCCGCCGACCTGTCGAAGGCCCTGACCGCGACCGGTGACGTACGCGGCCTCCAGCGCCGCTGCCCTCCGAGGACGGCAGGGACGCGCTGCTCCGCTTCGCGGTCAAGGGCCCGTCCGACGAGGCCGCCGACCGCGTCCAGCCGGTCCTCGACGCCGTGGCCGAGGCGGGGGAGAAGGGCGCGGCCCACGGCATCGCGGTCCACCAGTTCGGCGACGCCAGCTCCGAGAAGCACCTGTCGGACCTGCTCGCCGACGACCTGAGGAAGGCCGAGTTCACGGCGGTGCCGCTCGCGCTCGGCATCCTCCTGATCGCCTTCGGCGCGGTGGTCGCGGCGCTGCTCCCGGTCGGCCTCGCGCTCACGGCGTGCGTGGCGGCGTTCGGGCTGCTCTCCCTGGCCAGCCATCAGCTGCACCTCTTCGAGACGACGTACTCCGTGATGTTCCTGATGGGGCTCGCGGTCGGCGTCGACTACTGCCTGTTCTATCTGCGCCGGGAGCGGGACGAGCGGGCGGCGGGACGCGACGCGGGGACGGCCCTGCGGATCGCCGCGGCCACCAGCGGGCGCGCCGTGCTCGTCTCCGGTCTGACGGTGATGGTCGCGATGGCGGGCATGTTCCTCTCCGGCCTGCTCCTCTTCAAGGGCTTCGCCGTCGCCACGATCCTGGTGGTGTGCGTGGCGATGGCCGGTTCCGTCACGGTCCTGCCCGCCCTCCTCGCCGCGGGCTCGGCGACCGGGTCGACGCGGGCCGTCTCCCCTTCCTGAACCGCCGCCCCAAGAAGGGCACGCGCGGGGGCGGTGGCATCGCGGGCACACTGCTGCGGCCCGTCCTCGCCCGCCCGAAGGTCTTCGCCGTCGGCGCGACGGTGCTGCTCCTCGCGCTGGCCGCCCCGGCGCTCGGCATGAAGACCGAACAGCTGGGCCTGGAGAAGCAGTTCGGCTCCGACGCCCCGCTCTCCGTCTCGTACAAGAAGATCACCGAGAAGTTCCCCGGCGGCCCTTCACCGGCCCTGGTGGTCGTCACCGCCGACGACATCGACGCGCGGCCGGTGCGCGACGCGCTCACCGCCTCCGCGGCGGGCGGGCGACGGCGCCGAACTCACCGTCCACCGGGCGGCCGACGTCGCCGAGATCGCGGTGCCGCTGCCGGGCGACGGCACGGACGCCGAGGCGAGGAAGGCGCTGGGCGAACTGCGCGACGAGACGGTCCCGGCCGCTTTCCGCGGCGTGGCCGCCGAGGCCCGGGTGGGCGGTGACCTCGCCTCCTCCGAGGACTTCGGCGACCAGCTCGCCAGGGGCATCGTCCCCGTCTTCGCCTTCATCGCGGCGGTGACGTTCCTGCTGATGCTCCTCAGCTTCCGCTCGGTGGTGATCGCCGCGACGTCGATCGTCCTCAACCTGCTGTCGGTGGGCGCCGCCTACGGCGTCATGACCGCCGTCTTCCAGCACGGCTGGGGCGCGGAGCTGATCGGCTCGGAGAAGGCCGGCGCGATCGAGAACTGGATGCCGCTGTTCGTCCTCGTCGTCCTCTTCGGACTCTCCATGGACTACCACGTGTTCGTGGTCTCCCGGATTCGCGAGGCGCGGGACCGGGGCCTGGACAACCGGGCCGCGATCCGCGAGGGCATCACGCGCACGGCGGGCGCGGTGACCGGCGCCGCCGTCATCATGGTCGCGGTGTTCGCGGTCTTCGGCACGCTGTCGATGCAGGACATGCAGCAGATGGGCGTGGGCCTCGGCGTGGCCGTCCTGCTGGACGCCACGGTGGTCCGCATGGTCCTGCTGCCGTCGGTGATGGCCCTGCTGGGGGAGCGCAACTGGCGTACGCCGCGCGCCCTTTCGTGGCTGCCGAAGGTCGCGCTCGGCGAGGAGAGCCCGCCCGCCGCGTCCGCCGGGCGGCACCCGGCCGGGCGCACGCGCCGCACTGACCCACCGGCGACGGCACCCCGCGGACGCACCCGCCCCCGGCGCACACCGCGCCGGGGGGCGGGTCACGTCACAGGCCCAGCACCTTCGCCTCCTTCTCGGGGGCGAGCCCGAGGACCGGCCGGTCGGGGCGCTGCGGCGGCGTCCCGCCGATGGAGCGGAGCCACTCCCAGGTGTCGCGGACCGTGTCCATGACGGGCCGCGTCCTGAGCCCCGCGGCGACCGCCTTCCGCGAAGAGGTGCGGTGCATGGTGTCGTGCAGCTCCCCGGGCGCCAGCCATACCGGCAGCTCCATCCACTGCTCGACGCCCGCCTCCAGGATGACGTCGGGCTCGGTCCAGCGCAGCTCCGCGTCACCGCCGACCACCCGCGCGCACGCGTCGAGCAGCTCGCCCATGGTGATCCGCCCCATGGGGCTGACGAGGTTGTACGCGCCGTGCAGCCCGGCGACGGCGGCGTCGAGGACCCACTCCGCGAGGTCCCGCACGTCGACGTACTGGATCTCCAGGTCCCGCGGTCCGGGCGCGAGGACGGGCCCGCCCCGCGCGATCCGGTTCAGCCACCACGGCAGCCGGCCGATGTTCTCGTGGGGGCCGAGGATCAGCCCGGCCCGTGCGAGCACCGTCCGCTCGGGCCCGAAGGCACCGAGCACGGCCAGCTCGCCGCCCCGCTTGTCCCGCGCGTACTCCGACGCCTCGGCGTCCGGGTCGCCGTCCACCACGGGGAAGCTCTCGTCGGAGCCGGCCGCGCCCGGGTACCGGTAGACGGAACCGCTGGAGATGTACACGTACCGCCCGGCCCGCCCCGCGAGCAGCTTCGCCGCGTCCCGTACGACATGCGGTGCCGACGACCGGGCTTCGACCACCACGTCCACTCGCCCCCGGCGAGCCCGGCGAGGCCGCCCTCGGCGGTGCGGTCGCCGTGGACGGCGCGCACCCCGTCGGGCGCCGCGTGGCGGCCGCGGTGGAAGACGGTCACCTCCCAGTCACGGGCGAGCGCCGCCTCGGTGACGGCACGGCCCACGAACTCGGTACCACCCAGTATCAGAAGTCTCATGGGGAGGACTCTGCCCTGGTCACGGGGGTCAGGGGAACGTCTTCCGCTCCCAGCGGAGAGCGCGAGCGGCGGCACCCTCGCTCAACGCGGCGTCGGCGGCGCGTACTTGTACCCCACCCGCCGCACCGTCTGGATCGTCCCGCGGTGCTCGGCGCCGAGCTTGCGCCGCAGCCGCGCGACGTGGACGTCCACGGTGCGCCCGTCGCCCACGTGCCCGTACCCCCACACCGTCGACACCAACTGGTCGCGGGTGTGCACCCGGTGGGGGTGCTCGACGAGGTGCGCGAGGAGTTCGAACTCCAGGTACGTGAGGTCGAGCGGGCGTCCGGCGACCTCGGCGGAGCGCTGGACGGGGTCGATGCTGATCGGCCCGTCGGCCGGCGTCCTGGTCACCCGCGGCTCCGGTGGCCCCGGTACCGCCGCGGGCGCCTGTCCGGCCGGTACGAGGACGAGGTAGCCGACCATCGGCGGCTGACCCGGCAGGGTCGGCAGGGTGTGCTGCGGCGCGGGCAGCCAGGTGGCGCCCGGCGGCAGGAAGTCGGCGATCGGCACGGCGGGGTGGGGTTCGTCGGGGTCGACGGCCCGCAGGCGTCCCCGGGCGGCGGGAACGGAACCGGCGGTGGCGGTCGCGGCTGCGGTGAAGGTACGGGAGTTCGCCATGTGAGGTCAGCTCTTTCGCGCGAAGAAGGAGTCGAGTCGTCGAGAAACAGACGTACGTCGTGCTCGCGCGGGGCGAAGGCCGTGGGGACGGCTTTAGAGGGCCCGCGCGTTCGTCGCGCGGCAACACATCCGGTCGAAGTCGTGATGCTGCCGGGAGGGCCAGAAGGGCTCGAGGTCATGACGACCTGTCGCGGAGTTCTGGTTGCTGCTGCCCATGCCCCCCATTGAAGCAGATGGAGCGATGACGGCGGGGGCGCCCACCGCGATCGGTGGACGCCCCCCGTCGGTGACGGTCACGGCGGGATCAGACCTGACCGGCCTTCTCCAGGGCGGTGCAGCAGGTGTCGACGAGCAGACGCGTCACGACGTACGGGTCGACGTTCGCGTTCGGGCGGCGGTCCTCGATGTAGCCCTTGCGGTCCACCTCGACCTGCCACGGGATGCGGACCGAGGCGCCGCGGTCGGAGACGCCGTAGCTGTACTCGTTCCAGGGGGCGGTCTCGTGCAGGCCGGTGAGGCGGTCGTCGATGCCGGCGCCGTAGTTCTTGACGTGGTCCATCGGCTTGGAGCCCTCGCCGAGGGACTCGCAGGCGGTGATGATGGCGTCGTAGCCCTCGCGCATGGCCTTGGTGGAGAAGTTGGTGTGCGCGCCCGCGCCGTTCCAGTCGCCCTTGACCGGCTTCGGGTCGAGGGTCGCGGAGACCTTGAAGTCCTCGGCGGTGCGGTAGAGCAGCCAGCGGGCGATCCACAGCTGGTCGGAGACCTCCAGCGGGGCGAGCGGGCCGACCTGGAACTCCCACTGGCCGGGCATGACCTCGGCGTTGATGCCGGAGATGCCGAGACCGGCCTTGAGGCAGTTCTCCAGGTGCGCCTCGACGACGTCACGGCCGAAGATCTCGTCCGAACCGACACCGCAGTAGTAGCCGCCCTGCGCGGCGGGGAAGCCGCCGACGGGGAAGCCGAGCGGGCGGTCGCCCTCGAAGAAGGTGTACTCCTGCTCGATGCCGAAGATGGGCTCCTGCGCGGCGAAGCGGCCCGCGACCTCGGCCAGCTCGGCGCGGGTGTTGGACTCGTGCGGCGTCATGTCCGTGTTGAGGACCTCGCACAGTACGAGGACGTCCTCGCCGCCGCGGATCGGGTCCGGGCAGGTGAAGACCGGCTTGAGCACGCGGTCCGAGGCGTGACCCTTGGCCTGGTTCGTGCTGGAGCCGTCGAAGCCCCACAGCGGCAGCTCGGCGCCCTTCGCGTCGTCCCCGAGGATCTTCGTCTTCGAACGGAGCTTCGCCGTCGGCTCGGTGCCGTCGATCCAGATGTACTCAGCCTTGAAGGTCACGGGGGCCTCATCCTTGAAACGTTCGGTACGGCGCAGAACGTGCGGGTGCTGCGGTGCCGTGGTGATGAGCGGCAGCCTGGCAATCCGCGATTTCCCGGCCGTTGCCCTCATGTGAACCCCGTGTTACCTGCGCCGGGTGTGGCTCACGTCACTTGATGACCGCGTTCGCCGCGGCGATGGCGACGCCGATCGCCGCGTCCGCGTCGCCGAGCGACCGCCGAGCGCCGCCGGCAGCCCGCCCGCAGCGCGGCGAGGGTGCCCCAGCCGAAGAGGAGCGCGGTGTTCAGCAGCAGTCCGGTGGACGTGACGGCCGGCTCGGGCCAGTGGAAGGCGCCGGCGAGGAGCAGCAGGGCCACGGTCGGCCAGCAGGCGACGATGACCGGCCACTCGTCGAGGAGCGCCCGGGCCAGCTGCCGCCAGCGGCGGAGGGCGGAGCCCGGCCGGTGCGCGGACATGTGGTGGGCGTAGCCGTGCGCGAGCGCGGCGTGCGCCCGCGGTCACCATGACCCAGGCCGCGTCGTAGCAGGGCGTGTAGGCGGCGCCCTCCGAGTGCAGCGCCGCCAGCAGCGCGCTCGCGAGGACCGTTCCGTATACACCTCCGAACATCCAGCTCCGCACGGCGCGCTCCTTTCTCCGCGTTCTCGCTCTGCGTCTTCCGGAGCTGTCAACGCTATGCGGGTCTATGTAACGGTTTGCCTTATATGCCCCATCGGTCCTCGGTCATTGGTTCCCGGGCATGGCCGAGCACCCCGCCCAGGAAGCCCTTGACCGCCGCGAGCTGCTGCTCGTCGTACCCCTGGAGCAGTTCCACCGTCCACCCGATGAGAGGGCCGAAAAAGGACTGCCCGAGCGCCACCGCCCGCTCCTCGATCTCGATCAGCACCCGGCGCCGGTCACGCGCGTCCCGTACGCGGCGGACGTGGCCGAGCCGCTCCAGGCGGTCGATGAGGCCGGTCGTGCCCGCCGAGTGGAGGCCGAGTTCCGCGCCGAGGCGTCCCGCCGTCAGGCCGTGCCCTCCCGCCGCGCGTCCATCAGGCAGATCAGGGCGCGTACGTCGGTGGGGTGCATGCCGTAGCGCGCGGCGAAGTCGGCGGTGCGCAGGCTCAGTTCGACGGTGACGGCGCGCAGGAGGTGGACGACCTCCAGCTCCGCGTCCGGGCTGTCCGGCATGGTCTTCCTCACATATTCTCTCGCTCAGCGAGATAATGCGAGGAGGCCGACCCACCCATGACTGATCCGGCTGACCCCGAGGCGTTCCAGGCGGCCTACGACACCGTCCTCGCCAAGTGGCCCGAGGGCACCACCACGCGGACCGTGCCGACCCCCTACGGGCACACGCGCGTCACCGTCCACGGCCCCGCCGACGGCGCCCCGCTCGTGCTGCTGCCCGGCGGCGCGCGACCGGCCTGAGCTGGTTCGCCAACGCCGCCGAACTCGCCCGTACGCGCCGGGTGTTCGCCGTCGACCTGGTCGGCGACCCCGGGCGCAGCGTCCCGGTGGCCGAGCGGCCGGTCCGGACCGTGACCGACCTGACGGCCTGGCTGGACGCCCTGCTCGACGCCTCGACATCCCGGCGCCGACCTGGGCGGCCACTCGTACGGGGCCTGGATCGCCCTCCACCACGCCCTGCGCGCGCCCGGCCGCGTGCGGCGCCTGGTGCTCGTCGACCCCACGCGGTGCTTCGCCGGGTTCCGCCCCGGCTACCTGCTGCGCGCCCTGCCCACGCTGCTGGGCCCCTCGGCGCTCGACCGCGCCTTCCTCGCCTGGGAGACCGGCGGCGCCCCGCTCGACGCCGACTGGCTGGCGCTCCAGGAGCGCGCCGCCGCCTTCCCCGCCGCCAGGCCGGTCATGGGCCTACGCCCGGCCCCGGCCGCCCTGTGCACCCTGCGCCCGCCCACGCTGGTCCTCCTGGGAGGCCGCAGCCGTGCCCACGACGTCCGCAAGGTCGCCTCCCGTGCCGCCGCCCTGCTCCCGGACGCGACGGTGGCGACCCTGCCCGGCGTCTCGCACCACGCGCTCCCGCATGCACGCCCGGGCGAACTGACCCGGGCGGTGAGGGAGTTCCTGTCAGGCGCGTCAGGGTGAGAGTGCGTCAGCGCGAGAGCGCGTCCCGTACCGCCTCCTCGGTGCGGGCCACCACCGCCGTGCCGTCGTCCGCTGTGATAATGGGGCGCTGGATCAGCTTCGGGTGGTCGGCGAGGGCCTTGATCCAGCGCGCGCGGCCCGAGGCGTCGCGCGGCCAGGCCTCGCGGTCCTTGAGGTTCAGCTCCTTGGCGGCCTGCTCCTGGGTCCGCGTGATGTCCCACGGTTCGAGGCCGAGGCGATCGAGGACGGCGCTGATCTCGTCCTCGGTCGGCACGTCGTCCAGGTAGCGCCGCACGGTGTAGTCGGCGCCCTCCGCGTCGAGCAGCGTCAGGGCACTCCGGCACTTCGAGCAGGCGGGGTTGATCCAGATCTCCATGCCCACACGCTACCTCCGGAACACTCGCCCCAGGCCGCCCGGCGCGCCCTTATTCGAACACCCCAAAGGCCGTCTGGCCAGCGGCGATTGTCAGTGCCCCGCAGTAGAATCACAGTAGTGTTCGAGGGCGCCCGACGGGGGGTCCCGACCGCGACAGGAGGATGCCCGTGCCCGCTGCCGCACTGACGACGAAGCGTGTTTCCCGACCCGTACTGCTCGACCTGCCGTACGCACCACTGGAGAAGAAGGCGCTCCCCGCCGGACGCCCCCGCGAGTGGTACGTCAACCACAACCGCCGCCTGAAGGCCATGCGCCTGGCGATCGCCCTGCTCGACTCGGGCGTTCATCTGCCGAACCAGGCGAAGAACACCACGATTAGGAGCATGGCCGAGGAGGTCGGCATCCACCCGCCCTCCGACATCACCTGCCACATGGTGCGCGCGCTGATGCGCTACAGCCGCTGACCGGTCACGTCAAGGCCGTCGGCCGGATGTGCTGTGGCCGGTGAGCAAGTCATGGGCCCGTGGCGGGAGTTGACCGCCGCGGGCCCGTTCGGCGTGGCCCCGTGCGCTCATGTGTGCGATGGGACATGCTGGGCCCCATGACCCAGCCGGAACCCGTCGGCGAACTGCCGCTCCTGACGACTGCCGAACTCCCGGACGGCGTCCGTGTTCCGGTGCGCGCCCTGCGCGGCGCCCGCGCCGAACGCTTCCTGCCGTCGGCTCGGGACCGGCGCCCGGGCCGCCCCCGGCCCCCGCGGTGCTCATCCTCCCGGCGATGGGCACCCCCGCCCGCTTCTACCGCCGCTTCGCCCGCCACCTGCACGGCGAGGGCCTCGCCGTGCTCACGCCGACCTGCGCGGCCAGGGCGAGGCGACACCGCGCGCCACCGGCCGCGGCGCGCGTGACCACGGCTACCGCGTGCGCGATCACGGCTATCGCGTGCGCGATCACGGCTACCGCACGCACGACCACGGCTACCGCACGCTCGTCGAGGAGGACCTGCCCGCCGTCCTCAGGGCCGTCCGCGCCGAGCTGGGCCCCGAGCCGCCCCTGTACCTCCTCGGCCACAGCCTGGGCGGCCAACTCTCCCTGCTGTACGCGGCGTTGGGTGCCGGTCCGGCCGTCGACGGCGTCGCGCTCATCGCCTCCGGCTCCGTCTGGTTCCGCGCGTACGGCCCGCTGCGCGCCCCCCGGTCTCCTCCTCGGCCAGGTGCTGATCGCCGCGACCGCGACCGCGCTCGGCCGCTGGCCCGGCGCCCGCCTCGCCTTCGGCGCAACCAGCCCAAGGGCGTCATGCGGGACTGGGCCCACCAGGGGCTCACCGGCCGCTACGCCGCCAAGGGCGCCACGCGCGACTACGAAGCGGCCCTGGCCGCCCTGGAGCTGCCCGTCCTCGCGGTCTCCGTCGAGCACGACACCCTCGCCCCCGCCACCGCCCTCGACCACCTGCTCGGCAAGGTCCCCCGGGCCCGCCTCACCAGGCGCCACCACACGCGCCGAGGTGGGCGCACGCCTCGACCACTTCGCCTGGACCAGGGCGAGCGGGCCGCTCGCCAAGCAGGTGGCGGCGTGGGCGACGGCCGAGGGGCGCCCGGAGCGGGGCCGGGCGGCCCGCGGCTAGCGGATCTGCTCGGGGGTGACCGTCAGCCACCGCTTGTCGGCGGTCACCTTCTGGCCCAGTTCGCGCTGCCGCTCGGCGTTCTTCCGCTTCATCCCGTCGAGCTGCTTCATGTACGCGTCCTTGCGGTTGACCCAGACCCGTACCCCGCCGTGCTCCACGTCCGCCGAGTGGAACAGCATCGGACCGTCGCTGACCGGGGTGTCACCGGCGACGAGGATCGGCTTCTTCCACTCGTCGATGTACGTGTTGATCGCCGCGGGCTTGCCCTCGTACCAGGTCAGCGGCGCCCACAGGTGCGGCGTCAGCTCCCGCCCGGCGAGCTTTGCGCGGTCCTTCTCGCCGAAACGGCCCTCGGCGATCTCCTTGCGGGAGCTGGTGACCTCGCCGGTCTCGCGGTCCTTCAGCTGCATCGACACCCCGATGACGTTCCGCGGCCGCACGCCGTAGCCGTACTTCGGGTCGGCGAGGACCATGCGCACCAGGTCCTCACTGGCCGCGCTGACCACGTACACCTCGATGCCGTGCGCCCGCAGCGTCTTGTAGAGCTGCCGCATGCCGTTCGACAGCTCGGGCGGCTTCACCTCGGTCCTGGTGACCTTCCCGTCCTCGTAGTACTCCGCGGGGATCGGCTTCTTGTACGCCAGCAGCTCGTCGACGTACCCCTTCAGCTCCTTCAGCGTGAACCCGGAGAAGATCTGCGCGGCCCACGGATAGCAGACCTGGTCGTCCACCTCGCACAGCCGGTTGTAGTAGCTGTAGAGGCTCTCCTTGTGCGTGGCCGTGTCCTTGAACGGGATGACCTTCAGGGAGGGGTCCATGGTCGTGCGGGTCAGCACGCCCTTCATCTCCAGGAAGGGCAGCAGCGACTCCTCCAGGTCGTTGCGGTACGAGGTGTTGTCCGCGTCGAAGACGGCGTACGCGCCCTTGTGGTCGTTGGCGGCGATGACCTTGCCGAGCTTCTTCGCGACCGGCTTCGGCCAGTGCGACAGCTCGCGGGCGGTGGCGGCCGAGCCGTCCGCCGCCGTCGCCTCGCCCGCGGGCCACAGCGCCGCCGCCCGCGAGGACGGCGTCCACGAGCGCCCCCGCGCCACCGACGATGAAGGCCCGCCTGTTCTTGGCTCGTAGTGCCATGTTTCCCGTGTCCCGCCGTTCCTGAGTGCGATGTGCGGCCCCGTCCGGAGCGGCGCGCCATGCTATGGGCGATGCCACGCGATTCCCATGATCGAAGTCACCGGGCGGGGAGGGCATGGGGCGGGTGGTGAGGGGTAGCGGA
This sequence comes from Streptomyces huasconensis, assembly GCA_004010275.1. Lineage (GTDB taxonomy): Bacteria > Actinomycetota > Actinomycetes > Streptomycetales > Streptomycetaceae > Streptomyces > Streptomyces huasconensis. The sequence continues at coordinate 42,381 of RBWT01000030.1, forward strand.
GAGGGGCCCGCGTCGCCGGGGGCGCACCGGGCGGTCGCGAGGTGGGCGGGCCGCGCATCGGACGGCCGAGAGGTGGGCGGGCCGCGCATCGGACGGTCGCGAGGGGAGCGGGCCGCGCATACTGGGACGCATGGGCTCCCGTGAGTTCGTGCGGGCCATTCCCCGGCTCGACGGCATGGTCGTCTCCGCGGTCGGCTACCGCACCGCGGGCCAGCGGCCCGCCCTGCACCGCGGCCTCCCCTCGCCGTACCTGACGGTGATCTTCTCGCTGGACGGGGCCATCGCCACCGGCGGCACGCCCGCCCAGGCGACCGGCGCCGACGCGGTCCGCACCGACATCATCGTGGGCGGCCTGCACCAGAGCCCCGCCTACGTCCGCCAGCCCGAGCACGAGGCAGGCATCCAGCTCGCCGTGCACCCGCTGGCCGCCCGCGCGCTCCTCGGCCTGCCGCCGCCGAACAGGCCGGACAGCTCGTCACCGCGGGCACCGACGTCTTCGGCGCCCGCGCCGCCGAGGTCCGGGAGCGGCTGTGCGCCCTGGACACCTGGGAGGACCGCTTCGCCACCCTCGCCGCCTACCTGCGGCAGCGCGCGGACCGGCCCGCCGGAGCGGTGCGCCCCGAGGTCGCCGAGGCCTGGGCCTGGCTCGCCCGGCACCGCGGCGCCGGCACCCTCGGCGGCCTGTCCCGGCACGTCGCCCTCAGCGAGCGCCGCCTGACCGCCCTCTTCCGCGCCGAGACCGGGCTGAGCCCCAAGCAGGCCGCGCGCCTGATGCGCTTCCAGCACGCCAAGGCGCCGTGACCCGCGCCGTCGCGGCGGGCGGCCCGCCCGACCTCGCCCGGGTCGCCGCCGACACGGGCTACTACGACCACTCCCACCTCGTACGGGACTTCCGGCAGTACACGGGGGCGAGCCCCACCGGCTGGCTGGCCGAGGAGTGCCGGAATATCCAAGCCGGGGCACACGGCGACGGCGAAGAGTGGAAGCCATGAACACCACACCTGACACCACCGACACCACTGACGCCATGTCCGAGGCCCCGCGGCACGAGCCGCTCACCGCCCCCGCCCCCACGATCTGGCCGGCCCTCCAGGCACAGGACGCCCCCGCCCTCATCGACTTCCTCGTCGACACCGTCGGCTTCCTGCGTACGGCCGTCTACGAGGACGGCGGCCGGATCGCCCACGCCCAGCTCGACTGGCCCGAGGGAGGCGGCGTCATGCTCGGCTCGTACGACCTGCAAAACGCCACCGCCGCCTGCGGGAAGCCCGGCACCGCCGCGCCTACGTCGTCACCGACCGGGTGGACGACCTGTACGAGTGCCTCCGCGCGGCCGGCGTGAAGATCACCACGGAGATCGAGGACAAGCCGTACGGCAGTCGCGAGTTCGGCATCCAGGACCCGGAGGGAAACCGCTGGTCCTTCGGCACCTACCGGGGGGAACCCAGGCCGGGGCAGGGCCGGTGAGGGCGCGTGATAACTTGCGCAAGCCAGTCAAACCCACACCTGGGCCAGGGAATCCGGTGCGAATCCGGAACTGACGCGCAGCGGTGAGGGGGACGGGCGGGGCCACGGCCACTGGGCGTCTTCGGACGTCTGGGAAGGCGCCCCGCCCGGCCGATCCCGAGTCCGAAGACCTGCTGGCGCCTCCGCTCGCACACCGGGCGGCGGAGGTCGTGACGCAGACCAGGCTCCGCGTATGAGCCGTGACACCCAAGGGATCGCGTGTCCTCGACAGCCCGTATGTCCGCCGCCCTCTGTACCGCACTGCTCGCGCTCACCGCGTGCGGGGGCGGCGCCGCGCAGAAGTCCGAGGGCAAGAGCGCCGACGGCTACCCCGTCACGGTCGCCTCCTGCGGCAAGGAGGCCACGGTCCAGGCCCCGCCGCAGCGCGCCGTCTCCCTCGACCAGGGCTCCACGGAGATCCTGCTCTCCCTCGGTCTCGCCGACCGCATGGCGGGCACCGGCACCTGGACCGACCCGGTCCTGAAGAACCTGGAGAAGGAGAACGCCAAGGTCGAGCGGCTCGCCGACCGCTACCCCTCCCTGGAGAAGGTCCTCTCCAAGGAACCCGACTTCGTCAGCGCCTCCTTCCTCTACACCGTCGGCAAGGGCGGCGTCGCCGACCGCACGAAGTTCACGGAACTCGGCGTGCCCGTCTACGTCTCGCCCACCGACTGCGCGGGCAAGGACAACGACGGCGGCGGCGACGGCAAACGCGTCAAGACCCTCACCATGGACACCGTCTACGGCGAAGTACGCGACCTCGCCAAGGTGTTCGGCGTCGAGAAGCGCGGCGAGAAGCTGATCGCGGACCTGAAGAGCCGCGTCACGCAGGCCACGAAGGACATCAAGGCCTCCGACGCGACGCTCCTGTACTGGTTCGCCAACTCCGACGCCCCGTACATGGCGGGCTGCTGCGGCGGCCCCGGCATCATCACCCGCGAGCTCGGCGCGAAGAACGTCTTCGACGACACCCGCGAGGAGTGGCCCCAGATCAACTGGGAGACCGTCGCCGACCGCGACCCCGACGTCCTCGTCATCGGCGACCTCACCCGCAAGTCGCAGTCCGCGGAGAGCGCCAAGGCGAAGATCAAGTTCCTGGAGTCCAACCCGGCGACCAAGAACCTCACCGCCGTGAAGAAGAAGCGCTACGTCCTCCTCAGCGGCCAGGCCATGAACCCCACGATCCGCACGGTCGACGGCATCGAACAAGTGGCCGCCGGGCTGCGGAAGTTCGGACTGGCGAAGTGAGCCCGGCCGCCCCCGCCGCCCGGCAGGGGCTGCTGTGGCTGGCCGGCGGCGCCGCGCTCGTCCTCTCGATGGCGGTCGCCGTCACCATCGACCCCGCCGACATCTCCGTCCCCGACGTCTTCTCGGCCCTCGCCGCACACCTCGGCTGGGGCGAGGCAGGGCTGACCCCCCTCCGGGACGGCATCGTCTGGAACCTGCGGCTGCCCCGCACCCTGCTCGCCGCGTCTGCGGCGCGGGCCTCGCGGTCTGCGGCGCCGTCATGCAGTCCCTGCTCCGCAACCCCCTCGCCGACCCCTTCGTCCTCGGGGTGTCCTCCGGGGCGTCGACCGGGGCGGTCGCGGTCGTCGTCCTCGGCGTCGGCGGGGGAGCGCTGTCGATCTCGGCGGGCGCCTTCGTGGGTGCGCTCTGCTCCTTCGCGCTCGTCCTCCTGCTGAGCCACACACTCGGCGGCACGACGGACCGCGTCGTCCTGTCGGGCGTCGCCGCGATGCAGCTCTTCTCCGCGCTGACGTCGTTCGTCATCCTCACCGCGGGCGACGCGGAGACCACCCGCGGCGTCCTGTTCTGGCTGCTCGGCTCGCTCAGCGGGGCGGGCTGGACGGACGTATGGCTGTGCGCGGCCGTCCTCGCCGCGGTCCTGCTCGTCTGCCTCGGTCACGCCCGTACGCTCGACGCCTTCGCGTTCGGCCAGGAGGCGGCGGCGACACTGGGCGTACGGGTGGCCCGCACCCGCCTCGTCCTGCCGCTGCGCGACGGCGCTGCTGACCGCCGTCCTGGTCAGCTCGGCCGGCGCCATCGGCTTCGTCGGCCTGGTCCTGCCGCACGCGGCCCGCGCCTTCACCGGCTCGGGTCACGCACGGCTGCTCCCGGTCGCGGCGCTGGCCGGCGCGGTGTTCCTGGTCTGGGTGGACACCCTGGCCCGCACGGCCCTGGACCCGCAGGAGGTCCCGGTGGGCGTCGTGACGTCACTCATCGGCGTACCGGCGTTCGTGGTGGTGCTGTACCGGACGCGGGGGGCGACGACATGACGTACGGAACCACGGCTGCGGCCGAGGCGGGTCTGCGCGCCGACCGGGTCACCCGGGCGGCCGGCGGCCGGCTCATCGTCGACGGGGTCAGCCTCGCCCCGCCACCCGGCGCCACCGTGGGCCTCCTCGGGCCCAACGGCTCCGGCAAGTCCACACTCCTGCGCATCCTGGCGGGCGTCCTGGCCCCCGCCTCCGGGGTGGTCACCCTGGACGGCCACCCGCTCCCCGGCATCCCGCGCCGCACGGTGGCGCGCCGCATCGCGGTGGTGGAGCAACACGCCACCACCCAGACCGAGTTGACCTGTACGAGACGTCGTACGGCTCGGCCGCACCCCGCACCGCCGCGCCTGGTCGGCCCCCACGCCCCACGACGAGCAGGCGGTACGCGAGGCCTTGGCCCGCACCGGCCTCACCGAACGCGCCGCCCAGTCCTGGCACACCCTCTCCGGCGGCGAACGCCAGCGCGTCCAGATAGCCCGCGCCCTGGCCCAGGAACCCCGCGAACTCCTCCTGGACGAACCCACCAACCACCTCGACATCCAGCACCAGCTGGACCTGCTCTCCCTGGTCGCCGACCTCCCCGTCACCAGCGTGATCGCCCTGCACGACCTCAACCTGGCGGCGATGTTCTGCGACCACGTACTGATCCTCAAGGAGGGCACGGCGTACGCGGCGGGCACGCCCGCGGAGGTGATCACGGAGGAACTGATCGCCGAGGTCTACGGCGTCCGCGCGGTGGTCACCCCGGGCGACCCCACCCAGGCCGACGGCCCGCCGACCCCGTCGGTGCGCTTCCTGCGCAGCTCGGCGGCGGCCCGGCGACGGCCGCTCGCCCCTTGAGGCCGGAACCACGAGAAAGGACGTCCACCACGATGCCGACACCACCGTCCCCGAAGCAGACGGTGATCGCCCACGTGAGCGACACCCACATAGACACGCGCGAGGAGGACGCCGGCCGCAGCGTCGCCCGCACCCGCGCGGTGATGGAGTACCTGAACACCCTCCCGTACGACCTGGACGCGGTCATCGTCACGGGCGACATCACCGACCACGGCACACCGGAGGAGTACGAGGCGGCCCGCGAGCTCCTGACGACCCGCCACCCCCTCCTGACCTGCCCCGGCAACCACGACGACCGCGCGGCGTTCCGCCAGCACCTGCTGGGCGAGCCGCCGACGACCTCCCCGATCAACCAGTCGTACACCACGGACAACTTCACCCTCGCCCTCTGCGACACCTCGGTCCCCGGCAGCCCCCACGGCACACTGACGGACGAGACCCTGACGTGGCTGACGGACACCCTGGCGAAGCTCCCGGCGGACGTACCGGCACTGATCGCCTTCCACCACCCACCGGTCACCCTGCACACGCCGTACGTCGACGAGATCCGCCAGTTCGACGAGGCCCGCCTGGCCGCCCTGACGACCCGCCACCCCAACATCACGGCATTCCTGGCGGGCCACGCCCACACCCCCGCGGCCACAACCTTCGCGAACCGCCCACTCCTGGTGGCCCCCGGCGTGACCACGACCCTCCGCCTCCCCTGGGAACCCCAGACGGACGCGGCCCATCACGTACACAGGGACTTGCCGCCGTCAGTCGCCTTTCATGTCCTGGACGACACGGGGCGGTTGACGACTCATTATCGGGTGGTGCCGCTCGGCTGAACCCGCCCCTACAAGGCCACCCCCCGTCACTGGGGTGTCGGCCTTTCACCCAGCAGTAGACTCCTCGCCCAACGTGAAGCGAGGGGGCAAGGTGGCGACGCAGTTCGTGTCGTATGCACTGGACGACGAGACGGTGGTCCGGTTCGAGGTCGAGCCGGGCGACGACTGGCAACCCGTGTCCGCGGACGACATCGTCGGCCGTGTCCGTGACGCTGCCGGTCCTGCGGTGGATGCCGCACGCACAGTCTTGCGCAGAGTCGCCGAGCTGCAACCGGACCAGGTTCAGGTGAAGTTCGGCCTCAAGGTGAACGGCAGCGCGAACTGGGTCGTGGCCAAGGCCGCGACGGAAGCGAACTTCGAGATCAGCTTGACATGGGAGCCCAGCGCTGGGGCGGATGCAGTCGCGCCGCCGGCATGAACACGGTTTCGCCGGGACCCCGGCCCGGGCGCGATACATGGGTCGTATCCGTCCACTTGACCGAACGGGACATGAGACCGCTGGGGTCGGGTTTCCTCATCGATGGCCGGAGGGTGCTGACCTGTGCCCACGTGGTGGACGTGGCGTGGAAGAGGCACGCCGAACTCTGGGTGGCGTTTCCCAAGGCAGAAGAGGTCATGCGCCGCAGGGTCCGAGTCTCCGAGGTGATACTGCCACCGGGCGACGATCACGAGGTTCAGGACGTGGCGGTGCTGCGCTTGGCCGAAGCGGTGCCGGCCGCCTTGCGGCCCGGTTGCGGGGGCCGACCGCGGAGGACGTTGTCGGCACAGACTGGTGGTCGTTCGGATTCCCCGACGGTGTGCTCGGGAACTCCGTGCACGGAGCGGTCGGGGAAGCTCTCGGGTACGGCTGGATGCGCCTTGACAACCTGGTGTCCCGCTACCCGGTCAAGGCGGGTTTCAGCGGCTCAGCCGTCTGGTCACCGGTCTATCAGGCCGTCATCGGCATGGTGAGCCAAGCGCACACTGCCACCGGTGACGCCCGTGCGCTGTCCGTGCGGGCCATCGACAGGTTGCTTCCTGATCAGGAGCTGCACCACCTCATCGACTGGTCATTGGAGGCGGCTGACGAGACATCCCTGACCTCATGGGGCTGGTCCCTCGACACGGATCCCGAGGCAGGCAGGCACTGGCACCCACGTGCCCGAGGCGTCGGTACAGCAGCGGAACGGGGCTTTCGCTTCCGAGGTCGTGCCGCCGCGCTCCGAGAGATCACTCAATGGATCACCGCCGTCTCTCCACATCGTCAAGCACTGGTGGTCACCGGAGCACCGGGCTCCGGCAAATCGGCTGTCCTGGGGCGGATCATCACCACCGCTGACCGTGAGATCGCCGCGGAACTACCGCCCGGTGACACGGCAATCCGCGCCCCACTCGGCGCCATTTCCTGTGCGGTGCACGCCAAGGGCAAAACGGCTTTGGAGGTGGCACAAGAGATCGCACGTGCCGCTTCGGCGGCCATGCCGAAGCAAGTCATTGATCTGCTGCCGTCTCTGCGAGCGAGTCTGGAGGCCCGGCCTGATCGAACCTTCACACTGGTCGTCGACGCGTTGGACGAAGCCGGCACCACCGATGAGGCACGCGCCATCATCCATCACATCATGGTGCCGCTGGCGGAGACTTGTGCGGATCTCCGGGTGCGGGTGATGGTCGGCACCAGGCGCAGGGATGACGCGGGAGACCTTCTGGGTGCCTTCGGGCGAACGGCCCGGATCGTGGACCTGGATGCGCCGGCCTTCACTTCGGTTGCAGACCTCACTGCCTATGCGTTGTCCACACTCCAGCTACAAGGTGACGAGCGTGCCGGTAACCCCTATGCGGACGATGACGTCGCCCGTCCCGTGGCCGAGCGCATCGCGGCTCTGGCCGACGGTAATTATTTGGTCGCCGGGCTGGTCGCCCGCGCCCATGGAATGCATGATGCGACAGCCGTAGATCCGTGCAGGATGTCGTTTCCTGTCACGGTGGATTCCTCCCTCCGTGAATATCTGCGTCTGCTGCCGGACATTGGTCTCCTCTCCGCGGAGAAATTGCTCACCCCGCTTGCTTACGCCGAGGCGCCCGGACTGTCCATCGGGTTGTGGCGCACCGCATTGACCGCCCTCTTCAGTACCGCTCCCGCGGAGAGCGAACTCTTCGGGTTCGCCCGTTCCTCCGCAGCGAATTTTCTTGTCGAGACCACCAGTGCCGAAGATGTGGACGGCGTCACCTTCAGGCTCTTTCACCAGGCCTTGAGTGATTCTCTGCGGACCGTACGCGCCGATGTGGCCTTGTCGGTCAGTGATGAGCGTGAGCTCGCACGCGCCTACATAGTTGTTGGGGCGCAGACAGGCTGGGCTGCGGCCCCCGCATACCTGCTGCGGTCCCTTGGTGTACACGCCGGCCGAGGAGGTGTGATCGACGAGTTGCTGGCAGAGGACGAATATCCGCTCTACGCCGATCTGCGGCGGCTCGTACCGCAGGCTCGCCTTGCGGTCACGGACAAGGGACGCCAACGCGCCCGGCTGCTCCGTCACACGCCGCGTGCCCTTGACGCCCCCGCGGCGGAGCGGGCGGCTCTGTTCAGTGTGACGGAGGTACAGGAAGACCTCGGAACTACTTATCGCGCATCTGAGATCGCCGCACCATACCGAGCCGTGTGGTCTACCGTCGCCCCTTCGACGGAGGTAGCCGTCCTTGAAGGGCACCGCAAACAGGTTGCTGCTCTCTGTTCCCTGCGCTCCGGCGGTCGCGAACTGCTCGCGAGCGTCGGTGACGACGGCATCCGTCTCTGGGACCCGGGCACGGGCGATACGGTCCGTACCTTCACGAAGCCCTCGGGGTGGATCGGTGCGCTGTGCGCCGTGACGATGGGCGGCCGGACGTGCCTCGCCGGTGCCGGGCAGGACGGAGACCTGCGGATCTGGGACCCCGAGACGGGCGCGCCGGTTCGTACGCTGCGTGGGCGCGACCAGCCGATCGATCAACTGTGTGCCTTCTATGTGGAAGGCCGCGCTCTCCTGGCCAGTAGAGGCCGAGGTCGGCGTGTGACGGTCTGGGATCCGGACTCAGGGGCGGCTGTGCGGAGCTTCCGAGCCCGCACCCATGCGATCGAGGGCATGGGTGCTGTCGAGGCAGAAGGTCGTACTCTGCTTGCTCTTCTGACACGTCATGAGGAGGGGCGCTGCAAGGTGCGACTCTGGGATCCCATCACCGGCGATACCGTCCGCGCGTTCTTCACCTACGACAGCCCCGACCACTTGGCAGTGTTGCACTGCGAGGGCGGCCCCCTCCTCGCGACTAGCGAGTCCATTGGGGACCACGATCCTATTGTGCTGTGGGATCTGACCGGTCGTGAGGTTCAGGTACTCGAAGGCGGAGAGGGGACCCTTTTCGAACTTGTCGGCGTCCGCTTCGGGGACCGGACCCTGCTGGCCGCCGGCTACGGCGACGATGAGAGCGGAACTGCGGTGCTCTGGGATCCCGCAGCAGGTCGCGAGATCCGACGACTGGAGGGCCACGACGGTTGGGTAGGCGCTCTGTGCACCGTGGAGTCAGCGGAAGGGACGCTGATGGCGAGTGCGGGCGCAGACTGCACGGTACGGCTGTGGGACCTGGACACCTGCGCTGAGCCGGACCAACTCGGAGAGCCTGGTGCCTGGATCGGTTCGTTGGCCGCACTGGAAGTGCACGGCCGGATAGCTGTGGCCAGTAGCGGGATGGCTGGGAAGGTTGAGGTCCACGATGTAGCCGACGGCACGCTGCTTGGCCGGATCGACCTCCCTCATGCGTCAGTCACGAGCCTGTGCACCGTGGAAATCTCGGATCGAGAATGCCTGGCCATCGCCAGCGGCGACCGGGAGGAAGGCGCTATTCAGATCTGGGACCCCAGCACCGGTGGTGTGATCCGGTGTCTGACGGGCCCCAGGATCGACACACTGTGCACCGCGGACATCGATGGCCGCCCGTCTCTCGCCTTTGCCACCAGGGAGGAGAAGACGAACAGGGTGTCCGTCTGGGACCTCCCCACAGACGAGGTCATCCAGAGCATCAGTAGCGAAGAGGGCCTGATCAGAGAGCTTTGTGCGCTCGACGTCGGTGGTCGACATCTCATCGCGGTGCTCACCGGCCACTTCGGTATCTGGCCAGGGGAGTTCAGCGGCGGCGTCGTCAGTCTCTGGCATCCCACGAGTGGCGAAATGGTCGATTCCTTGGCGTCCCCGACGCCGAGTTCGGCTCTCTATGCGTCCTCGACGCCGAGGACCGGGCCCTCTTGGCTGTCACAAGCCATAACACGGAGGACGAGGACGATCTGGTCGGTACAGGTTCGGTGTGGGTCTTCGATCCAGCTGACGGCTGCCGGACTGACGTACAGGATCTTCACCATGGATGGGTGAATGGCATCGAACCCGTGAGGTTCGCCACGTGTGCCGGCATGGCAAGTGTCGGCCAGACCGAGAGGTCGGTACGTGTGTGGGCTGCTGATGACTTGCGACAGATGATGGAGATCCCGGTCCGCCGCGAAGTCTTTTCCGTTGCCCAGGCGGGCGACCATCTCGTGTTCGGTTTGGACAACGGAGGCGTGATGGCGGTACGGCTCGTCGAAGGAGGAGGCAGGCGGTAACGCCTTGCGCTTCCACCCATACGGGACGTCGATGACGACCCCACGGGCTCCGAAAAACCATGGGCCGTGCTCTCCTCCTTGACGGGGGAAGGGCACGGCCCACGGTTCAGATGCCGCTCAGAGCGCTACGAGGCGACTCTGGCCTGCGTGTTTTCTAGATGTCGAAGTACAGCTCGAACTCATGCGGATGCGGCCGCAGCTGAATCGGCGCGATCTCGTTCGTCCGCTTGTAGTCGATCCACGTCTCGATCAGGTCGGACGTGAAGACCCCGCCCGCCTGGAGGTACTCGTTGTCCGCCTCCAGGGCGTCGAGGACCGCGGGGAGGGAGGTCGGGACCTGGGGGACGCCCGCGTGCTCCTCGGGGGCCAGCTCGTAGAGGTCCTTGTCGATCGGCTCGGCCGGCTCGATCTTGTTCTTGACGCCGTCGAGGCCCGCCAGGAGCAGCGCCGAGAACGCCAGGTACGGGTTCGAGGACGGGTCCGGCGCGCGGAACTCGACGCGCTTGGCCTTCGGGTTCGAGCCCGTGATCGGGATGCGCATCGCCGCGGAGCGGTTGCGCTGGGAGTAGACCAGGTTGACCGGGGCCTCGAAGCCGGGGACCAGGCGGTGGTAGGAGTTCACCGTGGGGTTGGTGAACGCCAGCAGCGACGGCGCGTGCTTGAGGATGCCGCCGATGTAGTAGCGCGCGGTGTCCGAGAGACCGGCGTAGCCCTGCTCGTCGTAGAAGAGCGGGGTGCCGCCCGACCACAGCGACTGGTGGACGTGCATGCCCGAGCCGTTGTCGCCGAAGATCGGCTTCGGCATGAAGGTCGCGGTCTTGCCGTTGCGCCAGGCGACGTTCTTCACGATGTACTTGAAGAGCATCAGGTCGTCGGCCGCGGCCAGCAGCGTGTTGAACTTGTAGTTGATCTCGGCCTGGCCCGCCGTGCCCACCTCGTGGTGCTGGCGCTCGACCTGGAGGCCGTTCTTGTCCAGCTCCAGGGAGATCTCGGCGCGCAGGTCGGCGAAGTGGTCGACCGGCGGGGCCGGGAAGTAGCCGCCCTTGTAGCGGACCTTGTAGCCGCGGTTGTTCTCGACCGCACCGGTGTTCCAGGCGCCGGCCTCGGAGTCGATGTGGTAGAAGCTCTCGTTCGCCGACGTCTGGAAGCGGACGTTGTCGAAGACGTAGAACTCCGCCTCGGGGCCGAAGTAGGCCGTGTCCGCGATACCGGTCGAGGCGAGGTACGCCTCCGCCTTCTTCGCGACGTTCCGCGGGTCACGGCTGTACTGCTCGCCGGTGATCGGGTCGTGGATGAAGAAGTTGATGTTGACGGTCTTGTCGCGGCGGAACGGGTCCACGCGCGCCGTCGACAGGTCCGCGCGCAGCGCCATGTCGGACTCGTGGATGGCCTGGAAGCCACGGATCGACGAACCGTCGAAGGCCAGCTCCTCGTCCGGGTCGAACGCCGCCGCCGGGATCGTGAAGTGCTGCATGACACCGGGCAGGTCGCAGAAGCGGACGTCGATGAACTTGACGTCCTCGTCCGCGATGTACTTCTTCGCGTCGTCGGCGTTCTGGAACAACATCCAACTCCTCCTACTCCCGCCCGGGGCGGGACGGGGTTGCAGCTCGTGGTGCGGCCAGTGCGGTGGCACACGCTGGGACCCGACCATAGGGACGGGGGATTTCTCAAGCATGACCCATTTGTTTCGCCGAAGTTAACCGCCCCGGCGGTGAATGCCCGGCGGCCGGAGCCCGCACCGGCCCCGCCCGCCCTCGTACATCTGACCCGAGCGTCCCCGTACGAAACCGGGCGCAGTACCGTGGACGGGTGGACAACAGGCAAGCAATCGGATCGTGGCTGTCCGGCCCGCGCGCGGCCGCGGAGGACGCCGGAGTCGACTTCGGGTACCGGGGCGAGCAGCTCGGACTGCCGGAGGAGGGGCCGGGATCGATCGCGCGCCCCGGCCGCCGCATCGGCGCCATCGCCGTGGACTGGGGTCTGTGCCTGGTGATCGCATACGGTCTGTTCGCCCGCGGTGATCAGCAGGCCATGGGCAACTGGGCCCTCGGCATCTTCTTCGTGATGAGCCTGCTGACCGTCGGCACGGTCGGCTGCACCCCGGGCAAGGCCCTGTTCCGGCTGCGTGTCGTCGCCGAGGGCGGCGGCCGGCTCGGCTTCGGGCGGGTGCTGGCCCGCAGTCTCCTGCTGTGCGTGGCCATTCCCGCCCTGATCTGGGACCGCGACGGCCGCGGCCTGCACGACCGCCTCGCCCGCGCCGTGCAGGTCAGGATCTGACCGGGCCGACAACTGCACTACGACTGATCTACGACGATGAAGGCCCCGGAACCGAC
>RBWT01000310.1 GCA_004010275.1 Streptomyces huasconensis
CTCAACAACAACGAGGCCGTCGACCTCGGCGCCCGCCAGGTGGACGCCCACGGCAGCGGAGCCCACTGGTTCCCCCGCGGCTGCCGCCCCTGCGCGTACACCCACCTCTCCGAGGCATCCCAGCAGCACCGGAAAACCTGCAAGGTGTGCTCCACCAGCCTCCCGTGGTGCCGCACGGGCCAGACCCTGTTCGGCGCGGCCATGCGGGCCGCCCGGCCGGTGCCGCGATGAGCGAGGGCGTGCGGTACTGCTGGCGCTGCGACGAGCCGATCACCAAGGAGCATCCCGGCACGTCGGCCGTGAAGGTATCCATCTCGGCGGGCGGCGCCGTCATCTGGCTGCACAAGAAGTGCCCGAGGTGAACACGACGAAAGCCCAGTCGGGACCCTCCCCGAACTGGGCTTTCTCCGTAGACCGTGTGGGACTCGAACCCACAACCAATGGATTAAAAGTCCACTGCTCTGCCAATTGAGCTAACGGTCCTCCGTGGTGCTCCCCCGAGCATAGCGGGACACGCCCCGCCATCCGATCGGGTATCGCTGTCGAAGGCGGAAGAAGTGTGTGCCGATGCCCGGGGCGGCCGTACGAACGACGATGGGCCCACCCCCTGGAGAGGGTGGGCCCATCGGTTCAACTCGTCACCGCGCGAGGGCGGTTGACTCAGCCGTTGCGCTTCCAGCGCGGCTTGTCGTCACGGCGGCCGAAGGTGCCGGTGCCGGTGCCGGAGCGGTCGCGGTTGTACGCCGGGCGCTCGTGGCCACCGGAGCGGAAGCCGCCGGAGGGACGGTCGTCGCGACGGTCGCGGTTGAAGGGACGGTCGCTGCCGCGGTGGCCGCCGGCCGGGCGGTCGTCACGGCGGAAGCCGCCACGGTCGCCGCCGCGGTCGTCACGGCGGTCACGGTTGAAGCCGCCACCGGACGGACGGTCGTCCCGACGGAAGCCACCGCCACGGTTGTCGTCACGACGGTCGCGGTTGAAACCGCCACCCGACGGACGGTCATCACGACGGAAACCACCACGGTCGCCGCCACGGTCATCACGACGGTCACGGTTGAAGCCGCCACGGTCACCACCGCGGTCGCCGCGACGGTCACGCTCGTAGTTGCCGCGCTCATCACGCTGCGGACGACGGTTCTCGTACGAGGACGAGGACGAGGACGAGACACGCTCCTCGCGGACCGGGCGCTCGGCGGTGGGCTGCTCGGGGACCGACACGACGGCGGCCTCCACGACGGCCTCGGCCGCGGCGGCGGCCTCGGCGACGGCGACCTCCGGGTCCTCGCCGCGCTCACGGGCGGCACGCGCGGTGAGGCGGCTCGGCCTCCTCGCGCAGCTCGGCGGCGCGGCGTGTGGCTGGCGCTCCAGCTCCTTGGTCAGCTCCTTGACCTCACGCTCGGCCTGGACCGCGGCGTTGCCCGCGGAGTCGGCCTGCACCTCGGTCATCGAGCGGGCGCCGGTGATCTCGGCGACCTCCGGGTCGAAGGTGCCGCCGCCGTTGATGATGTGGCGCGTGGCGTCGACGCCCGCGTCCTCCATCAGACGGAAGATCTGGCGGCGCTGGTGCGGCAGCGAGAGGGAGACGACCGTGCCGGAGCGGCCGGCACGGGCCGTACGACCCGAGCGGTGCAGGTAGTCCTTGTGGTCGCCGGCCGGGTCCACGTTCAGGACCAGGTCGATGCCGTCGACGTGGATGCCGCGGGCGGCGACGTCGGTGGCGACGAGGGCGTTGACGTAGCCCTTCTTGAAGTCCTCAAGAACGCGCGTACGAGCGCCCTGCGTCATGCCGCCGTGCAGCGCGTCGGCCTTCACACCGGAGTCGCAGAGCTGCTCGGCGATGCGGTCGGCGCCCAGCTGGGTGCGGACGAAGATGATCGTGCGGCCCTTGCGCGCGGCGATGGCGGCCGTGACGGGCGCCTTGTCGCGGGGCTTCACGATGAGGATGTGGTGCGTCATGGTCGTGACGTTGCCCTGGGCGCTGTCGACCTCGTGCGTCACCGGGTTGTTCAGGTAGCGCTTGACCAGCGTGGAGATCTCGTTCTCCATCGTGGCCGAGAACAGCATGCGCTGGCCGCCGGACGGAACCTGGTCGAGCAGCTCGGTGACCTCGGGCAGGAAGCCCAGGTCCGACATCTGGTCGGCCTCGTCGAGGACGGCGATCTGGGTGTTCTCCAGCGAGCAGGCGCCGCGGCTGATGATGTCGCGCAGGCGGCCCGGGGTGGCGACGAGGATGTCGACGCCGCGCTCCAGGGCGTAGATCTGGTTGCCCATGGACGTACCGCCGCAGACGACCTTCATCTTGAGGCCGAGCACGTCGCCGTAGGGCTGGAGGGCGTCCGCGACCTGCATCGCCAACTCACGGGTCGGCGTGAGGATGACGCCGCGGGGCTTCTTCTTCTCGGTGCGGCCGCTCTCGGCGAGGGTCGCCAGCATCGGCAGACCGAAGGAGAGGGTCTTGCCGGAGCCGGTGCGGCCACGGCCGAGGATGTCCTTGCCGGCCAGGGCGTCCGGGATGGTCGCGGCCTGGATCGGGAAGGGCGTGGTCACGCCGTTCTGCGCGAGCTTGCGGACGATGCCCTCGGGCAGACCGAGATCGGTGAAGGTCATCTCGGGCTCGGCGTCGGCGTCGGCCTCAGCGGTGGCGTCGGCGTCGGGGGTGACCTCGGTGACGTCCTCGGCCCCGGCGACCGCGGCGGCCTCGACGGCCTCGACGGCCTCGACGGCCTCGACGGCCTCGACGGCAGCCTCTACGACCTCGTTCTCGACGATCTCGTTCGTGAAGATCTCGTTCGTGACGATCTCGTTCGTGACGATCTCGTTCGTGACGATCTCGTTCTCGGGCAGGACGGCGTGGTCAGAACTGAAAATGGACATACGAAATGCGAAACCTTCCGGAGTCTCGGCACGCGCCCGTCAACTCCGTGATTTCGCAATGGACCGCCTCGATGCGGTCAGCCACGGCAAGGGAGAGTACGCGCCACGCGGCGCTCTTCTGTGTCGGCGCCGGGCAAATGGGATCAAACGATCTACCACCATACGCACCCCCCACCCCATATGGCAAACCGCCCCCACCAAAAGGCCTCCCACCTGCACATATGTCTACCGCGGTCCCGCCTCCGGCGACGGTTCCCGCTCATCACCGTCTGCGCTGCGCCGCTGAAGCTGAGCGCCCTGCCCCGACCCGTCGGCCGAGGAGGAGGGCTCCGGGGTGGTCGGGGCCGGCGTCGGACGAGGAGGGCTTCGGCGGCTGGGGCTCCTCGGTCGTCCGTGTCGGGGTCGGCTTCGGCCGCGGCGGGAGGGGCTTGCCGGGCTGTTTCGTCGGCTTCGGGGCGGCGGGTGAAGGCGCCGCGGACTCCGACGGCTCCCCGGCCTCGGGGACCGAGCCGTCGCCCCCGGAGGCGCCGCCCCTCTCGCCCTTGCGCTTGGCCTTGCCTTTGCCCTTGCCCTTGGCCTTGCCCTTGTCCCGGCCCTGCCCGCGCTCACCGCCCGTGGCGATGTCGTCGCCCCGGGCCACCGGCCGGCCGTCGGACACGGCGGTCCCGCCGTCACCCGCGGAGCGCCCGGGCCGCGGCGCGTCCCCGTCGTCACCGATGCTCATGCAGCCCGCGGTCGCCGCGACGGCCACCGCGACCGCGGCCCAACGGACGGGAACGTACAACTGGCGCACGACCGAGCACCTCCTGGGGCGCTGAGAACGGGGACGCACTGCCCAACTCCCGCGGCCCGCAAGAGGACACGGACGTCACCCGCTCCCGCACACCCGGCCGGGCGCGCACCCGTGTCCGTACCCTCACCCGTACCCGAGCGCGTGCAGCCGGTCGTCGTCGATCCCGAAGTGGTGGGCCACCTCGTGCACGACGGTGATCTCCGTCTCGGCGACCACGTCCTCACGCGACTCACACATCCGGAGCGTGGGCCCCCGGTAGATGGTGATGCGGTCCGGCAGGACACCCGCGTACCACTCGCCCCGGTCGGTCAGCGGCGTCCCTTCGTAGAGCCCGAGCAACTCGGGGTCGTCGGCAGGCGGCTCGTCCTCGACGAAGACGGCCACGTTGTCCATCAACCGCGTCAATTCCGGCGGAATCCGGTCGAGAGCCTCGCCGACCAGTTCCTCGAACTCCTCGCGCGTCATCTCCAGCACTCCCCCATTGTCGGCCACGCCGCTGCCCCCGTCCCGGCACACCTTCCCGCATACCTCCCGCCCCATTTGGGCATACGGGACCAATGGCTCGCGACGTCACGGTCGTCCCGCAGCGCGTACGAAGGGCGGTCCGCGCCCTCCTGGGCCACTACCGCGCCCGCCGCGCCCATCCCGTCAGCGAACTGGTCAGCCCACCGCACCCCTACACCCGCGCCCTCGGCCTGCTCACGGTCGTCCTGCTCGGCGCCTGGCTCGGCCTCCTGATCGTCGGCAGCGTGCGCGCGCCCGTCGGCCCGATGGACACCCGCATGACGCTCCGCCCGTCCCTCACCGGCGGCACGAAGATCAACGTCTCCCCGCTCGGCGCCCTGGAACTGCGCTCCCACATCGCCCCCATCCGCCTCGACGTGGACGTGGACCGCCTCGATCCCGTGCGCTCCCAGGCCCTCGTCGACCACCCTGAGCGGCTCTCGGGGCTGCAGGACGAGGTGGCGCGGGACGTCGGCCACGGCACGCTGGACCTGGCCGTACGTTCCTGTGTCGCCGTCGTCTCGGGCGCGACCGCACTCGGCCTCGCCGTCTACCGCCGCCCGCGCCGCGCGCTCGCCGCGGGCGGCCTGGCCCTCGCCCTCCTCGCTGCCTCTGGCACGGCGGCGTACGCCACCTGGAACCCCAAGTCCGTCCTGGAACCGAAGTTCTCCGGCCTGCTCAGCAGCGCCCCCTCGGTCGTCGGCAACGCCCGCAGCATCGTCACCGAATTCGACGTCTACCAGCAGGAGTTGGCGCGCCTGGTCACCAACGTGACCAAGCTGTACGACGTCACGTCCACGCTTCCCGCGTACCAGCCGGACCCCACGACCATGCGGGTCCTGCACGTCTCCGACATCCACCTCAACCCGGCGAGCTGGAAGATCATCGCTTCCCTCGTGGAGCAGTACGACATCAACGTCATCGTCGACTCCGGCGACACGATGGACCACGGCAGCGCGGCCGAGAACCCCTTCCTCGACCCGATCAAGGAGCTGGGCGTCCCTTACGTGTGGGTGCGCGGCAACCACGACTCGTTCACCACGCAGCGCTACCTGGAGCGCTTCAAGAACGTCCACGTGCTCGACGACGGCAAGGCGGAGACCGTCGCCGGCCTGCGCTTCGCCGGGATCGGCGACCCGCAGTACACCCCCGACCGCTCCGTGAGGCCTGACGGCGACTCCGTCCACCACATGGCCGGCATACGGCTCGCCTCGGCCCTGCGCGCCGAGCGGGCGGCCGGCACTCCGGTCGACGTGGCGATCGCGCACAATCCGACGACGGCGCGCGAGACGGACGGCGAGGTGCCGCTGGTCCTCGCGGGCCACATCCACCGCCAGGAGATGGAGGTCATGGACGGGGGCACGCGGCTGCGCGTCGAGGGGTCGACGGGCGGCAGCGGGCTGCGGGCGGTCGAGGGCAAGTACCCCGACCCGGTGGAGGCGTCCGTGCTCTACCTGGACCGTACGACCAAGCGGCTGCAGGCCTGGGACGAGATCAGGCTGGGCGGTCTCGGCCTGACAAAGGCGGAGGTCAGCCGCCATCTCCCCAAGGAGAACCGGCCCGGGGCACCGGCCTCGCCGACCGCGCCGGGGCCCGCCGACTAAACCGTTTTGGCGATAGCTCCCCGCATCCCATATGCTTCTCACGTCCCCGACGCGCTGCAAAGCGCCCAGGTGGGCCCTTAGCCCTCATCGTCTAGTGGCCCAGGACGCCGCCCTTTCAAGGCGGTAGCACGGGTTCGAATCCCGTTGGGGGCACGCAACACCTTGTGCGAGACTAGTGCTCGCACAATGCTTGGTCCTGTGGAGCAGTTTGGAGTGCTCGCCACCCTGTCAAGGTGGAGGCCGCGGG
>RBWT01000311.1 GCA_004010275.1 Streptomyces huasconensis
CCCGCCCGCGTCGACCTCACCCCGGGGCTGCCGGACCTCGCCGCCTTCCCGCGCGCGGCTGCTGCGCGCCGAGCGCGCCGTGCTCGCCGGGCTGACACCCTCCGACTTCGGGTACGGAGATCCGCGCGGCACCCCGGCCCTGCGCGCCGCCGTCACCGCGCTGCTCTCCCTGAACCGCGGGATCGTCGCCGACCCGGACGACGTGATGATCGTCAACGGCACGGCCCAGGCCCTGCGGCTGCTCGTCGACGTTCAGCGCGCCGAGGGGATCACGGACGTCGCGGTCGAGGAGCCGGGATCACTCGGCGTGCGCCAGCACCTGCGCCCGCTCGGCACCCCGCCCGTCCCGGTCGACGCCCACGGCGTCCGCGTCGACGCGCTGCGCGCCACCGGCGCCCGGGCCGTCCTGCTCACACCCGCCCACCAGTTCCCCACCGGCGTGGTCCTCGGCGGCGGGCGGCGGCGCGAGCTGATGGACTGGGCCCGCGCCGGCGGCCTCGTCATCGAGGACGACTACGACGCCGAGCACGCGACGACCGCCCCGCCGTCCCCGCCCTGCGCGCCCAGCTCCCCGAACACGTCTGCTACGCGGGCAGCGTCTCCAAGCTCCTCGCGCCCGCCCTGCGCCTGGGCTGGCTGCTCGCGCCGCCCGCGTACCGGGCGCGCTGGTGGACGCCAAGCGCCTGATCGATCTCGGCAACGCGGCCCTGCCGCAGCTCGTCCTCGCCCACCTCATGGCCTCCGGCGACCTGGAACGCCATCTGCGGCTCATCCGCAGGCACCACCGCAGGCGCAGGGACGCGATGATCGGCGCGATCCGCACGTATCTGCCGGGAGCGGTCGTGCACGGCGCGGCGGCCGGGCTGCACCTGATGATCACCCTGGACGCACGGACGTACGCGGGCTCGGACGCCGATCTCGCCACCGCCGCCCTGGCCCACGGCGTCAAGGTCCACCCCCTCTCCTGGCACACCCAGCTCCCGCACCGGCCGGGCCTGGTCCTCGGCTACGCGGCCGGCAGCCCCACGCAGATCGTGGAGGGGGTGAAGGTGATCGGCGGACTGGTGTGAACCGGAGAAGCCGAGCCGATGAGCCCGAGCCGGAGCAGCCGAGCCGATGAGCCTGAGCCGAACGCCGAGCCGCCCCTACCGCGGCCCCGCCGTGGACCCCCGCACCATCAACTCCCCGTGCACCGTCGCCACACCCCCCGGCGGCGGCTCCTCCTTGCCCATGGCGATGCGTCCCGCCCGTGCCCCCGCCTCGTGCAGCGGCAGCCGTACCGTCGTGAGCGCGGGCACCGCGTCGACGCTGAACGGCAGGTCGTCGAAGCCCGCCACCGAGACGTCGTCGGGGGTGCGCAGCCCCTTGTCCCGCAGCGCGGCGCACGCGCCGAGCGCCACCGTGTCGTTGGCGGCGACGACGGCCGTCAACTCCGGGGCGCGGCGCAGAAGTTCGACGGTGGCGTCGTACCCGGAGCGCCGGTCGTAGGGGCCGTGCACGGTGAGCGCGGGGTCGTCCTCCACGCCGTGCGCGGCCAGCGCCGCGCGGTGACCCTCCAGGCGGTGCCGGGTCGTACTGCGTTCACGGGGGCCCGCGATGTAGCCGACGCGCCGGTGGCCGAGGCCCAGCAGGTGCGCGGTGAGCCGCCGGCCGCCGCCGCGGTTGTCGAAGGTGAGCGCCACCGCGTCGGTCTCCGGCGCGGGCGGCCGTCCGCACAGCACCACCCGGGTGCCCGCCTCCGCGAGGCGCCGCAGTTTCCCCGCCAGCGCGGCGGCGTGCTCGGCGTCCTCGATGGCGCCGCCGGTCAGGATCACCGCGGCGGCGCGCTGCCGCTGGAGGAGCGTGAGGTAGGTCAGCTCGCGCTCCGGGGAGCCGCCGGTGTTGCAGACCACCGCCAGCCGCTCCCCGCCCGCGCGGCCGCCGGGCCCGCCGATCTCGGACTGCACGGCACCCGCGATGATCCCGAAGAAGGGGTCGGCGATGTCGTTGACGAGGATGCCGACCAGGTCGGAGGTGGCCGCGGCGAGCGCGCTCGCGGGGCCGTTCAGGACGTAGTCGAGGTCGTCGACGGCCCGCAGGACCCGCTCACGGGTGGCGGCGGCCACGGGGTAGTTGCCGTTCAGCACGCGGGAGACGGTGGCGGGGGAGACCTGCGCGCGCGCCGCCACGTCCGCCAAGGTCACGGTCATCTCGTCGTCCTCCGGTCACTGCGCCGGCCCGGCACCCTTGTCCGAACCCTGTGCGGCAGGCTAGCTTCTCCGTAGATAGAAAGCGCTTGCTGTGACCCCAGGACTTCGGTGCACGCCGAGCGTGCGCGCCCGCCACACCGCAAAAGCGCTCGCCACCCGCTGACGGAGGGACTCTCGTGACACGCAAGACGGTGCGCATCGCCATGAACGGCGTCACCGGACGCATGGGCCACCGCCAGCACCTCGTCCGCTCGATCCTCGCCCTGCGCGAACAGGGCGGCCTCGACCTCGGCGACGGCACGGTGCTGTGGCCCGAGCCGGTCCTGGTGGGCCGCAGGGAACACGCGCTGCGCGCGCTCGCGGAACAGCACGGCCTGGAGCACTTCTCGACCGATCTCGACGCGGTCCTCGCCGAACCGGCCGTCGACATCTACTTCGACGCGCAGGTCACCGCCGCCCGCGAGGACGCCCTCAAGAAGGCCATCGCCGCGGGCAAGCACCTCTACACCGAGAAGCCGACCGCCACCGGCCTGGACGCCGCCCTCGGCCTCGCCCGCCTGGCCAGGGACGCGGGCGTCAAGCACGGCGTCGTCCAGGACAAGCTCTTTCTGCCGGGCCTGCTCAAGCTGAAGCGGCTCATCGACGGCGGCTTCTTCGGCCGCGTCCTGTCCGTGCGCGGCGAGTTCGGCTACTGGGTCTTCGAGGGCGACTGGCAGTCCGCCCAGCGCCCCTCCTGGAACTACCGCGCCGAGGACGGCGGCGGCATCGTCGTCGACATGTTCCCGCACTGGGAGTACGTCCTGCACGAGCTGTTCGGCCGCGTACGCACCGTCCAGGCGCTGACCGCCACGCACATCCCGCGGCGCTGGGACGAGCACGCCAAGCCCTACGACGCCACCGCCGACGACGCCGCGTACGGAATCTTCGAACTGGACGGCGGCATCATCGCGCAGATCAACTCCTCCTGGGCGGTGCGCGTCCACCGCGACGAACTGGTGGAGTTCCAGGTCGACGGCACCGAAGGCTCGGCCGTCGCGGGGCTGCGCGGCTGCCGCGTACAGCACCGCGGCGCGACACCGAAGCCGGTGTGGAACCCCGACCTGCCCGCCACCCACTCCTTCCGCGACCAGTGGCAGGAGGTCCCGGACAACCAGGGCCCCGACGGGTACGACAACGGCTTCAAGGCGCAGTGGGAGCTGTTCCTCAAGCACGTCTACGCCGACGCGCCCTACCGCTGGGACCTCCTCGCGGGCGCGCGCGGCGTGCAACTCGCCGAGCTGGGCCTGAAGTCCTCCGCCGAGGGCCGCCGCCTCGACGTACCGGAGATCGAGCTCTGACCGGGCCCCTTCAGGTGCTGCTGCCGGCCGAGGGAGGCGGCACGCGCGCGTACACCCCGCGCGGCGAACCTCTCCGGATCGCCGCCGGCGGCCCGCCGCCCACCTCCCGCACCGTCTTCTCCGCCGCCCACGTCGTCGCCGACCCCTTCGCGGACGTCTCCCCGGACGGCCCCGCCGCCGTCGACTGGGACGCCACGCTCGCCTCCGCCGCCACCTGTGGTCGCACGGCCTGGGCGTCGCCGAGGCCATGGACACCGCCCAGCGCGGCATGGGCCTGGACTGCCGTACGCCGCCGAACTCATCCGCCGCTCGGCCGCCGAGGCGAAGGCGGTCGGCGGCCGCATCGCCTGCGGCGTCGGCACCGACCAGCTGCCATCGCCCGCGAAGCTGCCGCAGATCGTCCAGGCGTACGAGGAGCAGCTCGCCGTCGTCGAGGCGGCCGGCGCCCAGCCGATCCTGATGGCGTCGCGCGCCCTCGCCGCCGCGGCCACCTCGCCGGACGACTACGCCGAGACGTACGGCCACCTCCTGCGCCGGGCGAGCGAACCGGTCATCCTGCACTGGCTCGGCCCCATGTTCGACCCCGCCCTCGCGGGCTACTGGGGCTCGGCCGACCTGGACGCGGCGACCGACACCTTCCTGGACGTCATCGCCGCCCACCCCGACAAGGTCGACGGCATCAAGATCTCGCTCCTGGACGCGGACCGCGAGGTCGCCCTGCGCCGCCGCCTCCCGCAGGGCGTGCGCTGCTACACCGGCGACGACTTCCACTACCCCGAGCTGATCGCGGGCGACGGCCACGGCTTCAGCCACGCGCTGCTCGGCGTCTTCGACCCGCTCGGGCCGCTCGCCGCCGAGGCGGTGCGCGTCCTGGACACCGGCGACGCGCAGGCCTTCCGCGCCCTCCTCGACCCCACCGTCGCCCTCTCCCGCCACCTCTTCGAGAACCCCACGCGCCATTACAAGACCGGCGTGGTGTTCCTCGCCTGGCTGGCCGGGCACCAGACACACTTCACGATGGTGGGCGGCCTCCAGTCGGCCCGCTCGCTCCCGCACCTCGCCCGCGCCTACGAACTGGCCGACGGCCTCGGCCTGTTCCCCGACCCCGCCCTGGCGGCGTCCCGGATGCGCTCGCTGCTGACCGTCCATGGAGTACCGCAATGAGCACCGCCGCGCTGCCGCTGACCCGCCTCAGCGTCAACCAGCAGACCGTCAAGCAGCTCTCCCTCCCCGAACTCGCCGACGGCTGCGCCAAGGAGGGCATCCCCGCCGTCGGCCTGTGGCGCGCACCGGTCCAGGAGTACGGGGTCGAGCGCACCGCCCGCCTCATGCGCGACGCGGGCCTCACGGTCACCAGCCTGTGCCGGGGCGGCTTCCTCACGGACCCCGACCGGGCGGCACGCGCGCGTGCCCTCGACGACAACCGCGCGGCGATCGACGAGGCGGCCGCCCTCGGCACCGACACCCTGGTCCTCGTCTCGGGCGGCCTGCCGCCCGGCAGCCGCGACCTGGCCGGGGGCACGGGAGCGCGTCGCGGACGCCCTCGCGGTCCTCGGGCCGCACGCGGAGGAGCGGGGCGTACGCCTGGCCGTCGAGCCGCTGCACCCGATGTTCGCCGCCGACCGCTGCGTGGTCTCCACGCTGCGGCAGGCCCTCGACTTGGCGGAGCGCTTCCCCGCGCACCAGGTGGGCGTGGTCGTGGACACGTACCACGTGTGGTGGGACGACCAGGCGCCCGCGCAGATCGCGCGGGCCGGTCGGGGCGGCCGGCTGCACGCCTTCCAACTGGCGGACTGGATCACGCCGTTGCCCGCGGGCGCGCTGCTCGGCCGGGGGCAACTGGGTGACGGCAGCGTCGACTTCAAGGCCATCCGGGCATGTGTGGAGGACGCCGGGTACGACGGCCCGGTCGAGGTCGAGATCTTCAACGAGGCGTTGTGGGCGCGGGACGGGGGAGAGGTGCTGCGCGAGACGGCGGAGCGCTTCACCGCGTACGCGTGAGGGACGCCCCCCCGGAGGGCTAGCCCTTGCCGCCCTTCCGGCGCGCCGCCTTCTTGGAGACCACCGCGATCACCACGGGGGCGAGCATCTCGATGCCGCGGGTGACGGTCTGCACCGGGAGGCCGGTCCTCTTGGAGATCGCTTTGGCCACCGGCCTGCTCATCTTCGTGACGACACCGAACATCATCTCTCCAGGCTCTCGAAGCTCGACAGGGGGTGTCCGACCGGACATCAACACTCCTGGGTCAAACGCTACGTCCGCCCCCGCGCGTCGGCACCCCGAAACCGCGCACCGCACGCCCGCGCGAAAATTTCTCGGCGACGCCGTGCAACCCTTCGGGCACGACGCGTGTCGTACTTGCTGTCAGGACTTTCCGAGGGGGAAATCCGGGGGGATTGCGGGGGGCCGTTCCTGGCGACTGGGGGGAGGGGGCCCGAGG
>RBWT01000312.1 GCA_004010275.1 Streptomyces huasconensis
CTTCAGGGAGAACACCTCATGCCGGACACCACCAGCGTCAGCGCTCTCGGGGCGCCCGCCGAGCGCAGGGAAGGCCCCGCCAAGGTCACCGGGGCCGCCCGGTACGCCGCCGAGCACACGCCCGACGGTGCGCGTACGCCTGCCGGTCCCCGCCACCGTGGCGCGCGGTGAGATCACCGCCCTCGACGACACGGCGGCCCTCGCCCTGCCCGGAGTCATCGATGTCCTCAGCCATCTGAACGCGCCGCGCCTGGTCGAACCGGAGGACGCCACCCTCGCGGTGCTGCAGGACACGCGGGTGCCCCACCGCGGCTGGTACGTCGCCTTGGTGGTCGCCGAGACGCTGGAGGCGGCCCGTGAGGGTGCCGCCGCCGTCGACGTCACCTACGCCGAGGAGCCCCACGACGTCACCCTGACCGCCGACCACGCCGACGCGTACGTGCCCGAGGACACCGACGGCACCTCGGGCGAGCACGTCCGCGGTGACGCCGAGGAGGCGTTCTCCGCCGCGCCCGCCCAGGTCGATGTCGTCTACCGCGTACCGCCGCTGCACAACCACCCCATGGAGCCGCACGCGGCGACCGCGTACTGGGAGGACGGGCGGCTGACGGTGTACGACTCCAGCCAGGGGGCGACCACCGTGCGCTATGTCCTCGCGGGCATGTTCGCGCTGCCCAAGGAGCGGATCACGGTCGTCTCCGAACATGTCGGCGGCGGTTTCGGTTCCAAGGGCACACCTCGGCCGCATGTCGTGCTCGCCGCCATGGCCGCCCGCATGACCGGGCGCCGGTCAAACTCGCCCTGCCCCGGCGGCAGTTGGCGGCCGTGGTGGGGCATCGCTCGCCGACGCTCCAGCGGGTGCGGCTGGGCGCGCGGCCGGACGGCACGCTGGTCTCCGTGATCCATGAGGTGGCCTCGTACACCTCGCGCGTCAAGGAGTTCGTGGAGACGGCGGCGGCCGCCACGCGCGTGATGTACCCCTCGCCGCACGCCCGCACCACGCACCGGGTCGTACCGCTCGACGTGCCGAGCCCCTCGTGGATGCGGGCGCCCGGTGAGGCGCCGGGCATGTATGTGCTGGAGTCGGCGATGGACGAGCTGGCCGAGCGCCTCGGCATCGACCCCGTCGAGCTGCGGCTGCGCAACGACACCCGTACGGAACCCGACAGCTCCAAGCCCTTCAGCAGCCGTCACCTCGTCGAGTGCCTGCGGGAGGGGGCCCGCCGTTTCGGCTGGTCGGCGCGTGACCCGCGGCCCCGCTCGCGTGCCGAGGGACCCGTACTGATCGGCAGCGGCGTCGCCGCCGCGACCTATCCGGCGTTCGCGGCGCGTCCCGCGCGAGCGCGCACGCCTACCCGGACGGCAGCTTCCTGATCCGCGTCAACGCCACCGACATCGGTACGGGCGCGCAGCACCGTGCTCGGCGCAGGGTTCGCCGCGGACGCGCTCGGCGTTCCGGTGGAGCGGGTGCGGGCCGATGTCGGCAGCAGCGACCTGCCGAACGCGCCGCTGGCGGGTGGTTCCTCCGGCACGGCCTCGTGGGGCTGGGCCGTCCACGAGGCCTGTACGAGCTGGCCGAGCGCCTCTCGGGGCAGCAGGGGCAGCAGTTGCCGCCGGAGGGTGTGGGCGCGACGGCCGACACGGCGGGCACGGCGGACGCGGAGAGCGAGTACGCGCGGCACGCGTTCGGCGCACACTTCGCCGAGGTGGGTGTCGACATCGTGACCGGCGAGGTACGTGTGCGCCGCCTGCTGGGTGTCTACGCCGCCGGGCGCATCCTCAACGCCCGTACGGCGCGCTCCCAGTTCGTCGGCGCGATGACCATGGGGCTGGGGATGGCGCTCACCGAACACAGCACGCTGGACAAGGCCTTCGGCGACTTCGCGGAGTCCGACCTCGCCTCCTATCACGTACCGGTCCACGCGGACGTGCCCGCGATCGAGGCGCACTGGGTCGAGGAGGAGGACCCCCACCTGAACCCGATGGGCAGCAAGGGGATCGGGGAGATCGGCATCGTGGGGACGGCCGCCGCCATCGGCAACGCGGTGCACCATGCGACGGGCGTACGGCTGCGCGAACTGCCGCTCACGCCGGACCGGGTGCTCGCGGCCGCCGCAGACACCCCGTAGACCGGCCGCGCGGCGCTACGGTCAGGCGGTGGCTCTGGCCCGGCTCCGACGGGTCCAGGCCAGCAGCTCCTCCGCCGTCCAGGTCGTGCTCGACGCGCTCGGCGGGGACCCCGCACTCCTCGGCCCGCGCGCACCCGAACACCTGCCAGTCCAGCTGGCCGGGGGCGTGCGCGTCGGTGTCCACGGAGAAGAGGACCCCCGCGTCCACGGCGCGGCGCAGCAGCCTGCGCGGGGGGTCCAGGCGCTCGGGACGGCTGTTGATCTCCACGGCGGTGTCCGCCGCCGCACACGCCGCGAACACCTCGTCGGCGTCGAACTGCGACTCGGGCCTGCCGCGTCCGGTGACGAGCCGGCCGGTGCAGTGGCCGAGGATGTCGGCGCGGGGGTTGCTGACGGCGGCGACCATGCGGCGGGTCATCGCGGCGGCGTCCATGCGCAGCTTGGAGTGCACCGACACGACGACCACGTCGAGGCGGTCGAGCAGTTCCGGTTCCTGGTCGAGGGAGCCGTCGTCGAGGATGTCGCACTCGATGCCGGTGAGCAGCCGGAAGGGCGCCCAGCGGGTGTTGAGGTCGGCCACCACGTCGAGTTGCTCGCGCAGCCGCTCCGGGGAGAGTCCGCGGGCGATGGTGAGCCTGGGCGAGTGGTCGGTGAGCACCGCCCACTCGTGGCCGAGGGCCTGTGCGGCCCGGCCCATCTCCTCGATCGGGCTGCCGCCGTCGGACCAGTCGGAGTGCAGGTGGCAGTCGCCGCGCAGCAGGGCCCGCAGCTCGGCGCCGCCTTCGGCGAGCGGGTCGCCCGCCTCGCCTTCGAGCCGTTCGAGATAGCCGGGCACCCCGCCGGCGAGCGCCTCGCGGATGTCCGCCGGCGGTCTTGGGCCCGACTCCCTTGAGGGACTCCAGCGTTCCGTCGGCGGCGCGCCGTGCGGTCTCGCCGTCGGGCAGGGCCCCGATCACCGCGGCCGCGGTGCGAAAGGCCCGCACCCGGTAGGTCGGGGCGCGGCCGCGCTCCAGCAGAAAGGCGATCCGTTCCAGCGCCTCCACGGGCTCCATCGGCACCTCCGGCCGCCGGTCTCCTGCGCCGGCGTACGCGTGCTACCAGCGTCGCCCATGACGGGCCGCGCGGCACGGCGAGCGTGCCATGCGGCCTGGCGTCGGGGGGGGAAGCGCGTACGCCTGGGAGGCTGCTCTCAGGCGGTGGGCTCTTGTGGCTCCGGGTCGTCGGTGGGCGAGGTCTCGGCTTCGGCCGAGCCGCGTCGGCCGGTGCCCGCCTCGTCCGTGTCGGGCACGTCGTCGTCCGCGTCCTCGGGCGCGTTGCCCGTGGTGGACGTCTTCTCGTCGGCCTCCCAGGGGTCGGGCTCGTCGGAGGCCTGCTGGTCCGGCAGGTCCCTGGGCACGGGTTTGCCGTCCTGGCCCGGCGACGGGGGGTTCCGCTCGTCCATGGGGTCCATGGGTGGTGCTCCGTTTCCTCGGTGTTCTCTGTTCTCTGTGCCCGGGGCGGGGCCCGGTGGGTGCGGCGGGGCCTACTCGACGAGCACGTCGCGTACGGCGGGGTCGGCGCCGCGGGCTTGTTCGTGGCCCGGCGGTGTGAAGCCGATCCGTCCCTGGTCGCGGTATGCGGCGAGGGCTTCGAAAACGGGCGCGCGGGTTCGGTCAAGCGGCATGGGACACGCGTTCCCTGGCGGGACGCCGTCCAATCCGGGCATCCGGCAACCGGGCGCAACACCCCTTGACCAGGTGGGTCGCCCGGCCGGCGGCGCGTGCCCGCCGCCGGCTGCGGTTACGGCTGTGGTGCGGGCGGATCACGCGGCGGCGCGTGCTCGGCGCCGTCGTACCCGGCGTCGGCCTCCGCGCGGACGCGGGCGCAGCTGCGGCTGACGAGGCGCGAGACGTGCATCTGCGAGATGCCCAGTTCCTCGGCGATCCGGCTCTGCGTCATGTCCTCGAAGAAGCGCAGGTACAGGATGGTCCGCTCGCGCTCGGGCAACTGCCGCAGGCCCGCCTTGGCGGCCTCGCGGTCGGTGATGCAGTCGTACGCCGGGTCGGGCGCCCCGAGGGTGTCGGCGAGGCTGAAGCCGTCGGGGTCGGCGGAGGAGATCTCGGCGTCCAGCGACAGGGCGCTGTACCCCTCCATGGCCTCCATGCCGTCCTTCACCTCGTCCTCCGGTGAGCCCCGCGTGCTCGGCGAGCTCGGTGATGCTGGGGCTCGGGGCCGCTGGCCGGGCCGGTCGAGCAGTTCGCGGCGCGCGACGCGGACCTTGTTCCGCAGCTCCTGGACGCGCCGGGGCACGCGCACGTCCCACATGCGGTCGCGGAAGTGGCGCCGCAGTTCACCGGTGATGGTGGGCACGGCGTAGCTCTCGAAGGCGCCGCGGCCGGGCTCGTACCGGTTGACCGCCTTGACCAGGCCCATCGCGGCGACCTGCTGGAGGTCCTCAAGGCTCTCCCCCTTGTTGCGGAAGCGGCCGGCGATGCGGTGCGCCATGGGCAGCCACGCCTCGACGATCTCCTCGCAGAGGAGTTCACGCTCGGGGCCGTCCTCGAGGGCGGCGAGGCGGGCGAAGTCCGCCGCGGTGTCGGGTGCGTCGTTGTGGGGGTGCCGGGTCGACGAACGACGACGGGCGGAGTATGCAGTCAGGTCGGTAAGCATCAGAAAATCGCTCCTCAACGGTGCCGCCAACAGGAACCGCGGGAAACGGAGGCGCCCCGTGACAGGCATCCACCGGGCAGCGACACACCGCTCCCGCGAACGCGCCTCCGGTCCGAAGCACGTTTTCCGCCTGCCCTCCGAACCTGGGGCCAAACAGCCTTTCCCGCAAAGCGTCTCGGACTTCGCTGCGGCGGCTCGGGCGTTGGCCGAACGGCTCGGCGCCGGACGATACGTGCGCGCGTTCAAGGCGTCGTCCGTAACGGTGCACGAGGGAATGACGGGGCGTTTTCGGGGCACACGCGGCCGGTGAGTGAAGCGTCGGAACGGCACAGGGACGCAGGCCTCACCGACCGGCCGCATTGGGGTGCGGCCGGTCGGTCTCCCTCTCTCCCCTGATGCTCCCCCGGGGTCACGCCGTGGTGGCGGGGACCTCGGCGTCCAACTGGTCCAGCAGATCGGCCGGGTTGGCGTACACGGCCGAGGCACCGGCCTCCTCCAGGTCGCCGCGCGGGATTCCTCCCGAGAGCAGCGCGATGCTCCGTACGCCCGCGCGGGACGCGGCCCGCATGTCCCAGACGGTGTCACCGATGAACAGCGCCTCGTCCGGGCCGCATCCGGCGATGTCCAGGGCGTGCCGCACGGCGTCGGGGGCCGGTTTCCCCGAGGACACGTCGTCGGCGCTCGCGACGCCGGCGATCACGTCGTCCGCGTCGATGGCCCGGCGCAGCGCGCCCAGTTCCCCGCCGCCCGCCGAGGTCGCGAGGACGACGCGCCACCCGCGCCCGTGGAAGGCGTGCAGCAGGTCGCGGGCGCCCTCCAGCGCGGGCAGCCGGTCGAAGTACGTGGCGTACAGGGTGCTGTGGGCGGCGCTGATCTCGTCGTCGAGGCCGCGGTCGCGTTCGTCGCCGAGGAGGTGGGCGATGAGGTCGCTCGAGCCGAGGCCGATGGCGCGGTGGATGTCGTGCATCGCGACGTTCTCACCGGCTTGGCGGAACGCCTCCCACCACGTGGTCACATGGAGGTGGTTGGTGTCGGCGAGGGTTCCGTCGACGTCGAACAGCGCGGCACGCGCCATGGTTTCACACCGGTCCCTTCTGGGGGCGTCGGTCGGCGGGGGGGCA
>RBWT01000313.1 GCA_004010275.1 Streptomyces huasconensis
CCCCACGCCACCCCGCTCCACCACCCGGACAGCACGCCCTGGACGCCCGCCCCGCCACCGGTAGGAGCCCCCGGCCCAGCCAGGGCGGGGGCGGACAGCACGACATCACCCCGTGGCCCGCCGCCCGTGCCCGCGCCGTGCAGGCCGTGCCCCGGAGCGGCGGTGCCTCCGTGTCCGTACCGCTGGACCAGGCCCTTGGCCTGACCCTGGCCGCTCCGCTCAGCGCCCTCACCGACCTGCCGTCGTTCGACACCTCCGCCATGGACGGCTGGGCCGTCGCGGGCCCGGGCCCCTGGGCCGTACGGGCCGAAGGGGTCCTCGCCGGACATGGACTCGCGGTGGCGCTCGCGGACGGCGAGGCGGTCGGTATCGCGACGGGCGCCCGCATCCCGCGGGACGCCACGGCGGTGCTGCGCGCCGAGCACGGCCACATCGACGACAAGGGCAGGCTGCTCGCGCTGCGCGAGGTGGTGCCGGGGCAGGACATCCGGCCGCGCGGTCAGGAGTGCCGTTCCGGGGACCACCTCCTGCCGGCCGGGTCGCTGGTCACCCCGGCCGTGCTCGGGCTGGCCGCGGCCGCCGGGTACGACACGCTCAGCGTCGTCCGTCGGCCGCGCGCCGAAGTCGTCGTACTGGGAGACGAGTTGCTGGCCGAGGGCCCGCCCCGCGAAGGCCTCATCCGGGACGCGCTCGGGCCGATGCTGCCGCCCTGGCTGCGCGCGCTCGGCGCCGAGGTCACCTCGGTCCGGCGGCTGGGCGACGACGCCGAGGCCCTTCACCAGGCGCTCACGTCCTCCACGGCCGACCTGATCGTCACGACGGGCGGCACGGCGTCGGGCCCGGTCGACCACGTCCACCCCACGCTGCACCGCCTCGGCGCGGAGCTGCTCGTGGACGGCGTCGCCGTGCGCCCGGGGCATCCGATGCTGCTGGCCCGCCTCCGTCCCGGCCGGTACCTCGTCGGGCTCCCGGGCAACCCGCTCGCCGCGGTCTCCGGACTGCTCACACTGGCCGAGCCCCTGCTGCGTACGCTCATCGGGCGCGCGGCGGGCTCCGGTGGCGGCGCGGTGGAGGCGGCGTACACCGCGCCCGTACGCGATGACGTGCAGGGGCACCCGCACGACACCCGCCTGGTGCCCGTCACCCTGCGGGCCGAGCATGCCGTGCCGCTGCGGTTCAACGGCCCGGCGATGCTGCGCGGCGTCGCAGTCCGACGGGCTCGCGGTCGTACCGCCCGGCGGGGCGCGCAAGGGCCAGGAGCTGGAGATCCTCGACCTGCCGTGGGTCGTGCCCGGGGATCTCGGCGGGGCGGTCGGCGCGGGGCTGGAGCCGGACCGGCCGGGCCAGGGCGGCAGCGGGGAGTGTTTCACGTGAAACTCCCCGGCAACGACGCGATCGCCCGTGACCCCGCGGAGCACCACACGACCCACCGGATCAAGCTGCCCCAGCGGGTGGTGGAACGGCCGCTGCGGCAGGTCACCCGGCGGCTGGTGATGGCGCTGCTGGTGCTCGCCCTGACGACGTTCATAGTCTGGATCGACCGTGGCGGCTACCACGACAACTCCGACGAGAGGGTCGACTTCCTCGACGCGGCGTACTACGCCACGGTGACGCTCTCCACCACCGGTTACGGCGACATCGTGCCGTACAGCGACAGCGCCCGGCTCACCAACATCCTCCTGATCACGCCGCTGCGCGTGCTCTTCCTGATCATCCTGGTCGGCACGACCCTCGAAGTGCTCACGGAACGGACGCGCGAGGAATGGCGTCTGTCCCGCTGGAGGTCCAACTTGCGTGAACACACCGTCGTCGTCGGCTTTGGGACGAAGGGCCGCTCGGCGATCCAGACCGTCTGCGCGACCGGCCTGAAACCGGAGCAGATCGTGGTCGTCGATCCCAGTGAGAAGGTGATCGACGCGGCCACGGCAGAGGGGTACGCGGGTGTCGTCGGCGATGCCACCCGCAGTGACGTGCTGCTGCGTGCGGAGGTGCAGCGCGCCCGCCAGATCATCATCGCGACGCAGCGCGACGACACGGCGGTGCTGGTCGCCCTCACCGCGCGGCAGATGAACCGCGGGGCGAAGATCGTGGCGGCGGTGCGCGAGGAGGAGAACGCGCCGTTGCTGCGGCAGTCCGGTGCCGACGCGGTGATCACCAGCGCGAGCGCGGCGGGGCGGCTGCTCGGGTTGTCCGTGCTGAGCCCGAGTGCGGGCATGGTCATGGAGGACCTGATCCAGCAGGGCACGGGACTTGACCTCGTCGAGCGGCCGGTCATAAAGGCCGAGGTGGGGCGGGGCGTCCGGGAGACGGAAGACCTGGTCGTGAGTGTCGTACGGGGGCATCGGGTGCTGGGGTACGACGATCCGGCCGTCGGGAAGCTGCAGTTGACGGACCGGCTGATCACGATTGTTCGGGCGACGCCGGAGACGGTGATTGCGCCGGATGTGAGGCCGTTGCCGACGGACTGAGGGGCCGGTGGGGGACTGGCGGGGGCGGGTGCCGCTGGCGGTGCCAGTGTCAGTGCGGGTGTGTTGTGGCTGGGCGCGCAGTTCCCCGCGCCCCTGATGTGCTGGTCGTGACCAGGGTGCGGGTGTGTTGTGGCTGGGCGCGCAGTTCCCCGCGCTTACGGGGCCGGGCTGAGTTGGGCGCGTCGTTCCTCGCGCCCCTTCTGGGGGCGGGCGAGTAGCCTCGGCCGCATGTATGCGATCACGATTCCTGAACCCGGCGGCCCTGACGCGCTCGTGTGGGCCGAGGTGGCCGATCCCGTGCCCGGTGAGGGCGAGGTGCTGGTCGAGGTGGTGGCCAGTGCCGTGAACCGCGCCGATCTGCTGCAGCGGCAGGGCGCGTACAACCCGCCGCCCGGCGCGTCCCCGTACCCCGGTCTGGAGTGCGCGGGCCGTATCACCGCGCTCGGCCCCGGCGTCTCCGGCTGGGCGGTCGGCGACGAGGTGTGCGCCCTGCTGTCGGGCGGCGGCTACGCGGAGCAGGTCGTCGTACCGGCCGGCCAGCTGTTCCCCGTACCCGAGGGCGTCGACCTCGTGACGGCGGCCGCGCTGCCCGAGGTGACCTCGACCGTCTGGTCCAACGTCTTCATGATCGCCCACCTGCGGCCCGGCGAGACGCTGCTCGCGCACGGCGGTTCGAGCGGCATCGGCACCATGGCGATCCAGCTCGCCAAGGCGGTCGGCGCGAAGGTCGCCGTCACGGCGGGCAGCAAGGAGAAGCTGGCGTTCTGCCGGGAACTCGGCGCCGACATCCTCATCAACTACCGCGAGCAGGACTTCGTGGAGGAGATCGAGCGGGCCACGGACGGAGCCGGCGCGGACGTCATCCTCGACAACATGGGCGCGAAGTACCTGGAGCGCAACGTACGGGCCCTCGCCGTCAACGGCCGGCTCGCGATCATCGGCATGCAGGGCGGCGTCAAGGGCGAGCTGAACATCGCCACGCTCCTCAACAAGCGCGCCGCCGTCACCGCCACGTCCCTGCGCGGCCGTCCGGCCACCGAGAAGGCGTCGATCGTCGCGGCGGTGCGGGAGCACGTCTGGCCGCTGATCGGTGGCGGCCATGTGCGGCCGATCGTCGACCGGACGGTGCCGATGCGGGACGCGGCGGCTGCGCACCGGGTCCTGGAGGAGAGCAGCCACATCGGAAAGGTGCTGCTCACGCGGTAGGGGCGGCCATCCCCCGGTCGGGCGCGGTCAGCGCGCCGCAGCCATCGTGCCGTGTGACGCTGTCACTGGCGTGATGTTCCTCTGACCTCGGGTCTCCCGACGGCCCCTTCGTGTGCCGCCGACCCTTGGGTCCGACAGCGGGAGGCGACCGGTGCGGTGGCTGTTTCGTGGGTGACTCTCCGTCCTCTCCGTACTCTCCGTACGCTTCACACTCGTCGTACTCGTCGTACTCTCCGTGCGGTCCTGGTGGCGACGCTGAGCGCGGTCCTGATGGCCTTCGTACCCGCCGTCGTGACGCACGCGGCCGTGACGCATGCGGCGCAGCCCGCCCCCCGGGGGCCCGTCACCACCGTCGACGAGACGCCCCGGGCGGGGAGCCGCGCGGGCGAGGGCCGGGCACGGCCGGGGCGCGCCGATGTGCCGCTGCCCGATCCACCACAGCCCTCGGCGCCACCTCCCCCGGTGCCGCCGAGGGAGGAAGAGCAGGTCCACGTGACGCAGCGCGACACCGTGGCCGACGCCGGGCAGCCGGCGCCCGCGGAGCCGGTGCTCCCGGGGCTGCGGGTCCTGCCGCTCGGCGGCGGGCTGATCCTCATCGGCCTCGGCCTCGGCGCCGGCTTCCTGGGGCTGCGCCTGCGACGCGGCTGAGGGTGGATCACCGTCTTACGGGGGCACCACCGATGTGTGATGTACGGGTGCGAGAGAATGGCGGCATGGAGATGCCGAGGAGCGAACGGTCACCGGAGAGCCCCCAAGTCCTGGTCGTGGGCCAGGACGGAATGGCTCTCGGTGGTGGCGGAGACGACGAATCCCGCGAGGTTCCGGTGACGGAGATGGTCGAACAGCCGGCCAAGGTCATGCGCATCGGCAGCATGATCAAGCAACTGCTCGAGGAGGTGCGGGCGGCTCCTCTCGACGAGGCGAGCCGGGTGCGCCTCAAGGAGATCCACGCCAGCTCGGTGAAGGAGCTGGAGGACGGCCTCGCCCCTGAGCTCGTCGAGGAACTGGAGCGGCTCTCCCTGCCCTTCACGGAGGAGGCGACCCCCAGCGACGCGGAACTGCGCATCGCGCAGGCCCAGTTGGTCGGCTGGCTTGAAGGCCTCTTCCACGGCATCCAGACGACGCTGTTCGCGCAGCAGATGGCGGCGCGGGCGCAACTGGAGTCCATGCGGCGTGCGCTGCCGCCGGGCGTGGGTGGCGGCGATGACGACGACGAGGGCGGCCTTGCGGGCCGTACGGGAGGGCCTTACCTGTAGGACCTTCAGGACCCTCCGTACGACACCTGGCCATCTGTAGGACCCGCGGACGACGAGGGCCCGGTACGCGGAAGTGCGCGTACCGGGCCCTCGTCGCAGGAAACCGGAGAACTGGGCCGGGTCAAGAACTAGGCCGGGTTGCCCGTGGAGATGTCCAGCTGGAACTTCGGAGGGTTCTTCGGGTCGATGTCCGAGCCCTCCTTGGGGAGCTGCCGCATGACGGTGTCCTCCCCGTAGGCGTTCTCATTGATCCGGCGCGGGTCGTACTGCCACCCGGCGGCCTGGAGGCACGACAGTACGGACTTCCAGTCCTTGAAGGTGAAGTCGGGGACCTTGACCTTGGTCTCGTCGTTGTAGGCGGTCTCCGGCTCCTTGCACTGCTCCACCTCGATCGTCCGGGTGCGATCAGGCCCCTTGTGCCCCGCCACCGGCGTCTTCGACTTCTCCTCGGAGGCTTCCTTGCCGTCGTCCCCGCCCCCGCTGAGGGAGAGCGCGGTGATCAGGCCGCCGATGGCTATGAGCGCGACGACGATCGAGCCGACGATCACCGGCATGTTCCGCCGCTTGCCGCCGCCCGAGCCCGAGGGGCCGACGGGGGACGCCGTCGTGGCCGGCTGCGGGGAGAGGTTGTACGGGGGCGGGGTGTGCGCGCCCTGGCTGCTGCGGGTAGCCGTAGCCCTGCTGCGGCGGGTAGCCATAGCCCGGCGTGGGGGTGGGGGCCGGCGTCGACGGGGCGTACGGGCCCGGCTGGTACGGCGTCTGGACGCTGCCGCCCTGCTGCGGGAGCGAGGAGTCGACGGGCGGAAAGACCGCCGAGCTG
>RBWT01000314.1 GCA_004010275.1 Streptomyces huasconensis
ACGTACGCGAGCAGTGCCCCCGCCGCTCCCGCCGCGCACCCCCACGCCGCCCCGAGCAGCGCCGCCGCCCCCCAGGCGGCCGTGCAGCTCGATGCCCGCGTCGAACGCGTCGATGCCGAACACGGACAGGGAGGCGTCGGCGGACACCCCGGTCAGCCACACCAGCAGCGGAAGCCCGGCCGCGGTCACGGCCCCGAGCCGCACCCCGCAGCGCCCGGCGAACACCAGGGCCCCCGGCGTGGGCACCGAAACCTCCCTGGCCAGCGGAGTCCGTACCGCCCCCAGCACCCCCGCGAACAACATCAGCAGAGCCGCCGCCACCCCCAACAGCCATACCCTGCCGTCCAGTTCGGTGAGACGCCCCAAGGTGAGCGCCCGCTCGGAGCCGCCCGACAGCAGGTCGTCCACCGGTTCCGGCAAGAATCGCGTGAGGACGCCCGTCGCCCTGCCGTCCCACGGCACGAAGAGGCCCACCGGGACGCCGAGCCACACGCCGTTCGGCGCCCCGAGCAGCGCGGCTCCCGCGATCCGCCGGGGGTGGGCGTCGCCGACCATCGCGTACGCAGCCGCGGCGAACCCCGCGGCGACCGCGACCAACGCCACCGTGACCAGCGCGGAAGCCGCGGGCCGCACCGCCCGGTGCAGCCCGGTGAGGCCGCGCGGCAGCGGAGTGCGGCGCGACGCGAGCAACGCGATGAGCAGGACGCCGGCCACCCACACCGTCCCGCCGAACAGTGTCGGCGCGGCGTCGACGGTGAACCCGACCGAGGCCTTCGCCTGCGCCAGATCCCCGAGCCGGTCGGGTAGAAGCCCTCCAATGCCCCCGATGCCCCCGGTATCCCCGATATCCCCGAGGCCATCGCGCAGCTTGTCACCGACCCCACCAGGCAGCCGGTCGAGCCCTTCCCCGACTTCTTCCCCGACCCCTTCCCCGGTCCCATCCCCGATCCCCGCCTCGATACCGAGCCGCTCGCCGTCGATCGTGACGACGTCGTGACCCGCCCGGACGAGCCCCGCGAGCATCGCCAGGAACAGCACGATCACCGTGCCGGCGCGCGCGACGAGTTCGGCAGGGCTTATCACGACCCCCGCCGCACGCAAGGACCGCAGGAAAAAGTGGGCGAGGAGCAGCGCGCCGACCAGCCCCACACCCAGTGGCGCGATATCGATGCCCGTGGTCGCCTCGGCCCCGTCCAGGCCGAACGCCGATACGTCACCGGACGGGGTGACCGAACCTCCCGCGCCGAGCGCCACCGTCGCGGCCGTCATCGGCCCGAGAGAGCCCAAGGAGTCCGCGCCGAGCAGGTGCAGCCCCAGTGCGGCTGTCCCCGCCATGCCGACCAGCGCCCAGCTCACCGCGGCGATCGCACACAGCGGTACGTCGCCCCACCGCACGCCCGGCCGCACGCCTGACCGCACGCCCGACGGAGAGCCCCGGCCTTCGCCCCTGCCCGCACCGGCCTCCATAAGACCCCCGAACCGCAGTGCGCCGCCCCTTTGTCACGCTGCTCGCGCTCCATACGAAACATGAGTTTCACGCATCTCATGCGTATAAGGGCAACGATGGGCGCTTACTACTCTCCAGGGCGATTTCTTCTCCGTCAACGGTTCCGTAAACGATTCCTCGGCGAGGCAACCGCACAGGCCCGTACCCAGTCTTCACAATGCCCGACTTTCGGTCAGAGGCCTCCTCCTGAAATAGTTCCTCCCGATGTTCGACATCCCTAGACTCCCCATCGACGGGGGCTAGCTCGGGGGACAACTCAGTGGGGCATGGAGTGCCGGAACTCGTACTGGAATTGAATGGAAGGACCTGGACGCTTGACGCGTCCAGGCCATACACCCTCGGACGTGATCCGCAGGGAGATATCGCGCTCGACGACGCCAGGGTGTCCTGGCGTCACGCCACGATCAGCTGGAGCGGGCGCAGTTGGGTCATTGAGGACCACGGCAGTACCAACGGCACCTTTGTGCAGGGCCAGCGAATCCATCAGATGGAGATCGGCCCCGGTTCGGCCGTGCACCTCGGCAACGCGACCGACGGCCCGCGGCTGAACCTCTCCGCCGCCGCCGCCGGCGCGCCCGCGGCCATGTACGCGCGCAGCAGCACGCCCAGCAGCAGGCCGAGCCGCAGCAGCACGCGCCCCAGCAGCAGGCCCCGTACAGCCACAGCAGCAGAACTGGCAGCAGCCACAGCACCACCAACAGCAGCCCCAGCACCACCAGCAGCAGGCCCAGCAAGCCCAGCAGCACCACCAGCCGCCCCAGCAGCCCCACGTACCGCAACAGCAGGGCGGCCCCGCCGAGCAGTACGTACAGAAGACCCCGGGTTCCGGCGGCGCCGCGGGGGCACCGCCGGTCTACGGTGATCGCAGCCCGACGACGTTCCACCAGCTGGCGCTCGGCCGCAAGATGCGCATCGGCCGCGCCCTGGAGAACGAACTGGTCGTCTCGGACCTCCAGGTCTCGCGACACCACGCCGAGTTCACGGCGACGCCCGACGGCCGCTTCGAGATCCACGACCTCGGGTCGCACAACGGCACGTACGTCAACGGCCAGCCGATCGCGAAGTCCTCGACGGTCCTGATCGGCCCGAACGACATCGTCAGCGTCGGCCACTCGACGTTCCGCCTGGTCGGCGGGCAGCTCGAGGAGTTCGTCGACACCGGTGACGTCTCCTTCTCGGCCCGCCACCTCACGGTGACGGTCGACGGCGGCAAGCAGATCCTCAAGGACGTCTCCTTCGGCGTCCCGGAGAAGTCGCTCATCGCGGTCATCGGCCCCTCCGGTTCCGGCAAGTCCACCCTGCTCAAGGCGCTCACCGGCTACCGGCCCGCCAACCAGGGCGACGTCCTCTACGACAACCGGAACCTCTACAAGCAGTTCGCCGAGCTGCGCCAGCGCATCGGTCTGGTCCCGCAGGACGACATCCTGCACAAGGAGCTGACCGTCAAGAAGGCCCTCAAGTACGCGGCCAAGCTCCGCTTCCCGGCCGACACCACGGAGGCCGAGCGCGAGTCCCGTATCGACGAGGTGCTGCGCGAGCTGAAGCTGGACATCCACAAGGAGAAGAAGGTCACCTCCCTCTCCGGTGGCCAGCGCAAGCGCGTGTCGGTCGCCCTGGAGCTGCTGACCAAGCCCTCGCTGATCTTCCTGGACGAGCCGACCTCCGGCCTCGACCCGGGCATGGACCGCGACGTCATGCAGCTCCTGCGCGGCCTCGCCGACGACGGCCGTACGGTCCTGGTCGTCACGCACTCGGTCGCCGAGCTGGCGATCTGCGACAAGCTCCTGGTCATGGCGCCCGGCGGCTCGGTGGCGTACTTCGGCCCGCCGGAGGAAGCGCTGAACTTCTTCGGCTACAGCACCTGGGCCGACGTCTTCTCCGCCTTCGAGAACTACCGCGACTACGACTGGGCGGGCCGCTGGAAGGGCTCGCAGCACTACCAGATGTACGCCGCGGACATCGACGCCGTCGCCGCCCAGTCCGTACAGATGCCGCCCCCGCAGGCGGTGAGGCCGCCCAAGCCGCAGGGCTGGGGCTCGCAGCTGTGGACCCTGATCCGTCGCTACACCTCGGTGATCGCCTCCGACAAGGGCTTCCTGGGTCTGATGGTGATCCTGCCGGCGGTCCTCGGCATCGTCAGCGTCGTCATCCCGGCCGACTTCGGCCTCGCCCCGCCCAAGCCGCCGTCGAAGTTCAACGGCGACGCCGGAACGATCATGCTGATCCTCGCGGTCGGCATGTGCTTCTCGGGCGCCGCCAACTCCGTACGTGAGCTGATCAAGGAACGGGTCATCTATGAACGGGAGCGCGCCACCGGCCTCTCCCGCTCGGCGTACCTGATGTCGAAGGTCATCGTCCTCGGCGTCATCACGGCCTTCCAGGGCGTCATCATCTGCGCCATC
The DNA here is from genome assembly GCA_004010275.1 of Streptomyces huasconensis. Classification (GTDB taxonomy): domain Bacteria; phylum Actinomycetota; class Actinomycetes; order Streptomycetales; family Streptomycetaceae; genus Streptomyces; species Streptomyces huasconensis. The sequence continues at coordinate 3,910 of RBWT01000314.1, forward strand.
GGCTTCGCCCCGCGCGAGCTGCCGGAAGAGGGCCTGATCATGCCCCCGGCCGTGGAGATCTGCCTGACGATCATCGCGCTCGGCTTCACCTCGATGATGTTCGGCCTGGTCATCTCCTCGCTGGTGAAGACCGCCGAGAAGACCATGCCGCTCCTGGTCATGTTCGCGATCGTCCAGGTCGTCTTCACCGGCGTCCTCTTCCAGGTCTACGGCTCGCCCGGCCTGGAGCAGTTCGCCTGGCTGATGCCGTCGCGCTGGGCCATCGCGGGCGCGGGCTCCACGCTCGACCTCGCGCACCTGATGCCGCCGTGGGACGCGAAGAACCCGACCGACCTGGACCCCCTGTGGGAGCACTCGGCCGGACAGTGGGGCATCAACATCACGGTTCTGCTCGCGCTCGGCATCATCTGCGGCTTCGCGGTCGCCCGCCTGCTGCGCCGGCACGAGCCGGAGGTCATGCGCAAGTAAGCAGGCCCATACGTACGAGAAGGGCGGCACCCCGCACGGGGTGCCGCCCTTCGGCGTCTGCGGACCGAGTCTTCGGCTGAAGAGGTCCAGTGATCAGGCGATCAAGGTCAGTAGGCGCCGTTCACGTTGTCCATCGAGCCGTACCGGTCGGCGGCGTAGTTGGCCGCGGCCGTGATGTTGGCGACCGGGTCGTAGATGTTCGTCGAGGTGCCCTCGACGTGGTACGCGTCGAACGTCGGCTTGATGACCTGGAGCAGGCCGATCGAGGGGGTGCCGTTGATCGCGTTGATGTCCCAGCCGTTGATGGCGTTCGGGTTGCCCGAGGACTCACGCAGGATGTTGCGGTGCAGACCCTCGTACGAACCGGGGATGCCCTTGGCCTTCATGATGTCCAGGGACTGGCGAATCCAGCCGTCGAGGTTGTTCGCGTAGACGGGCTTGCGGGCGGCGGCGCGGCTCGCGGCCTCCTTGGCCTTGCGCTCGTCCTCGGCCTTCTTCTTCGCGGCGGCCTCGTCGGCGGCCTTCTTGGCGGCGGCGGCCTTGGCGGCGGCGTCCTTCGCCTGCTTGTCGGCGTTCGTCTGCTGCTTGGAGACACCGGCGTGCACCGCCTGCTGCGCCTGCGAGGACGTGGCGAAGGCGACGGGGGAGACGTCGGCGGCCTGCGCGTCGGCCTCGGGGCTGCCCGGTACGAGCGAGAAGGCGAGGGCGGCGGCGCCGAGCGTGGCGACCCCGGCGATCGAGAACTTCTGGGTCTTGGTCAGGTTGTTGCGACTATGACCAGGAGCGGTGTACTGGGACATGCGAAAGGGACCTCTTCAAGTAGCGGAGGTCGCCCTGGGCCGGTGGGGGACAGTTGCTTACCCGACACAAACGCGCGGTCCGAGAACCGCGGCGCCGAGCGACGAGAGCAATTCTTAGCGGCCGCAAAAATCTGTGGCAAAGCAGTGACGTACGATCCCGGGTAGTGGATCAGGGGGTGGGCGGACACCCGATAACGGCCCGCATCCCGCGTACGCAAAGGGAACCCTCATCCACTAGGAGACCTCGTACGTGACGCGTGTCCTATGCGCGGGCTCACATCAGCCACGTAACAGTCTCACCAGTAGTTGCCGGAGCAATGCGCTCAGTGAGACTCCCGAAACTCCTGACGGCTCACCGCCTGCCCACGCGCGCGGGCCGCACACCTGCCCCTCCTCGGACCTAGGTCGTGTCTGGAAAGTCGATCGCTCGTTGCTCTGTTCGTGGTGCGTCGACATGAACTGACGGATGAGTCGTGGGCGTTGATCGCTCCGTTGCTGGCGCCGG
>RBWT01000315.1 GCA_004010275.1 Streptomyces huasconensis
TCTGTGCGCCCCCCCTCGCGCCCCCCGGTGCGCCCCCCGGTTCACGCGATGGTGCGATCATGTGCCGCCGTCCGGATGGTGGGGGGAGGGGCACGGGTAGGGCGGGGCCATGACGCAGCCGTTCGAACTGCCGCACTTCTACATGCCGTATCCCGCGCGCTCAACCCGCACCTGGAGGAGGCGCGCGCGCACTCCACCCGGTGGGCGCGCGACATGGGCATGCTGGAAGGCTCCGGCATCTGGGAGCAGAGCGACCTCGACGCGCACGACTACGGTCTCCTGTGCGCGTACACCCACCCGGACTGCGACGGCCCGGCGCTGTCGCTGATCACCGACTGGTACGTGTGGGTCTTCTTCTTCGACGACCACTTCCTGGACATGTACAAACGCACCCAGGACCGGGCGGCCGGCAAGGCCCACCTGGACCGGCTGCCCCTCTTCATGCCCATGGACCTCGCCACGCCCGTCCCCGAGCCGCGCAGCCCGGTCGAGGCGGGCTCGCCGACCTGTGGGCGCGCACGGTGCCCGCGATGTCCGCCGGCTGGCGCCGCCGCTTCGCGGAGGCCACCGAGCACCTCCTCAACGAGTCGCTGTGGGAGCTGTCCAACATCAACGAAGGGCGGATCGCCAACCCCGTCGAGTACATCGAGATGCGCCGCAAGGTCGGCGGCGCCCCCTGGTCGGCGGGTCTCGTCGAGTACGCGACCGCCGAAGTGCCCGCCGCAGTGGCGGTTCCCGGCCGCTGCGCGTGCTCATGGAGACGTTCTCCGACGGCGTCCACCTGCGCAACGACCTCTTCTCGTACCAGCGTGAGGTGCAGGACGAGGGCGAGCTGAGCAACGGCGTGCTCGTCCTGGAGACCTTCTTCGGCTGCACGACCCAGCAGGCCGCCGACACCGTCAACGACATCCTGACCTCGCGCCTGCACCAGTTCGAACACACGGCGGTCACCGAAGTGCCCGCCCTCGCCCTGGAGAAGGGGCTCACCCCGTCCGAGATCGCCGCGGTCGCCGCGTACACGCGAGGGCTCCAGGACTGGCAGTCGGGCGGCCACGAATGGCACCTGCGCTCCAGCCGGTACATGAACGAGGGCGCGCTCACCACCTCACCGCTCGCCGGGCCCACCGGCCTCGGCACGTCCGCCGCCGACGTGGGCGCGCAGCTCGCGGCCGCCGGGGCGGAGCGGCTGCGCGCCTTCACCCACGTCCCGTACCAGAAGGTGGGCCCCTCGATCCTGCCCGACTTCCTCATGCCGTTCCCGCTGCGGCTCAACCCGCACCTGGACGCGGCGCGGCCCCGGCTTACCGCGTGGTCGCACGCGATGGGCATCCTGGAGGAGGGCGTCTGGGACGAGGACAAACTTGACGCGTACGACCTTCCGCTGTGCGCGGCCGGCATCGGCCCTGACGGCACGGCGGACGCCCTCGACCTCAGCTCGCAGTGGCTGGCCTGGGGCACCTACGGCGACGACTACTACCCCCTGGTCTTCGGCCACCGCCGTGACTTCGCCGCCGCCAAGGTCTGCACGGAACGGCTCGCCGGGTGCATGCCGATCGAGGGCGCGCCGGCCACCGTGCCCGTCAACGGCATGGAGCGCGGGCTCGCCGACCTGTGGGCGCGCACGACCCGCGACATGACCCCGGAGCAGCGGCGCACCATGAAGAACACCGTGGTGGTCATGACGGAGAGCTGGCTGTGGGAGCTGGCCAATCAGTTCCAGAACCGCATCCCGGACCCGGTCGACTACCTGGAGATGCGCCGCGCCACCTTCGGCTCCGAACTCACCATGAGCCTGTGCCGCATGGGCCACGGCCCCGCCGTGCCCCCGGAGATCTACCGCAGCGGCCCGGTCCGCTCCCTCGAGAACGCCGCGATGGACTACGCGATGCTCCTGAACGACGTCTTCTCGTACCAGAAGGAGATCGAGTACGAGGGCGAGGTCCACAACGGCATCCTGGTCGTGCAGAACTTCTTCGGCTGCGACTACCCGACCGGGCTCGGCATCATCCACGACGTGATGACCCAGCGCATGCGGCAGTTCCAGCATGTGGCCGAGCATGAATTCCCCGTTCTGTACGAGGACTTCGGGCTGTCGGCCGAGGGGCGCGTGGTCCTGGACGGCTATGTCGAGGAGCTCCGGAACTGGCTGGCGGGCATCCTCAACTGGCACCGCGGCTGCCGCCGTTACGGCGCCGAGGACCTGGCGAGGCGGGCCCACGGCTTCGTACCGGACCGGGCGCCGAGCGTCCCCTCGATCGCCGGGCTCCGCTGACGCGCTCTGACGGAAGCGGCTTGGTGGAGGCGGTCTGGCGTGCGCGGCCCGGCGGACGCGGGCGGGTCTTGTGGACGGTCTCGTTCGGGTGGTTTATCCGGAATGCTGGATTCGCGGAACCCTCGTGACGTGTCGGGAGTCCTCTTGAGTGAAGGCGGCCCACGACCGGGCCGCGACATGGGGGAAGAACACGGGGGTGTTCGATCTTGACCGACATCATCGAGCGTGTCACGGACCAACTGCCGGACGGCCCGCCGGGGGACGTGACGGAGGTCGCGGGAGCGGCCGCCGTCACCGCCTCCGTCAGGGATGGTGAACTGGAGCCGTTTGTCGCGCCGTTGACCGTCCCACCCGTCCTGCGTCCCGACTCCGCCGACGTGCGCGAGGAGACGGAGATCGCGCTGCGGCCGACCTGGGTGCGCCTGCACCCGCAGCTGCCGCCGACCCTGATGTGGGGGTATGACGGCTCGGTCCCGGGGCCCACCATCGAGGTGCGGCGCGGACAGCGCGTCCGTATCGCCTGGACCAACCGCATTCCGGACGGCGGCGAGTATCCCGTCACGGCCGTCGAGGTCCCGCGCGGCGACCCGCGCAAGGACCCGCCGCCCAGCACCGAGCCCGGCCGCGCCGGCGTCCCGCCGAACAAGGACGTGGCGGCACTGCCCGCCTGGTCGGTGACCCACCTGCACGGAGCCCAGACCGGCGGCGGCAACGACGGCTGGGCGGACAACGCCGTGGGCTTCGGCGACGCCCAGCTCTCCGAGTACCCGAACGACCACCAAGCGGTCCAGTGGTGGTATCACGACCACGCCATGAACATCACCCGGTGGAACGTCTTCGCGGGCCTGTACGGCACCTACCTCGTCCGGGACGACGAGGAGGACGCACTCCAACTCCCCTCCGGTGAGCGGGAGATACCGCTGCTGCTCGCCGACCGCAACCTCGACACGGACGACGACGGCCGGCTCAACGGCCGCCTCCTGCACAAGACCGTCATCGTCGACCCGAAGAACGCGGAGACGGGCAAGCCGGTCTCCCTGCCCTTCACCGGCCCCTACACCACGGTCAACGGCCGCATCTGGCCGTACGCGGACGTGGCCCCGGCCTGGCACCGTTTCCGCCTGGTCAACGCGTCGAACGCGCGCACCTATGACCTGGTGCTGATCGACGAGGACGACCGCCCCGTCCAGGGCGTCCTGCACCAGATCGGCAGCGACGGCGGCCTCCTGCCGCGCCCCGTGCCGGTCGACTTCGAGGGCACGCTCCCCACCCTGACCATCGCGCCCGCCGAGCGCATGGACCTCCTCATCGACTTCCGTGACCTCGCGGGCCGACGGCTGCGCCTCGTCAACAAGGGGCGCGGCCAGGCGCCCGGCGTGCCGGACGTGGCCAACGACGTGCGGTATCCGCAGGTCATGGAGTTCCGCGTGGGGGAGTGCGCCGAGCCGGACACCTTCGAACTGCCGCAGGTCCTCTCGGGTTCGTTCCGCCCGCTCACGCACGACATCGAGCACGGCCACCGGCTGATCGTGCTGACCCCGCCCGCCACCAAGGGAGGCGGCGGCCATCCCGAGATCTGGGAGATGGCCGAGGTCGAGAAGCCGGGCGACGTCCGCGTCCCGGCCGAGGGGATCATCCAGGTGCGCGGCGAGGACGGGAAGACCAAGACCTACCGCCGGATCGCCCGCACCTTCAACGACGGCCTGGGCATCACCATCGCCGAGGGCAGCCACGAGCAGTGGAGCTTCCTGAACCTCGCGGTGAACCCGCCCGTGCTCCACCCCATGCACATCCACCTGGCGGACTTCCAGATACTCGGCCGGGACGCGTACGACGTATCGGGCTTCGACGTCGCCCTCGGCGGCACCCGCGCCCCGATCGCCCCCAACCCGAAGACCGACATCCCGCCGGCCCCGAACGAGCGCGGCTGGAAGGACGTCTTCCGGGTGCCGGGCGGGCAGCTGCTGCGCGTCATGGGCAAGTTCGACGGCGCGTACGGCCGCTTCATGTACCACTGCCATCTGTTGGAGCACGAGGACATGGGCATGATGCGGCCCTTCGTGGTGATGCCGAAGGAGGCCCTGAAGTTCGACCACGGGGCGGGCCACGGCGGCGGCCACGGCGGCCACGATGGCGGCCATGAGGGCGATCACGGCGGTCATGGCCGCCCTGACGGGTCAGGCTCCGGCGGGCACTCCGGCTAGCTCCGCGTGCCGTACGGCGGCCCGCGCCAGCGCCCGCACCACCGGGTGCGGGCGCGCGCCTCGCCGAACAGCTCGGGCTGGAAGAGCGTGGCGAGGAAGAAGGGGTGGCCGGGCAGTTCGACGACCCGCACCTCGCCGTTCTCGTCCGCACCGGTGAAGCGCAGGCCGTGCGCGCGCAGGGTGTCGAGGTGGCGGCCGGGGCCGTAGGAGCAGTGGTAGCGCTCGATGGACCGGTCGGCGCCGAGCACCGACTCGGCGAGCGAACCGGGGGCGAGCGTCACGGTGCCCTCGTGGCCGACCAGCGAGCAGGCAAGCGGCTCGATGAGCAGGTCCTCCGCGTCCGGGGCGTGCTCGGCGTGCGCGACACCGGTCAGGCCGCACACGTTCCGCGCGTACTCGAGGAGCACGTGCTGGAAGCCGCCGCAGGTGCCGAGGAAGGGAATGCCCTCCTCACGCGCGGTGCGGATGGCGGCCAGCGCTCCCGCCTCACTCCGGTAGGGACTGCCGGGCACCACCCACACCGCGTCGAAGCCGCGTACGGCGTCCGGCTCCTCGGCATCGTCCGTCCCGATCCAGTAGGCGTCGAGGACCAGCCGGTCGTCGTCGGCGAGGGCTTCCAGGAGGCGAGGGAGGCGCCGGTGCGCGGTCACGTTCGGCGAGCGGTCGCCCACGATGGCGATACGGGCGGGCGTCTGGGTATGCGTCGTCATGACGATCATCCTGTGCTGGGCCCACCGTTCACGTCCAACGATGAAATCTGCATCTCTCATAAGCGTTCCTGATAGGCGTTCCTTGATAAGCGTTCCCGATGGGCACTTCTGCTGGGGGTAGCTGGCAGGTGTTTCTGATGGGTGTTTCTGACGGGGTGGAATCCTTGCCCGCATGGACCCGCACCTCCTGCGCACGTACGTGACGGTGGCCCGCCTCGCCTCCTTCTCCGAGGCCGCGCGCGAGCTGGGCTACACCCAGTCCGCCGTCTCCCAGCACATAGCCGCCCTGGAGCAGGACCTCGGCGCCGCCTGCTGACCCGCCGCCCCGTGGCCCCCACCCCGGCGGGCACCCGCCTCCTGGAACACGCGAGCCCCTTGCTGCTGCGCCTCGTCGCCGCCCGCGCGGAGGTCATCCGCATGGCCGCCGCGCCCCGAGCAGGGCCTGACCCTGGCCGCCGCCCCCGCCGTGCTGACGCGGCACACCGCCGAGG
>RBWT01000316.1 GCA_004010275.1 Streptomyces huasconensis
CCCCGCAACCGCCGGAGCCGAAGCCGAAGCCCAAGCCGACGGCCAAGCCGAAGCCCCCCGTCCGCACCAAGACGTCCAAGCCGCGCCGCCCGTGACCTATCCGGCGTACCACGCCCCGACCCGTCACCAGCCGCGCCGCAGCGGCCCGTCCCTCGTCTCGCTCGCCCTGCTCATCACGCGCCCGCGGTGTTCGCGGTCGCCGCGCTCCGCCCGCGCTGAACCCCGCCGGAGGTTTCCTTGTCGGAATGGCTTGTTCTCACCCTCGCGATGGCGGCCGCTTGCGGTGTCGTGCTCATCGTGACCCTGCTGCGGCACCGTAGAACGGGGGCCGACTACGACGCGTCGGAGACCCCGGACGTGATCGAGTACATGACCATGATGATCGGTGTCGTCTACGCCATTGTCCTCGGTCTGGCCATCGCGGGCGTCTGGGAGGCACGCGGCGCGGCCCAGGAGCACGTCCGCGTCGAGGCCCAGGCCCTGCACGAGATCTCGGCGCGGGCCCGGGTCTACCCGGAGGACGTCCGGGAACGTATTCGCGCCGATGTCCACACATATGTCAGCCATGTCGTCACCAAGGAGTGGGACGCCATGGCGGCCAAGGGTGAACTCACCGACCGCGGCGCCGATCTCCTCGCCCGCATCCGGCACGACGTGACCGACTACGAGCCGAAGTCGGACTTCGAGGCGCAGGCGTATCAGCCACTGGTGGACCAGGTGGCCGCCGCGGACGACGCGCGCAGCCGACGGGCGGACAGCGTGGGAGCGACCATGCCGGGCGTGGTGTGGTTCGGGCTGATCATCGGAGGTCTGGTCACGATCGGCATGATCTTCACGCTCCAGATCCGCCGCACACCGCGCGAACTGCTCCTCGCCGGTCTCTTCTCCGCCCTGTTCGCCTTCCTGCTCTTCCTGATCTGGGACTTCGACGCCCCGTACAGCCGGGGCATCGCGGCGACGGCGGAACCGTTCCGGGCGCTCTTCCCGCACCTCGACGGCTGACGTCGCATCACCCAGATGGGCGCTTCATCAACCAGGGGTTGATCTGCTGTCATCACTTCAAGACCGTACGCACACGTCCAACCACCAGCTGACCTGATCAAATCAACCAGCAGTTGTCCTGGCTCCTCGGCCTCCCGCTAGGATCAGCGGCGTGGACCTCATCGCCGTACGCACCTTCGTCACCGCCTCGGACGCGGGGCAGTTCCAAGAGGCCGCCGCCGACTTGTCGATCACCCCGCAGGCCGTCTCCAAGCGCATCGCCGCGCTGGAGAAGGACCTCGGCGTTCGCTGTTCAGCCGTACGGCCCGAGGGGCGCGGCTCACCATCGACGGGCAGGCGTTCCTGCCGTACGCCCGGGCTCTCCTCCAGGCGGAGGACCGGGCGGCGGCGTCCGTACGACCGGGGCGCCGGGCCCTGCGCGTCGATGTGATCGGCCGCCGGGCCTCGGTGGCGGGTCTGCTGCGCGACTTCCACCGCACGCACCCCGAGACCGAGCTTGACGTCGTGACCCTGTTCGACTCCGCCACGGCCATCGCCGCCGTCCGGTCCGGGACGATCGACGCGACCTTCCGCGCCGTGACCATGCCGGGCAGGCCGCTGCCCGACGGCGTGGAGGCCGCCCCGGTCTTCGACGAACCGCTGCACCTGTTCACCGGGCCGGCGCACGACCTCGCCGCGGCCGGCTCGATCGCGTTCGCCCAGCTCGCCGGACGCCGGATCTGGATGCCCGCCAACCTGCCGGGCACCGAGTGGGCCGCCTACTACGACGAACTGGCCGCCACGTTCGGCCTCACCGTCGACGCGGTCGGCCCCGACTTCGGCTTCGAGGCCCTCCTCGACACGATCGCCGCCTCCTCGACGCTGGCGACCTTCGTCAGCGAGCAGACCCCCCTGGTCTGGCCCGCCGGCCACGACCTGCGGCGCATCCCGCTGCGCGACCCGACCCCGGTCTATCCGCACTCGCTGATCTGGCGCACCGACAACCCGCACCCCGCGCTCGCCGCGCTGCGTGAGCACCACGCCGCCGCGTACCCCGGCCGCCCCGACGACGGGATCTGGACGCCGCACTGGGCCCAGCCCGCCCCGCCTGCCCCAACGCCCGGCTGATCAGGCCGAGTTGAGACGCCTCGGCCTGCGCCATGGCCGAGCAGGCGGGCGGTACGCCGGCCGGCCGGCCTCCGATGGCCGAGACCGTGCTGCGCCGCACCCCGGTCCGGCGCATCCTGGTGCCATGGCCTGGCAGACACCGATCATCGTCCATCCGCCCGCCGCCGACGGCGGGCGGCGGTCACCGTACGCGGGCAGGACGTGGGCGTCGCGCACGGCGACCGCGACCTGGAGGAGTTCCTGCGGCGCGCGGGGCTCGGCGAGGCCGACATCGCGCTCGACGACCCGTGTCTCGTCGAGTGGCGCGGCGGACCCCACGAGTGGCCCTGACCTCGGCCCCGCCGGTTCCCCGTGGGGGCACACCGCCCGTGCGCCGCGCCGGTCCGTTCGCCCGACCGGCGTACCGGATTGCCCCGTTCGTACGACACCGATCGCGGCCATGCGAGGGCATCCCTAGCGTTTCCGGCATCGAGGTGCATTCCAGGCGTCAGCGGAAGAAGGTCCGCGGCTGCTCCTCGGGGACCCGGAGGAACCACCCATGCACGCGATACGCGTGGCTTCGGCCGCTCTGCTCACCGCCACCGTGCTGACCCTCACCATCCCGCCCGCTTCGGCGACCGTCACGGGCGACGAGAACAACAACAACGTCACCTCGTTCGGCTTCCGCGTGACCCCCTCGACGATCGCCGCGGGCGGACAGGTCACCCTCAGCGTCGACGGCTGCGAGGGCGACACCAAGGTCACCTCCGGGATCTTCGACGACGCCCACATCCCCAAGGGGCAGACCACCACCACGGCCCAGGTGTTCTGGGATGCCAAGCCAGGGGCGATGTACGAGGTGACGTTCGACTGCAAGGGCGAGATCGGCAAGACGGACCTCACCATCGCCACCGGCCGGCCCGACGACGACGGCCGCCGGGACCAGGGACACCAGCCTCCCGCCCAGAAGGGCGTCAAGGCCGGCGTCGGCGGCAGCCTCGGCGGGCTCGACCTGCACGAGATCGCCCTCGGCAGCGCGCTGATCCTCGGCGCCGTCGGCACCGCGTACTACAAGTCCCGCCGCCGCACCGGCGAGAACAACTCCTGACCCGCCGCACCGGCGAGGGCCACGGCTGACCCGCTTCGCCGCCGACACCGCTTCGCCCCTGGGACGTCTCCAAGTCCCGGGGGCGAAGCGGTGTCGCGTGCGGTGCGGCGGTGTCGCGTGCGGCAGAGCGATGTCACGTACGGCGAAGCGGTGTCGTGTGCGGTCAGGCGGCGGCGCGGAAGGGGGGCGCGCCGGGTCCGCCCGTCGGCTCAGGCCCGGTTCTCGGACCGGCGGCGCATCCAGAACACCCCGCCGCCGACGACCGCCGCGGTCACCAGCGCACCGCCGATCGCGATGTCGGTGCCGCTCGCCCCCGACTGCGAGCTGCCGCCGAAGCCGCCGCGCACACCACCGTGGATGACGGTGAACGCGGACGGACGCATCAGCGTCTTGCCGCCGCAGTGGGCCGTGATGTCGTACGCGCGCGACGCGGTGTGGTGGTGGATGACGGCGGTGGCGCTCGACGTGGTGCCGCCGGGGATGGCGTGCAGACGCGCGTCCGAGAGCGCGGGCGAGGTGACCTTGCCGCCGTGCTGGCAGGACGAGCCGTCGACCGTGACCGTCAGGTGTCCGCCCCTCGGGATGACGCTCGGCATCGCCACGATGTTGGTCGGGTCGGCCCACGCGGACGCGGCCGGGGCGCCGAGCCCGACGACCGCGCCCGCCGCGGCGGCGACCGCGAGGACACGGGTGGTACGCATACGAGATGTACGCATGGCATTCCTCCGCGAAAGACGCCCCGGGGGTACCGTCCCCGGTCGATCGGTGAGAGCGCCTCCCAGACAGACCCTCAGATGCGGCACGCGGGCCCGCATTTCGGGGATCGGCCGTCCTGGTGAGACGACACGCCGGGCGGCGTCCGCGCCAGTGGGCATCACCGCAGGTCACGGACCGTCAGAAATTTCCTGTCGGCGGCCGACCCGGATGGCGCACCCGCCGGGCGCCGCCACCCGTTCGCTCCCGCCCTTTCGCACGCCGCGCGCCCCGCGCTTAGCGTTCTCGTACGCGCTACGGACGCGGCGCGCCCGCCGCGTTGAGAGGGGATAGAGAATGCCTTCGTCCCATCCGGCCGACGAGTTCCGATTCCAGGATGCCCAGGAGGACGAAAAGCAGAAGAAGCGCGCCCCCTGGGGTGTGATGGCGCTTGTCCTGCTGACCGGCCTGGCGCTGATCCGCAATGGGTCGGGGGAATTCGACGTGGGCCCGCCGCAGCCCGCTTCGGCCGCGGCGGCGGATCATACGCCCGAGGCGAGTGCCGACGCCCCGGCGCCGCTGATCTTCTCGCCGGCCGAGCGCATCCGCATCAAGGGCATCCAGGTGGACGCCCCGGTCATCCCGGTGGGCCTGGACCCGGAGGGCTGGGTGGACGCGCCGCCGCCCGAGGACCCGAATCTCGCCGGGTGGTTCACGGGGGCCGTCTCGCCGGGCGAGAAGGGCACGGCGGTCATCGTCGGACATGTGGACAACCAGCAGGGCCCGGCCGTCTTCTACGGCCTCGGCTCCCTGGAGAAGGGCAACCACGTCGAGGTCAGGCGCAAGGACAAGAAGACCGCGATCTTCGAGATCTACGGCATCGAGGTCTTCGACAAGGAGAACTTTCCGGGAAAGCGGGTCTACGGCAACAGCGGAACCCCCGAGCTGCGGGTCATCACCTGCGGCGGCGGTTTCACCGAGCAGTCCGGATACGACGGGAACGTCGTCGCCTTCGCCCGCCTGACCGCGGTGCGCTGACCGGGCGGGCGAACGGTCTCAGGCCGCGTAGCGGTTCGGCACGGTGATGCGGTAGCCCGACGCGAGCAGGTCGGGGAGGTAGGTGCGCAGGGCGTCGACGGTGCCCGTGCGGTCGCCGCCCGCGTCGTGCGAGAGCACCACGACACCCGGCGCCGCGCCCGCGTACACGCGCCGCACGATGGCCTTCGCGCCCGGCTCGGTCCAGTCCAGGGTGTCGACGGTCCAGGCGAGCGGTTCCATGCCGTACTCGGCGCCCAGCTGGAAGGCGTTGCGGTTCCACGCGCCGTAGGGGGCCCGGAACCACGCCGGAGGTTCGCCGGTCAGGTGCTCGATGACGTCGCAGGTGCTCTCGATCTGCCGGCGCGTCGCCGCCCGGCTGAGCTTGGGCAGCAGCGGGTGGTTCCAGGTGTGGTTGCCGATCAGGTGCCCGTCGTCGGCCATCTCGCGGAGCAGGTCCGGGCTGTCGGCGGCCATCTCCCCGCAGACGAAGAACATGGCGCGCACGTCGTACTCGCGCAGGGTCCGCAGGATGGCCGGGGTGTAGCGGGGGTCGGGGCCGTCGTCGAAGGTCAGCACCATCGAGCGGTCGCGCCGGTCCAGGCGCAGGATCGGGGCCTTGCGGACGCGCGGCAGGGCGCGCGGGGCGCGGGGCGGGCCGTGCCCGGCCATGGGCTGGAGACGGTACGCGGAGGGCTTGAGGGCGCGGGCGGCCGGTGGGCCCGCGCGGCGGCGCGCTCGGCGCGGT
>RBWT01000317.1 GCA_004010275.1 Streptomyces huasconensis
GACGCGGTGGTGATCGCCGAGGGCTTCCCCTGGCTGGGAGCGGCTGCGGTGGTGACTGCGACGAGCGCGCCGCTGGGACGACGTGGTGATGATCGCCGAGGGCTTCCCCGTTGGAGCGACCGTGGTGGTGATCGCCAGGGGCTTCGCCGTTGGGCCGACCGCGGTGGCGAAGCCGACGAGCGCGCCGCTGCGACGACCGCGGTGATGACCGCCGAAGACTCCGCCGCTGGGACCGCCGCGGTGGCGGCCGCGTCCGGATTCGCCGCTGGGACGACCGCGGTGTCTCGATCCTCGAATTCGCCGGGTTCCTGCCGGTCCTGCTGCTCGTCGTCTCGCCGCCATCCAGCTGGGTCTGGTCGGATACGCCGCCAACCAGGCCGGCTCCGGTGCCCGCGCGGCGGCCCGCGCCGCCTCGCAGGGTGACTCGGGGCAGGCGGCGGGCGCGGCGGCGATGGACGGCGGGCTCAGCTCCTCCATCGGGATCGGCGGCGGCGGGGACACCACGACCGCCACCGTGACGGTCGACGTACCGCTCCTGCTCCCCTTCGTGGGCAGCGGCTGGAGCGTCACCAAGGAGGCGACGATGCCCAACGACGAGGACCCCGCCGCGTACTGAAACCCCGTACCCGAGAAGGAGGTTGACGGACGTCATGAGCCTGCGCGACCGCGTGGCCCCCACCCACCAGACCGAGCCGAGCCGCGACGACGGCCTCGTCGCCGTCTACCGCTCCAAGCTCCTGGAGGAGATCGACCTCGCCGAGATGTCGTCGCTGACCGCCGCGGACCGCCGCGTCCGCCTGGAGCGCGTCCTCGGCCACATCATCAGCCGCGAGGGCCCCGTCCTCTCCACCTCCGAGCGCGCCCAGCTGATCCGCCGCGTCGTGGACGAGGCCCTCGGCCTCGGCGTCCTGGAACCGCTGCTCGCCGACGCCTCCATCACGGAGATCATGGTCAACGGCCCCGACTCGGTCTTCGTGGAGCGCGGCGGACGCGTAGAACAGCTCCCGCTCCGCTTCGCCTCCAACGACCAGCTGATGCAGACCATCGAACGCATCGTCTCCACGGTCAACCGCCGCGTCGACGAGTCCAACCCCATGGTCGACGCCCGCCTGCCCACCGGCGAGCGCGTCAACGTCATCATCCCGCCGCTCGCCCTGACCGGCGCCACCCTCACCATCCGCCGCTTCCCGCGCGCGTACACGCTGCCCGAACTGATCGGCCTCGGCTCGCTCGACGAGCACATGCTGATGCTGCTCGCGGCGTTCGTGCGGGCCCGCTTCAACGTCATCGTCAGCGGCGGCACCGGCAGCGGCAAGACGACGCTGCTCAACGCGCTCTCCGGCCTGATCCCCGCCCACGAACGCATCATCACCATCGAGGACTCGGCGGAACTGCAACTCCAGCAGGACCACGTGATCCGCCTCGAATCGCGCCCCGCCAACGTGGAGGGCAAAGGCCAGATCACCATCCGCGACCTCGTCCGCAACAGCCTGCGCATGCGCCCCGACCGCATCATCGTCGGCGAGGTCCGCGGCGGCGAGACCCTCGACATGCTCCAGGCGATGTCGACGGGCCACGACGGCTCGCTGGCGACCGTCCACGCGAACACCGCGGAGGACGCCCTCATGCGCCTGCAGACCCTCGGCTCCATGTCGGAGGTGAACATCCCCTTCGAGGCGCTGAAGGACCAGATCAACTCGGCCGTCGACGTCGTCGTCCAGCTCGCCCGGCACAGCGACGGCTCCCGCAAGGTCTCCGAGATCGTGCTGCTCGTCTCACACGGACGCCAGCAGTTCCGCATCGCCCCGGTCACCCGCTTCGTACCGCACCCGATCGGCGCCGACCGCGTCGTACGCGGCTCCTTCGAACACCTGCCGCTGCCACGCGAGATCGCCGACAAGCTGTACGGCGCGGGGGAGCCGGTGCCGCCGGCGTACGGAGTGGCGGAGGCCGTCGACGTACTGAACACGAGGGAAGCGATCGGATGACCACACGGACGACGACGAGGGGAGCGGGCCGATGAACGACCCCGCGCTGCTCGCCCTGGGCGCCACGATCCTGACCGGCACGCTGGCCGTCGCGGGCGTCCACACGTACGCATCCGGGCGTGCCCAGCGCCAGGCCCTCGTCGACCGGCTGGCGCTCGGGCCGGGCACGGGTGACGGCGGCCCGCCCGGCCGCTCGCGCCGCTTCGCCGCGGTGGACCGCCGCCTGCGCCGCACCCGCCTGGGCCGGGCCATACACCTGCGGCTGTCCTCGACGGGCCTGGACCTGACCGCGGGCGAGTTCTTCACGTACGTCGTCGCCGTCGTCGCGGCGCTCTGGCTGCTGGCGGCGGCGGCACTCGCGCCCTTCTTCGGTCCGATCGCGGGGATGGTGGCGGTGTGGGGCGCGGTCGCCTTCCTCAACTGGCGGCGCCAGAAGCGCATCGAGGCGTTCATCAACCAGCTCCCCGACGTGGCCCGCATCCTGGCCAACGCGACGGCGGCGGGCCTCGCCCTGCGCACGTCCCTGGCGATGGCGGCGGAGGAACTGGAAGCACCGGCCGGCGAGGAACTGTCGCTGGTGGCCGACCAGCTGACACTCGGCCGCTCCATCGACGACACCCTCGGCGAACTGGCCGAACGCCTCCCGTCCCGCGAGCTGATCGTCCTCGTCACGACCCTCGTCCTGTCCAACAAGGCGGGCGGCACGGTGGTCAACTCCCTGCGGAACCTCACCCAGACCCTGGAGGACCGCAAGGAGACGCGGCGGGAGGTCCGCACGATGCTCTCGGAGGTCCACGCGACGGCGTTCACGGTCCCGCTGCTGGGCCTCGGCTCGCTGCTCCTCATCAACTCCTCCAACGAGGGCGCGCTGGAGCGGGTGACCGGCTCCCCGGTGGGCCAGACGCTGATCCTGATCTCCCTGGGGCTGTACGGGATCGGCTTCTTCGTGATCAGGCGCCTCGGCAGGATCGAGGTCTAGGAATGGCGGATATCGCTGTGCGGGGAGGCGAGTTACGTTGCCGGGCTTGCTGCTAGCGGTGGTGATGGGCCTTGCCGTGGCCGGGGCCTGCCAGGGCGTGCGCATGTACCGCGCGGAGGCGAAGCTGCCCTCCGACCTGGCCATCGCCCTGGAGGTCGGCGCCACCCGCGTCTCGGCGGCGGGCTCGGCGGTGGACCGGCTCGGCATGCGCTTCGCGCCCCTCGTGCTGCGCCTGATGG
Organism: Streptomyces huasconensis; assembly: GCA_004010275.1. Classification (GTDB taxonomy): domain Bacteria; phylum Actinomycetota; class Actinomycetes; order Streptomycetales; family Streptomycetaceae; genus Streptomyces; species Streptomyces huasconensis. Next base: position 3,207 of record RBWT01000317.1, read on the forward strand.
GCCGGCGGCGCGTCGACGCCAAGCGCCGCCGCATCGACATGGCGGGCAACCCCGGGGGCCTGACCATCGACCGCTACGCGGCACGGCGTGCGGTCTACGGCATCTTCGGCGTCGTACTCGGCCTGGTGTTCCTCGTCAACGGCTCCCCGCTCTTCGGCCTGCTCACCCTCGCCTTCGGGGCGACGGCGGCGGACGCGCTGATCTGGCAGGCGGTCCGCGAACGCCGCGAGGTCATCGACCGCACGCTCCCCGACTTCCTGGACGTCCTCGCCGTCGTCGTCTCGGCGGGCCTCGGCTTCCGCCAGGCGCTGGACCGGGTGGCGGAGCGGTACGAGGGGCCGTGGGCGGACGAACTGCGCATCACGCTGCGCCAGATGGACATGGGCGTCAGCCGCCGCCAGGCCTTCGACGAGCTGCGCCGCCGCAACGCGTCGGAGCAGGTCGGCCAGTTCGTCTCGGCGCTCCAGCAGGGCGAGGAGCTGGGCTCGCCGATCGCGGAGACGCTTATTCAGCTGGCCACGGACATGCGGCGCACGGATGCGCAGAATTCGCGGCGCAGGGCCGCGAAGACCATTCCCAAGGCGACGATGGTGACGCTGGTCTTCATGCTCCCGGCCACGATGATTTTGATCGCGGCGGGGATGTTCCTCGGCTCGGGGTCGGACTTCGGTTCGATTTTGGGGCGCTGAGATGCGGCGTTCATCAACTGTGCGAAATGGCTTCGCGGGTGCAATGCGGTGTGGGACAGTCGGAGTCGAGCGCACGGTTCGCGGGAGGGGACTTCGTGCATGGTGATCTCACCGAGAGGGAAGAGAATCCGCCAACTTGCGGACAGCGGGGTTCCGTGGCGCCGCCACGCGCGCAGAGTTGCTGTCGGCAGTCGTCGAATCGGGTGGGAGAGAAGGGGCCGTCGTGCTGAAGGAACGCGTGCTCAGAGTCTGGGTCGACTGGACGGTGACTGTCGCTTCGCGGGTGCGGGGGAGGGGGCGCGATGCGGGGGCGGGGTTTGTGGAGTATGCGGGGCTCATGATTCTTATTGCGGGGATCTTCACCTTGATCGACGGTCTTGGTCTCGACGGGCTGATTTCAGGTGCGATTCTCGACGCGGTGAACGACGTCATCGGCGGTTGATCTCGCTTCAGTCGAGGAGCGATCTAGGGCAGACTCTCCCCATTTACATCTGGCTGACGGGGATTCTGCTTTTTGTCGCGTTGGCATTCTTCGCCTTCGCCCAGGCCGCCTCAGCCCGGAACGGTGCCCAATCAGCCGCCGATGCTGCGGCTTTGGCAGCGGCGCAGGACGCCAGAGATGAACTCATGGATGGACTCGCGCTGTCCATCGGTGAAGGGGACGACTGGCTCGGTTGGCTCGCGGGAGACGAGTTCTCCGGCGCCGGGGCCCGGCAAGCTGCGGACGCGTTGGCTGCTGAGAACGACTCCACCGTTGTCGGCTTCGGGCCGGCCGACGTGAACGGCTACCCAGGCTTCCGTGCGGAGATCAAGACCAACTACACCGTCGGTGATTCGATCATCCCAGGCACGGACCAGCACGCCAAGGCCGAGGCCACGGCCGTCGTCGCACCGCGATGCGACGTTGACCCTTCGGCGGACCCGGAGAAAGTCGTGGAGTTTGACTGTGCAGGCGGCGAGTCCCTCGAGATCGAGCCGGATGACTTCGTGCCGGGCGATCTTCCCGACGCATCCGTGCTCTTCTCTGTCCACTTGGCCGACTGACCGGTGCTCGACGAAAAGGGGAAGCCGTAGCGATGAACATTCGGCGCACCATGAAGGCTCGCAGGGCAATGGCCGCCGTGGCGATCACGGCTGGGATGATCCTCACGGTTGCCGGTTGTGGAGGGGGAGATGGCGACGAGCCGAAGGCGAAGAAGAGTCCGTCATCGGCGGATAAGGGCGAAGGCGATGATAAGGAGGGTGGGTCTCAAAAGCCTGCCGGCGGCAGCGTACTGGCCGAAGTGAAGGGTGAGTCGGGCCTGACGCTCAAAGTAACCTCCGCCAAGCGTGACGAGGGTGGCTTCCTTACCGTTGAGGGAACTGTGACGAACGGCAGCGGCAAGGCCTGGGTGGCAGCCAGCTGGCGAGGCGACGAACGGGAGTTGACCAAGAACGGTGGCTCAATGGCGGGGGCCAGCCTTGTGGATACCGCAGGAAAGAAGAAGTACCTCATTCTCCGGGATACGCAGGGGCGTTGCCTGTGCACACGATTTACCGGGGGAGTTCTCTCCGGTCAGTCGGTCGACTGGTTCGCCCAGTTCCCCGCCCCTCCCGAGGAGACCACCAAGGTCGACTTCCAAGTGGGTGCCATGCCCCCCGCCCCCATAGAACTCTCCGAGGGTGAGTAACCCATGACCCGCCCCCGCTCCCGCCCCTCCACGGCAACCGCCACCCTCACCGCCCTGTTCCTCCTCCTCGGCCC
>RBWT01000318.1 GCA_004010275.1 Streptomyces huasconensis
GTTCGGTCGAGGCGGGCGGCGGCGCGGGCCTCGCGGCTGCTGCCCGACGACGACGCCGTGGCCGCCGCGCCGGGCCGGGGCGCGCTGGTCCTGGAGGCCGTGTCGTACTCCGGGTCCGCGCCGCCGCCCGGGTTCCTGGCGGGGCGCGGGGTGCCGCTGCGCCAGCTGTTCTCGCGGCGGCTGCGCTGGTCGGTGGCCGGGTTCGCCGCCGCTGTCCTGGGGCTCGCGATCGCCTCGATCGTGACGGCGGGCGGCTCCCCGCTGCACGCCACGTATCTGACCCTCCTCGACCTCTTCTCGATCAACGACCCCGCGACCGAGGGGCCGATGAGCCGCCAGATCCTCCAGCTCCTGGCCGGGCTGATCGGGTTGCTGCTGCTGCCGATCCTGTTCGCGGCCGTCCTGGAGGCCCTCGGCACCTTCCGCACCGCGTCCTCGCTGCGCCGTCCGCCACGCGGCCTCTCCGGGCACGTCGTCCTGCTCGGCCTCGGCAAGATCGGCACCCGGGTCCTGGCCCGGCTGCGGGAACTGGACATCCCGGTGGTGTGCGTGGAGGCGGACCCGGAGGCGCGCGGCATCTCCCTGGCCCGGCGGCTGCGCGTGCCCACGGTGATCGGCGACGTCACCGAGGAGGGCGTCCTGGAGGCGGCCAAGATCCACCGCGCGCACGCCCTGCTCGCCGTGACCAGCGCGGACACCATCAACCTCGAAGCGGCTCTGTACGCACGGTCGGTGCGGCCCGATCTGCGGGTGGCACTGCGGCTGTACGACGACGCGTTCGCCACCGCCGTCTACCGCACCCTGCGGGCCGCGCACCCCGGCGGCTCGCGCAGCCGCAGCGTGTCGACGCTGGCCGCGCCCGCCTTCGCCGGGGCGATGATGGGCCGCCAGATCCTGGGCGCGCTGCCCGTCGAGCGCGCGGTGCTGCTCTTCGCGGCGCTCGACGTCTCGCTCCAGCCGCAGTTGACCGGCCGCACCGTGGCCGAGGTGTTCCGGCCCGGGGCGTGGCGCGTGGTCGCCCTGGAGCGCTCGTCCGGCGCGGAGTCGGGCCTGGAGTGGGACCTGGACCCGCAGTACGTGCTGCGGCCGCAGGACCGCGTCGTCCTGGCGGCCACCCGGCAGGGCCTGGCCGAACTCCTCGCCCGCAGACCGCTGCCGGCGCGCCCGTAGGAGAGCTTCGGTCCGCGCTCAGCCCTCGTCCGGCACCGGCAGGATCTGGCGCAGGTGCGGGTCGGGGTGGAAGTCCCTGCGCCACTCGCGGGGGTAGCCGACCGACGCCTCCACGTGACGTACGCCGTCGTGCCAGGTGGTGCGCGGGATGTGCAGATGGCCGTAGACCACGGCCGCCGCGTTGTACTTCACGTGCCAGTCCGCGCTCAGCTCGGTGCCGCACCACAGGGCGAACTCGGGGTAGCGCAGGATGCGGGTGGGTTCGCGCAGCAGCGGCCAGTGGTTGATGAGGACGGTGGGCAGGCCGTCGGGCCGCTCGGTGAGGCGTTCCTCGGTCAGCGCGACCCGGGCGCGGCACCAGTCGTCGCGGGTCGCGTAGGGGTCGGGGTGCAGGAAGTACTCGTCGGTGCAGACCACGCCCGCCTCGTGCGCGACGGCGAGCGCCTCCTCCTTGGTGTGGGTCCCCTCGGGGCGGAAGCTGTAGTCGTAGAGGAGGAAGAGCGGGGCGACGGTGACGGGGCCGCCCGCGCCGCGCCAGACCGGGTAGGGGTCCTCGGGGGTGGAGATCCCCAGCTCGCGGCAGAGCGCGACGAGGTGCTGGTAGCGCTCCTCACCGCGCAGCTGGACCGGATCGTCCTTGGGCGTCCACAGCTCGTGGTTGCCCGGCGACCACACCACCTTGGCGAAGCGCCCGGCGAGCGTGCGCAGCGCCCACTCGACGTCGGCCATGCGCTCGGCGACGTCGCCGGCCACGATCAGCCAGTCCCCGTCCGTCTGCGGCCGGATGGTCTCGACGTACCGCCTGTTCTCCGCGTACGCGACGTGCAGGTCGCTGATCGCCAACAGCTTCGGAGTGCTCTCGGATGCCATCACCGTGCGAGGCTAACCGAGTTGCTCCGTCAGTGGTGATCTACTTCGCCCCGCTGGATCGCGAGGTACTCCTCCGGGGTCGCCTTGGGCACCTGCGCCTTGGGGCCGTACATGGCGCGGGAGAGGCGGGAGCGCAGGCGTTCGGAGCGGGGCACCTTGCGGGCCACGCCGTTGGCGTCGACCAGGGGGCCGATCTCGTAGGGCTGCGGCTGTTCGTGGGCGGTCAGACGGTACAGCTCCCCCTGCGGCAGCGGCTCGTGGATCTCCACGTACTCGCCGTGGGGCAGGCGTTTGATGGTGCCGCTCTCCCGGCCGTGCAGCGCCTTGTCCCGGTCCCTGTGCTGGAGGCCGAGGCAGATCCGGTACGTGACGAGGTAGGCGATGACGGGCGCCGCGAAGAAGGAGATCCGCACGAACCACGTGATGGTGTTGATGGACAGGTGCAGGTGGGTGGCGACGATGTCGTTGCCGCCGCCGATGAGCAGGACGAAGTACAGCGTCAGCCAGGCGACGCCGAGCCCGGTGCGCACGGGTACGTTGCGGGGCCGGTCCGCGATGTGGTGTTCCCGCTTGTCTCCCGTGATCCAGGCCTCGATGAACGGATAGACCGCGATCGCCGTCATGATCAGCGGGAAGAGCATGAAGGGGATGAAGACGCCCAGTACGAGCGTGTGCCCCCAGATGTTGATCTCCCAGGCGGGCATCACCCGGATCAGCCCCTCGGAGAATCCGAGGTACCAGTCGGGCTGGGCGCCGGTGGAGACCATGTCGGGGCGGTAGGGGCCGATCGCCCAGACCGGGTTGATGGAGGCGACCGCGCCCATGATCGCGAGCACGCCGAAGACGAGGAAGAAGAAGCCGCCCGCCTTGGCGACGTAGACGGGCAGGAACGGCGCGCCGACCACGTTCTTCTCGGTCTTTCCCGGCCCCGCGAACTGGGTGTGCTTGTGGTAGAAGACCAGGATCAGGTGGGCCACGACCAGCCCGAGCATGATGCCCGGCAGCAGCAGGATGTGGATCGGGTAGAACCGCGCCACGATGTCCTCGCCCGGGAACTCGCCGCCGAACAGGAAGAAGGCGAGGTACGTGCCGACCACCGGGATCGAGAGGATCGCGCCGTGCGCGAAGCGGACGCCGGTGCCGGAGAGCATGTCGTCCGGGAGCGAGTACCCGGTCAGGCCGGTGATGATGGCGAGCATCAACAGGGTCCAGCCGAACAGCCAGTTGAGCTCGCGCGGCTTGCGGTAGGCGCCGGTGAAGAACACCCGCATCATGTGCACGAACATGCCCGCGATGAAGACGAGCGCCGCCCAGTGGTGGATCTGCCGGATCAGCAGACCGCCGCGCACCTCCAGGCTGATCTCCAGCGTGGACTCGAACGCCCGTGACACCTGGAGGCCCTTGAGCGGCACGTACGGGCCGTCATACGTGACCTCGGCCATGCTCGGCTCGAAGAAGAGGGTCAGATACGTGCCGGTCAGGATCAGGATCAGGAAGCTGTAGAGGCAGATCTCGCCGAACATGAACGACCAGTGATCGGGAAAGATCTTGCGCATCTGGCTCTTGGCCAGGGTGTTGATCCCGAGCCGCCCGTCCGCCCAGTCCGCGACGCGCTCGCCCCTGCCGGGCCGCCCGGACCGGCCCGGTCGCCCGCGTGCCCCGGTGCGCTCGATGCTTCCGCTCATGCGACTCCCTTTCAGGCGGCTACCAGAGTAGGTCGCATGTATGACGTATCCAACAGGCCGGTGTGTGACAACTGGCGGCTAGAAAACTCTGGTTCACCACAGAAGTCATCCACCTCAGGAGTCATTCACGGCAGGAGCCATGCACGGCAGGAGTGAGTGTTATTCACTTCAGGAGGAAACGCTCGCGCCCCTCGCCGCGGAGTCGGCCCGGCGGCACCTTGCGGCCGAACGCGACGAGCAGGAGGTCCTGCGCGGCGCCGTGCACGGGGGTGCCGCTGCCGTGCCGCCAGTCGAGGTCGTCGGCGCGCAGCTCGACGCCCGTGAGGTCGGCGCCGAAGAACTTGAGGCTCTTGGCGTCGACGGTCTCCAGCAGGATGCGGAGGCGCTCGGGCGGGACCTCACGGGACAGGCCGAGGGCGACCGTGACGTCGAGGCCGTGCACCACGTCGTGGCCGAGCGCCGAGGTGTAGCCGCCGACCGGGGGTGTCCAGGGGTGGTGGGCGTTGTCCCTGATGTGCGCGACGAGTTCGGCGGGCGAGTAGCGGACGGCGTCCGCGCGGGCGCAGCGGTCCGTCATGCGGTGCAGGCTGCCGCGCGCCTTGAGGAGTTCGAGGAGCGTCCTCGGCAGCGTGTGGCGGAAGCCGAGGGACATGTGGGCGACGACCTCGCGTACGCGCCAGCCCGCGCAGAGGGAGAGGGTGTCCCACTGCTCGGGGCGCAAGTCCTCGAAAATGTCCGCGAGTTCATTGCGCTCGGCGGCGATCTCGGCACGGATGTGGTGCACGTTCTCTGTGGTCTTCCCCATGTCTCCAGGGTGATCAAGGCTCGGCCATAAGTCCAAGAGCCACTTGTTCTCGCCGCTAGCATCATCGGTTATGGAACTCCGGCAGCTTCAGTACTTCGTCGCCGTGGTCGAGGAGGCGAACTTCACGCGTGCGGCGGCCCGGTTGCATCTGGTGCAGCCCGGCGTAAGCGCGCAGATACGCCGTCTGGAACGGGAGTTGCGCCACCGCCTGCTGGACCGCTCGGGCGGGGCGGTGACGCCGACGGAGGTGGGCCGGGCCGTGCTGCCCTACGCGCGGGCCGCGCTCGCCGCCGTCGACGGTGCCCGCGCCACGGCCGACGAGTTCGCGGGGCTGCTGCGCGGCCAGGTCACGCTGGGGCTCGTGTCGGGCGCCGCCACCCATGAGTTCGACGTGGTGTCCGTGGTCGCCGACTTCCACGACGCGCACCCCGAGGTGGAGATCTCCCTCAGGGAGGACTCCTCCGACCGGATGCTCACCGCGCTGCGCCGGGGCGAGCTGGACATCGCGCTGCTCGGCCTCGCCGCGGGCGAGCCGCCACCGGGTGTCTCCCTGGCCATGGTGGTCGACGAGCCGCTGGTCGCCGTGGTGGCCCCGGGTGATCCGCTGCTGCGCGCCGGGGGCCGCGGGGCGGTGCCGCTGGCCGACCTCGCGGACCGCCCGCTGATCAGCCTGCCGCGCGGCACCGGCCTGCGCGGGGTCCTCGACGGGGCGTGCGCCGAGGCGGGCTTCCGGCCGCGCATCGCCTTCGAGGCGGCCACCCCCGACGTCCTGATCCGGCTCGCCGCGCGCGGCCTCGGGGTGGCGGTACTGCCCGCACTGCCCGAGGAGGCGACCGCGGCTCTGGGCCTGCACACCTTGCCGATCACCGATCCGCCCCTGCGCGGCCGCATCGCCCTCACCTGGCGCACGGACGGCCCACCAACCCCCGCGGCCCAAACACTCCTCACCCGCCTACGAGCAGAACTACCGCCCCGGTAAGGGGCCTGCGCCCCTAAGGGGCGCGGGGAACTGCGCGAGCAACCACAACCAACCCGCAGACGACCCACCACCCCCACCACCGCCCCACAAG
>RBWT01000319.1 GCA_004010275.1 Streptomyces huasconensis
GTGTACGGCTGGTGGCCGTCGAAGCCGTTGAGGGCGATGACGAAGGGGAGTCCGCTGTTCTCGAAGTAGTCGACGGCGGGGAAGCAGTCGGCGAGCCGCCTCGTGTCGACCAGGACGACCGCGCCGATGGCACCGCGCACGAGGTCGTCCCACATGAACCAGAAGCGGTCCTGACCGGGTGTACCGAAGAGGTACAGGATCAGGTCCTGGTCCAGGGTGATGCGGCCGAAGTCCATGGCGACGGTGGTCGTCGTCTTGTCCCCGGTGTGGGTGAGGTCGTCGATGCCCGCGGACGCGGACGTCATGACGGCCTCGGTGCGCAGCGGGTTGATCTCAGAGACCGCCCCGACGAACGTGGTCTTGCCCACGCCGAAGCCGCCCGCCACCACGATTTTCGCGCTGGTGGTGGAGCGGGCTGTTGCTCCGCCGCTAGAGCTTGCGAAGTCCACTGAGCACCCTTTCGAGCAGTGTCACGTCTGGCTGGCCGCCGGCGGACTCGTCGCCGCCGGGCTGGTGGATGGCGACAAGTCCGGCCTCCGCCAGGTCGGCTACGAGGATTCGGGCGACGCCGAGGGGAATGGAGAGCAGTGCCGAGATCTCAGCGACTGACTTGATCTCGCGGCACAGATTGCAGATCCGCTGGTGTTCGGGCAACTGGCCCTGCAACTGGTGCGGTTGCGCCGTGGTGTGCACCAGCGCCTCGATGGCGAGCTGGTAGCGCGGCCTGGTGCGGCCGCCCGTCATGGCGTACGGCCGCACCAGCGGGTTGTGCGCCGACCCGGCGGGCGCCGGTGCGGGGGCGCGCCGCTGGGGCTGCACGGGCTGGATACGGGGCGCGTGCGCCGGGGTGTCCTGGTCGTACGGACGCGGGCCCGGCTGCTGGGGCTGCGCGTACGGCTGGCGACGGTGGCTCGGCGCGGAGGGGAAGTTGTACCGGTTCGGCCCGCCGTCGTGCTGACCACCCTGGCCATGGCCAGGGGACCAATTCGCCGATGACGAACCGTCTGGGGGTGTTGCCACGTTGCTTCCTCCTCCAACTGTGCCGGGCACCATCACTGTGGAGCCGCGTCCCGAAACCTTACGGGCACGGGACGCGAAATCGCACCGTCTGTCTGTTAGTTGAGAAGGCTCCCCTGGAGCTCCGCGCGCAGGTCCGGCGTGAGGACGGTGCCCGCGCGATCGACAAGAAGTGCCATTTCGTACCCAACGAGACCGATGTCCGCATCCGGGTGGGCGAGAACGGCGAGCGAGGAACCGTCGGAAATGGACATGATGAAGAGAAATCCTCGCTCCATCTCCACAACGGTCTGGGTCACGGCACCGCCCTCGAAGATCCGGGAGGCCCCGGCCGTGAGGGAGGTCAGACCCGAGGCGACGGCCGCGAGCTGGTCGGCACGGTCGCGGGGGAAGCCTTCGGACATCGCCAGAAGGAGTCCGTCGGCGGAGACCACCACCGTGTGGGACACCCCTGGGGTGTTGTCCACGAAGTTGGTGATCAACCAGTTCAGGTTCTGCGCCGCCTGGCTCATCGGGCTCACACTAACGCTCCTGGTTGTAGGTGCTATCAGGGCTGAAGCCCTGGCCATTCGTGTCACTGCCTGAGTTGCGTCCCCGCTGGACGCCCCGGCGCAGGTTGCTCAGCCTGCCCCGTACGTCCTCGGGGTCGCGGGAGACCGAGGGGCCGCCCTGTGGGGTCTGTTCCGCGGTGCCCTCGACCAGGTTGGCCTTGGGCACCCGCCGCGGGAGCCCGGACGAGGTGACCCCGCCCGCCTTCGGCTCCTTCAGGCGCTCGGCCCGCTGCCAGCGCTCGTCGTTGGACGAACGCCAGTCGGAGCCGTCCTGACCGCCCTGGCTCTCGCCCTGACCGCCCTGGCCCTCACCCCCGGCGGGGGCCGCTCCGTTCCCGTTCGGCGACGAGGAGCCCCGGCGGGGGAGACCCGCGTCGGTCATCTCGTGGACCACGGAAGGAGCCGGTCCCGGCCGGTCGAAGCCTACGCGCTCGGAGTCGGCCGCGGGGGCCGCCTGAGCGGATTCCGCTTCCTGCCCGTACTCGGGCTGGTAGCCGTCACCGCTGGGCCAGTCGTCCTGACCGAGCGCTCCGGATAGGAGATCTGCGGGTCCTGGTAGCCACCCTGGGCAGGCGCTGCGGCCGCGTCCGGGTAGTACTGCTCGTCGTACGCGGGCGCCTGCTGCTCGGTGCCGTAACCGCCCTCGGCGTACTGCGCGTTGGCGTACTGGTCACCGGCGTACGGATCGGCGGCGTACTGCTCACCGGTGTACTGCTCGTTGCCGTACGCGTGCTGGCCCTGGTCGTAGGAACCCTGCTGCTGCTCGTCGTACGCCGGTGCCTGCTGCTGCTCGTACGCGCCCTGCTGCGGCTGCTGCGGCTCGACCTCGTCGCGGAAGAGCGGGCGGTTGCCGCCCGGCTGGTGGGCCTGTGCCTCCAGGGCGGCCCGGCGCTCCTCACGCATCAGCGAGCGGCCGACGGGGTCGAGCGCGGGGCTCTCGGAGCCGTCGCCGTGGTAGCGGCTGTCGTCGAAGCCCAGCTCCGCGGCGCTGCGCAGCGGCTCGGCCTCCCGGACCTGCTGCTCGGGGATGATCGAGGAGACGGTGAACTCGGGGTCCTGGGCGTGCTGTTCGCCACCGCCACCGTGCGTGATGCCGTCCGGCAGCATGACCAGCGAGGTCGTGCCGGCCTGCTCGCCCGAGGGGCGCAGCTGGACGCGGATGCCGTGCCGGTCGGCCAGCCGGCCGACCACGAACAGGCCCATGCGCTGCGAGATCGCGGCGTCCACGGTCGGCGGGTTGGCCAGCTTGTGGTTGATGTCCGCGAAGTCCTCGGCGGTGAGGCCGATGCCCTTGTCGTGGATCTCGACCATGATGCGGCCGTCGGGCAGCCGGGTCGCGGTGACGCGGACCTTGGTCTGCGGGGAGGAGAACGTGGTGGCGTTCTCCAGGAGCTCGGCGAGCAGGTGCACGAGGTCGGTCACGGCCAGGCCGTGGATCTCGGCCTCCGGGACGCCCGACAGCTCGATGCGCTCGTACTGCTCCACCTCGGAGGAGGCGGCGCGCAGGACGTCGACCAGCGGAACCGGCTGGTCCCAGCGGCGGCCCGGCTCCTCGCCGGAGAGGACGAGGAGGTTCTCGCCGTTGCGGCGCATACGGGTCGCCAGGTGGTCCAGGCGGAAGAGGTTCTCCAGCTGGTCCGGGTCGGCCTCGTTGTTCTCCAGGTCGGTGATGAGGGTCAGCTGGCCCTCGATCAGCGACTGGTTGCGGCGCGAGAGGTTGGTGAAGATCGCGTTGATGTTGCCGCGGAGCAGCGCCTGCTCGGCGGCGAGCCGCACGGCCTCGCGGTGCACCTGGTCGAAGGCGCGGGCGACCTCGCCGATCTCGTCCGTGGAGGTGATCGGGATGGGCTCCACGCGGGTGTCCACGCGGCCCGGGTCGGTACGGGAGAGCTGGTCGACCAGCATCGGCAGCCGCTGCTCGGCGATGCCGAAGGCGGCGGTGCGCAGCCGGCGCATCGCGGTGGACATCTGGCGGGCCATCATCCCGGCCAGGATGAACGCGGCGAGCAGGGCGAGCACCACGATGGCGCCCGTGATGTACGCGTTGCGCTGCGCGGTGGCGGCGATGTCGGACGCCTCGTCCACGGCCTTGTCGGCGAGGTCCGACTCGATGGTGCGGTAGGCGTCGAACTTGGCGGTGGTCGTGGCCCACCAGGCCTCGGGGGTGATGCCCTTGCTCGCCAGCGCGACACGCGCGCTCGGCTGGGTGCTCTCCATGGTGGCGAGCGCCGCGACCATCTGCTCCTGCGTGGGCGCCGGCTCGGCCTGCTTGTCGGCGGCGGCCTTCAGGTCCTTCTTCGCCTGCTCCAGCTTGGCGACGTCCTCGGCGGTGCCACCGCCGGTGTACTCCTCGATGGCGATGCGCTCCAGGTAGGCGTACGAGGAGAGCGAGGTGCGCTGGAGTGTCAGCGAGCCGGTGCCGGGGCCCGGCTTGACCAGCAGGTGCGTGCCGAGGGACCGCTGCAGCGAGAGCGCGGCCTTGGAGAGCGATATCGCGTAGACGGTGCGGCCGTAGCTCGTGATGTTGCCGGTGCCCAGACCGAGTTCGTTGGCGAACTCCATCAGGGGGTGCTGGATGGCGACGTAGCCCTCTTCGGTCTTCGCGCCGCTCAGCTTGGTGGTGTAAGCGGCCTGGCGCAGCGGGGCCAGCTTCGGCTCCACCTTGTGGAAGGCGTCGAGACGACGGTTGAGGCCTTCCTTGTCCGGCATGCCCTCCGTGGCCTCCTTGAAGACGGCGGCCGCCTCGTCGGTGGCCTTGCGCGCCTTGCGGACGGCCGGGTCGTCGCGCTTGCCGTTCAGCAGCGGGGCGGCGGAGACGTCGCGCTCTTCGATGAGGCGGTTGCCGTAGTCGAGGGAGGCCCGCACCAGGCGGGCCGTCTTCTCGGCGTCCTGGGCCTCGCTCCAGGTGTCGATGGAGCCCTTCACCTGGAAGCCGCCCATGACGAGACCGACGAGCACGGGTATGAGCAGGATCGCGTTCAGCCTGGTCGGTACGCGCCAGTTGCGGGGGGACATCCGTCCGCCGGAGGGAGCCGGGGGCTCGTTGCCGGGAGCGGCGCTCACGTCAACCGGGGACGCCGCTGTGCGCGGCGGCGGGGTGAAGTTGCCCCGCGCGTCCCCGGTGGGGGGTGCCGCGGGGCTCGTCTTGCTTCGCCTCACTCGACCAACAACCTCTCGGCGGCGGCACTCACTCTCGTGCCGCTGTCGTCTCCAAGGCCCGTGCTACTGGGCAGTTCAGCGCATTCCAGCACGTCAGGCACTGCTCTTCCAAACAGTGGAAAGGGGAAGTTCCCCGTGGCGCAAGCCTCAGATAAATCGGTCATAAAGAGCGAGCCCCGCCAAAAGGCGGGGCTCCCGTGCGCACAGCGGCACCAGGCGACCGCGACGCGTGGCGGTCACCGGGACAATTCTCTGTCGAAACGTTATGAACACGGAGGGCGGCCGTGTCCAACGACACAGGCCGCTCCGTGAGAGCTACGACAACTGCCGTATACACCTGCCTACTTGAGTCGTGCCATAAGTGCGTGTTCAACCAATGTGATCAAGCCACTCTTTGCGTCTGCACGGTGCCGCGCGTCGGTGGTGATGATCGGCGTACCCGGACCGATTTGGAGCGCTTCGCGGACCTCGTCGGGGGTGTACGGCTGGTGGCCGTCGAAGCCGTTGAGGGCGATGACGAAGGGGAGTCCGCTGTTCTCGAAGTAGTCGACGGCGGGGAAGCAGTCGGCGAGCCGCCTCGTGTCGACCAGGACGACCGCGCCGATGGCACCGCGCACGAGGTCGTCCCACATGAACCAGAAGCGGTCCTGACCGGGTGTACCGAAGAGGTACAGGATCAGGTCCTGGTCCAGGGTGATGCGGCCGAAGTCCATGGCGACGGTGGTCGTCGTCTTGTCCCCGGTGTGGGTGAGGTCGTCGATGCCCGCGGACGCGGACGTCATGACGGCCTCGGTGCGCAGCGGGTTGATCTCAGAGACCGCCCCGACGAACGTGGTCTTGCCCACGCCGAAGCCGCCCGCCACCACGAT
>RBWT01000031.1 GCA_004010275.1 Streptomyces huasconensis
TGAGCCCGCCCGGCGGCGCGGAGCGGCGCCGGGTACTTGAACCAGTAGAGAAAGTTGTAACTCAGTCCATCTGCCGGGGCTTGAAGTCGTGTGCGCAGGCTGGGAGTTCTGCCGCCTGCCGGTATGCGAACGGCAGGAAGAGGACTGGTCGTATCGTCCAGGTGATGCGTGTGTCCGCATGAGTCACTGAGACTGTGCAGGGCTGCATCTGGAGGAGGGCTCTGCGGGTGCGGACGCGGCCCTCGTATAGCCACTCCCAGGCTTCGACTGAAGCGTGAGTATTCAGTGCCGGGGAGATCGTCCGGAGGGCCACCGCTACCCACCGATCCGCCTGTGGCGCCGAATAGGCATCGAACGACGCTCGTAGCTGCGGCCCCGCCTGGCCGTCCGTGGCGGTGGACTCCGTCCAGCACTCGCACCAGTAGCCGCGTCGGGACGTGCTCATCTGCATGGTTGGCCTCACCTGCCGGCCTCGGTGAAGAAAGCCGCGGTGACCGTGTGGCCGTGGTCGCTGTCGTTGACGACGACGCGGTGCGCGATGGCGCTGACCACGTCTAGACCTCGGCCGTGTTCCGCCTCCTCTTCCTGGTGCTCGGCCTTGGGGGCGGTTCCCGCGCCTCCGCCGTCGGTGACTGACAGCGTGACCATCTGAGGGGATACCTCGATGGCCAGGGAGAAGCTGCCCGACTGACGCCCGCTGGCCGTGTGCAGGATCGCGTTCGTGCTCAGCTCGCTCACGATTAGTGCGGCTTCATCCGCCAGGGGCGAGCCCCGCAGGATGTCCCGCGTCCAGCGCCGGGCCCGGCTGATCTCTTCGGGGAATCCTGGGCAAGTGAGGCCCCAGACTCGGCGATGCCCTCGCCGAAGCGGTCGGCATGCGGTGGCGTCTCATGGTCTACCTCGGCGCCTACGGCCCGACCCGGCCCGAGGAACTGGCCGGGCTTCGTCGCCGGGACGTAGACCTCGACGCTCTGCACATCACGGTGCGGACCGCCGAACCGGAGAGGACCAACGGCCGACGCGCGCCCGGTGACACCCAAGTCGGACGCCGGTACCCGCACGATCTACCTGCCCGCGTTCCTGGAGCGTGAGGTTCGCTGGCACATGGAGTCGTTCGCCGAGGAAGGCCCGAACGGCCTCGTCTTCGTCGGCGAGCGCGGAGCGCCCTTCCGCCGGAGCACCTTCGGCAAGGATTGGCGCGAGGCTCGGACGGTCGCCGGTCTGCCGGACAACTTCCGGTTCTACGATCTCCGGCACACCGGGCACACCCTGTCGACCCGATCCGGCGCGACCTTGAAGGACACGATGGTCCGTGCCGGTCAGTCGTCCGAGAAGGCCGCGATGATCTATCAGCACTCCGAGGAGGAGCGTCAGCAAGAGGTCGCGGGGATGCTCGATCGGAGTGTTCGGAAGGCCCGCCGGGTTGTGGCACAGAAGCCGGATGATCAAGCATCTGGCACGGATGTGGCACGCGACCGCTGAAGGGAAGCGCACAGCAAAAAGGCCCGGGTCGATGACCTGGGCCTTAGCTATGGAGCGGGTGACGAGAATCGAACTCGCACTCTCAGCTTGGGAAGCTGATGTTCTACCACTAAACTACACCCGCGAAAACGCACCGCCAGAAGCGGTTGCGTAGCGTCGCACAGTCTACCTCATCATGGGCCCCGGGCGTCCCCGCCGCGGGGCCCGTGTGCTGTCCGGGGCATGGATGCGCCGTGCGGCGGGAGGGAGTTGGGGCGTACCGTAGGGGGACCGCTGAGGGGTCGTGTCGGTGGCCGTGCCGCTTGAAGTGGCGTCCCTTTCATACCGTAATGTGGGCTTTCGTCGTCGGCTCGGAAACGAGTCTCAGGCGTACGAGTTCACACACGGCTTTGGGGAAGGGACTCGAGGACTTGATGGAGCGCACCGTCGTCCGATGTGCCGAAGGGCACGTGTTCAGCACCGCGTCGTTCCCGATGCAGCAGGCCGGCCGGCTCGGGCCCGGCCGGCTCATCCGCTGCCCGCGCTGCGCCCGGCTCCGGCACGCCGTGCCGGTGGCCTTGCAGAAGCAGTAACCACGGGCACGGGTACACCCGGTACAGGCGCGCGGGAGCGTCACCGTCCACGAGATTGTGGCGGGCCCGCGCGCTCTGCGTATCCTCGGTGCGTGCTTCTCTCAGACAAGGACATCCGGGCCGAGATCGACTCCGGACGGGTGCGGATCGATCCGTACGACGAATCCATGGTGCAGCCCTCGAGCATCGATGTGCGGCTGGACCGCTACTTCCGGGTGTTCGAGAACCACCGCTACCCCCACATCGACCCCTCCGTGGAGCAGGCCGACCTGACGCGGCTCGTGGAGCCGGAGGGCGACGAACCGTTCATCCTCCACCCCGGGGAGTTCGTCCTCGCGTCCACGTACGAGGTCGTCAGCCTTCCCGATGACCTCGCCAGCCGGCTGGAGGGCAAGTCCAGCCTCGGGCGGCTCGGGCTCGTCACGCACTCCACCGCCGGGTTCATCGACCCCGGCTTCTCGGGGCACGTGACCCTGGAGCTGTCGAACCTGGCGACCCTGCCGATCAAGCTCTGGCCGGGCATGAAGATCGGGCAGCTGTGCCTGTTCCGGCTGACCTCCTCCGCCGAGGAGCCCTACGGCTCACAGCGGTACGGGTCGCGTTACCAGGGACAGCGCGGGCCGACCGCCTCCCGGTCCTTCCTCAATTTCCATCGGACACAGGTGTGACATCCAGCATGAGTGACGTTCGCGAGAACCTTACGTACGAGAAGTTCGGCGGCGCCGTGCGCGAGCTGGCGCAGGCCATCGCCGACGACGGGTACCAGCCCGACATCATCATCTCCATCGCCCGCGGCGGCGTCTTCGTCGCCGGCGGTCTCGCGTACGCGCTCGACTGCAAGAACATCCACCTGGTGAACGTGGAGTTCTACACGGGTGTGGGCACCACCTTGGAGATGCCCGTCATGCTCGCGCCCGTACCGAACGCGATCGACTTCACCGACAAGAAGGTGCTCATCGCCGATGACGTCGCCGACACCGGCAAGACGCTGAAGCTGGTGCACGACTTCTGCCTCGACCACGTCGCCGAGGTGCGGTCCGCCGTCATCTACGAGAAGTCGCACTCGCTCGTGAAGTGCGAGTACGTGTGGAAGCGCACCGACGAGTGGATCAACTTCCCGTGGAGCGTCGAGCCGCCCGTCGTGAAGCGGGACGGTCAGGTTCTCGACGCCTGACACGTCGACTGCATGACGAAGGGCCCGGGGCTTCGACGCCCCGGGCCCTTCCTCGTCGCGGTGCCGCTAGAACGTGCCCAGCTTGATGATCGACAGGATCGCGAGCAGCTGGATCGAGGCCGCGCCGAGCGCCCTCGGCCACGGCAGGTCGTGGGACTTGCTCACCATGGTCGTCAGCAGTGCGCCCGCCGCGAGCCAGGTAGCCCAGCCCAGCAGCTGGACGAAGGACTGGCCGCCGCCGAAGAACATCGCCACGATCACGCGCGGCGCGTCCGTCAGCGACATGATCAGCATGGAGAGGCCGACCGTCGGCTGCCACGCGCCGTCACCGCCGAGCTGGCGGGCCAGGGTGTGCGTGACCACGCCCAGGATGAAGGCGCTGATGGTGATCGCGACGCCGGTGGTGAGGACGTACGGGATCACGGATGACAGCGTGGCGTTGATCGCGTCGGTGCGGGCGTCGTCGAAGCCGAAGATCGCGAGCAGGCCGTAGAGGAACGTGACGACGAGGGCCGGGCCCCACATCGCGTAGTCCCGCATCTGGAGGAAGGTCGGACCCGGGCGCAGCACGATGCCGCGCAGCAGGTCCTTCCAGTGCAGGCGCGGCCCGATCGGCGCCGCGGCGGGCTGGCCCGCACGGTAGGTGTCGCCCTGGTGGTAGGGGTCCTCGCCGATGGAGAAGGCCTGGGTGTGCCCGGGGTTGTTGGCCGCGTACGGGTCGTACCCGCCCTGGGGGCCGTGGCCCTGGCCGTCCGGACCGCCGAAGTACTCCGGCTCGCCGTGGCCGCCGTCGGCCTGCGGCCACTGCTGACCGCCTCTGCCGGGCTGCGGGCCACCGCCGCCCCCGTACTGCGGGCCACCGCCCCCGTACTGGGGGCCGCCACCGCCGTACTGCTGCGGGTTCGGAGGCGCGGGCGGGTAGCCGTACGGCTGCTGCTGCCCCTGGGGGGTCTGCTGTCCGTACGGCTGCTGCCGCGGTTGTTGTTGCGGTCGCGCGGCGCGGTTGTCCCGGCCGCGTCCGATCCTGAATCCAGCCACGAATCGAACGTACCTGGTCTTACGGAGTGCGGTCGTCCCTCCTTGGGAGGAGAGAGGCTTTGCGGCCGACCTGTGACAACCCCTAAGGGGGACCCTGAAGCGACCCTGGGCCGGCTCGTCGGGTACGTCAGCTCATGCGAGAAGGCTCCTGCCGAGGCGCGAGCCGGCCGCCAGCCCGTAGTCGGCGGCCCGGAAGACCTTCGAGCCGGAGGCCGACGGACCCGAGGCCGTGCCGCGCAGCTGCCAGACGGCGCCGCTCATGCGGTCCTTGCCCGGTGCCGTGACGGCGAGGTCCGCCTTGCCGTCACGGTTGAAGTCGGCGAGACGCAGCTGTGCCCCGAACTCGTCGTTGAACTGCGCCGCGCCCGGCACCCCGGCCGTGCTCTGGGAGAAGCGCTTGGCCGCGGCCGTGGTCGGACCGTTCGCAGAACCGCGCAGCACCAGGACGTCACCCGTGCGGAAGTGTCCGTCGAGAGACTCGTACGAGACACCGACGGCCAGTTCCGCGCGGCCGTCGCCGGTGATGTCGGCGATGGAGAGCGAGGCTCCGAACTGGTCCGTCGCCTCGTTGTCACCGGGGACACCGGCGGTGCCCTGGTGGTAGGTGCGGCGGGTGCGGCTCAGACCGCCGGTGGTCTCCGCTCCCCGCGTACCGCGGTAGACCATCACGTAACCCGCTGCGCGGCTGGGGTCGGTGAGGCCGTTGTCGTACAGGTCGGGGTTGGGCAGACCGACCGCCAGATCGTCCCGGCCGTCGCCGTCGAGGTCACCCGCCGCGGAGGTGGTGCCGCCCGCGAGGGCCGCACGGTCACGGAACTCGGACGGGTCACCGGAGCTGTCCGCACCGACGCCGTACACCACGGTCGTGCCGGGCACCGTCACCGCCAGCTCGTCCTTGCCGCCTCCGGTGAAGTCGCCCACCGCCAGGCGCCCGTGGCCCACGTCGTTGTTGGCGCCCCTGGGGTACAGCCGTGTGGGCTTCGTGAGGGAGGCCCGGTCGAAGCCGCCTTGGAACAACCAGAGGCCGGAGGCGTCCGAGACCACCACATCGGGCGAGGCGTCGCCCACGAAGTCGCCGACGGCCGTGTCGAAGCCGAAGAACTGCTGGTCGTAGGAGCCCGGGTCGGCGAGGTCGGCACCGCTCCGCAGGGGCGTGGGGCCGCCCCACAGGACCGTGACGCCGCCCCGCAGGGACAGCTCGCCGACGCTCTCGCCCTCGCTGGTGACCAGCAGGTCGGCATAGCCGTCGCCGTCCAGGTCACCGCTGCTGAGGCTCGCGCCGAACGAGTCGTCCGTCTCCGCCGTACCGGGTACACCGGACGAGTTCTGGGTGACGTACACCCGTTTCTCGGTGAGGCCGGAAGCCGAGCCGAAGGTCACCAGGACCGCTCCGGCGCTCTTCTTGCCGCCGATGGTCTTCTCCGGCATTCCGACGGCCAGGTCGCGGTATCCGTCCCCGTTGAAGTCGTCGGCGTGCCGGGCGGGGGCGGCGGACGCGGTGGTGGCAGGTAGGGCGAGCAGGCCGGTCGTGGTCAGGGACGCGGCGAGGAGAAAGGTGCGTATGCGCACAGAGGCTCCGGGGGTAGGGGCCGGGCCGCGCTCGGAAAGCGGGGCCCGGCGATCAGGACGAGGAACGGGGTCAGTCCGCGAAGTTGTGGCCGAAGCTCGGGGTGCCCTTGGCGGAGATGCCCACCGTGGAGGTGTAGACGCCCGCACCGCCGGACAGCGTGCCGTCCGCCTGGGAGTCCAGGAGGTAGAGGGCGCCGTTCTCGGAGTTCTCCCCGGCGGCGCCCACCGCGAGGTCGCCGCGGCCGTCGTCGTCGAGGTCGTCGATGTGGACGTCCGAGCCGAAGGAGTCGTTCCGCTCGTTGGTGTTGGCGACGCCCGGGGTGTTCTGGCTGAGCAGGACGGCGCCCGCCGTGGAGAGGCCGGAGCCGTCCGCCGCGCCGTAGACGACGGTGACGGAGCCCGCGTCGGAGACGCCCTCCAGGTCCTCGCCGGGGGTGCCCACGACGAGGTCGAGGTGGCCGTCGCCGTTGATGTCGCCGAGGTCCAGTTCGGTGCCGAACGCGTCGCCGTTCTCGGCGCTGCCGGGCACGCCCTCGGTGTCCTGGGTGATCACCTGGCTGCCGCCGTACGGGCCGGTGGACTTGCCCTTCACGACGTACACCGTGCCGCCCTTGTGCGCGCCGGAGATGCCGTCGTCCCAGGTCAGGCCGATGATGATGTCGCCGTAGCCGTCGCTGTCCGTGTCGCCGACGTCGGTGATGACGCCGCCGGGGAGCCGCTGTACGCCGGTCGTGGTGACGCCGTTCGCGCTGCCGGGCAGCCACAGGTTCGCGTTCTCGCCGCCCGCGACGGAGTAGCCGTCGACGATCAGGTCGTCCTTGCCGTCGCCGTTGACGTCACCGGAGTGCAGGTTGAACGGGCCCGCCTCCTCGCCGTTCATGATGGGCGGCGTGACGGTGTAGTGCTTGCCGGTGCCGCCGGCGCGGGTGAAGCCGCCCTCGTACACGTCGATGGTGGCCGCGCCGGAGCGGGAGCCGATGGCGAGGTCGTCCTTGCCGTCGCCGTCGAAGTCGCCCGTCTGGAGGGGCCCGCCGAAGTAGTCGTGCTTGGTGGGGCGCGGGTCCTCCAGCGTGGTGCCGCCGGACAGGCCGTTCTTCGAGCCCCACAGGATCTGTACGGTGCCGCCGTCGACGTCGGAGCCGACGTCCTCGCCCATCACGGCCACCGCGAGGTCGTCGTACCCGTCGCGGTTGAAGTCGCCGTACGCGGTGTCGTTGCCGAAGCTGTCGTGCTTCTCGGCGGAGCCGGGCACGCCCGGGCTGTTCTGGCTGTACGTGGTGTGGTGCCGCTCGGCGCCGCCGTATGTCACGGTGACCTGACCGGCTCCGGCCTTGCCCGCGACGTGGGCGCCCGAGGCGGAGGTGGCGAGGTCGGCGGCGCCGTCGCCGTTGAAGTCGGCGCGCTGCGTGGCGGGGGCGGGCGCGCCGACGCGGTGGCGCCGTGGCGGCCGGAGCACCCCGCCGGACATCGCGGCGGCGACGGCGGTGGCCGCCGCGAGGCGTATGCGCCCCCGCCCGCGTCGGCGGCGGTGGTGCGCTTGTGCTTGGCCATGCGGTTCTCCTGCGGCAGACGGGGATGCCTGGCGGGCACCCGCGGACAAATGGGCTGCGCGACCGGCGCGTTCACCGGGCATTGGCCCTGGCGTCACGCCGCGGTCGGCGAAGGGGAGACCTTCGAGGTGGCCCAAGGGTTGTACGGGGCCAGGGAGTTGGAGAACCGCAAAGCCGGGCAGGACCTACTTCCCCAGCACCGCCCCGTATTGCGTCACACCCGAGAGCCCCAGCTTGCCCGGCGTCACCGAGGTGACCGGCGGGTTCGGGCCGTCCTTCGGGGTGCGGGCGTACCAGACGCCGCCCTTGCCGTCCTCGCCGGGCGCGCCGACCGCGAGGTCCGGGTAGCCGTCGCCGTTGTAGTCACCGGTGCTGACATCGGCGCCGAGGCGGTCGCCGGCCTCGGCCGTGCCCGCCACGTCCGTGGAGTTCTGGTCGAAGGAGGGGCCCACGAGCGGCTTCCCGGTGCCGGCCGAGGCGAGGACCCAGTAGGCGCCCGCGCTCTTCGCGGTGCCGACGGCCTCCGTGTCGGCGCCGACGATCAGCTCGTCGATGCCGTCCTGGTCGACGTTGGCGGACGCCAGGTGGGCGCCGAAGTTGTCGTCGGCCTCCGCGTCACCGGCGACCGAGGGGCTGCTCTGCGTGGTGCAGGAGTGGCCGCCGTCGCCGAACTTGCCGTCCTTCTTGTTGTAGACGGTGAGGACGGCGCCGCCGAGCCGGTCCTCGCAGGCGGTCCCGTCGGCCTCGGGGTTGGGCTGGACGTTGCCGATGGCGAGGTCGGTGGAGCCGTCGCCGTCGAAGTCGCCGGCGGCCAGGGCGGTGCTGGTGGTGTCACCGGTGCTCCAGAGCGACGTCCACTCGCCGGACGCCCGGCTGAGCACCCTGGTGCCCTTGGTCTCCATGCCGCTGTACGCCAGGGCGATGTCGTCGCCGCCGTCACCGTCGAAGTCGCCGCTGGTGACGACGGTCGGGCCGGCGAAGTGCCAGCCCTCGATCCGGGACAGCTTGGCGGACGAGCCCGTGGTGAACGGCCCGGAGCGCATCGCGAGCGAACTGGTCTCGTCGAAGTGGGTGTTGAGGGCGATGTCCTTGTCGCCGTCCTTGTCGAAGTCGCCGGTGGTGAGGAGCGCGCCGTAGTTGCGCGACTCGCCGCCTCCGTTGACCGCGGTGAAGCCGCCCTTGAAACCGCCCGCGGAGCCCCACACGATCGCGACACTGCCCGCGTCCAGGGCCGTGCCCATGTCCTCGCCGGGGGCGCCGACGACCAGGTCGGCGTAACCGTCGCCGTTCATGTCGTTCGAGTCGACGGCCTTGCCGAACTTGTCGCCCGCCTCGGCGGTGCCGGGCACGCCCGCGGTGGACTGGCTGACCGTCGTCGAGCCGTGGGCGCCGAGGCCGTTCGCGCCGCCCCAGACGACGTTGACGTAACCGGCCTTGGCCTGGCCGCCGACGGTGGCGCCGGGCACGCCGACGGCGAGGTCCGCGTAGCCGTCGCCGTTGTAGTCAGGTCCGCGGCTTGGCGGGGGCGGCGGCAGCGCTGCCCGCCGTCAGGCCGGTCAGCGCGAGGGCGGTGGCGGTCCAGAGGCGCGCCCGCCGTGAGGAGCTTGTTGCGCGCGGGCGTGCGCACGTACTGAGTCACTGAGAGGTCTCCAGCTGGTGAGAGGAAAGGTGGGGGGAGAGGGGAACGTCAGCGCAGCGTGCGGCCGAAGTCCGCGGCCACGCCGCCGACGCCGAAGTCCCCGCCGTTGAAGGAGGCGGCGTACGAGGAGGTGAGGCCCGTCGGCGTGCCCCGCAGGACCCAGACGGCGCCGACGTCCCGGGTCGTGCCGATGTCCTCGCCGGTGGCGCCGGTGGCCAGGTCCGCGCGGCCGTTCTTGTTGATGTCCTTGAGGCGTACGGACGTACCGAAGTGGTCGCCCGGCTCGGCGGCGCCGGGCACGCCCGCGGTCTCCTGGTGCCAGGCCTTGCCCGAGGCGAAGGAGCCCCCGGAGCCCTTCAGGAGCGTGACGCTGCCGGCGTCCGCCACCCCGTCGACGTCCTCGCCGGGCGCGCCCACCGCGAGGTCGGGCACGCCGTCGCCGGTCACGTCGCCCGCGGAGACGGACGCGCCGAAGCCGTCGCCCGCCTCGTCGGTGCCGGGTACGCCCGGGCTGTCCTGGTGGTACGTCACCGGGGCGCCGAACGCCCGCTCGCAGCCGAGCCGGACGGTGACGGAACCGCCCTTGTCCGCGCGGGAGTTGCCGGTGATGAGGTCGGTGTGGCCGTCGCCGTTGATGTCGCGGGCGGTGGCCGCGTCACGCGTGGCGGTCGGGTCGTCGCCCTCGGCGAGGACCTGGGGCCCGGAGCCGTGGTGGTCCGCGTCGCCGCTCAGGTGGGCGGTCCAGGCGCCGCGTCCGCGCGCTCGCCGAACACGACGACGTCGGGGTCCCGGTGCAGGAAGCCGCCGGCGACCATGCCCTCCAGGCGGACGCCCTCGGGGAAGAAGCCGGCCGCCAGGCCGAACGGCCGGTCGAAGTCGCCGCCGTCGCCGTAGTACCACCAGTTGTCGCCGCTGACCACGGACAGCTGCGCGTACCCGTCGCCGTCGGCGTCGGCCCAGGCGGTGGCCTCGCCGAAGCGGCCAGCGGTGTCGGCGGGGGAGGCCACGACACGGCCCCCGGAGGTGAAGCCGCCCTTGCCGCCCCAGACGACCGTCACCGCGCCGGAGGGCCTGCCCTCGGTCTTCTCGCCCGGGGCGCCGACGATCAGGTCGGCGTAGCCGTCACGGTTCACGTCCGCGGTGGTGACGTTCTCCCCGAACTCGTCCTCGGCCTCGGTCACGCCGGGCATCCCGGTGGAGTCCTGGGTGAGGGTGGTGGCCGCCGCCGCGTCCACGCCGGAGGCCGAACCGTAGGTGATGCTCACGGAGTTGGTGCGCGGGGAGCCGATCGCGAGGTCCCGGCAGCCGTCGCCGTTGAAGTCGTCCGCCAGGGCGGTGGCGGCGCTCGCCGGACCGGCCAGCGGCAACGTCAGACCGGTGGCGGCGAGGGCCGCGACAGAGACGGTGACCGCCAGGCTTCTTACGCGCACGTGTACTCCCAGAAGTGGTGCGGGCCAGGGCAACCGCGGGCTCGGAGTGAACCTTTGGGCAAGGCTTGGGTTTCCGGGGGTGTGACTCACGAGGCGTACGAAGGGTTGTGCGCCGGAAGCGGCACGGTGGCCGCCGGATGAACGGGCGACCGACGACGTGCGGGACCGCCTCAGCGGCGGCCCTGCCCGCCCTCGTCGTCCGTGCCGCCGTGGCCGAAGGCGCCGCACCCGGTGAGCAGGAGAGCGGTGCAGGCCAGTGCCCACCGGCCCGCCGGGCGTCTCGCGAAGAGCTGGGGGATGGGGGACTCCTCTGCTTCGTCAACGCGTCAGGCCGGTCCCGCCCGAAAGGGCGGAACCGGCCTGAGCAGGGTACTGCGGCGGTTACTTGACCGGCTCGGGCTCCGGCGCGTCCGCCGACTCCTCGTCACCGGCCGGGTCGGCCGGGGTCTTCACCGAGTCCAGCAGCAACTGCGCGACGTCGACGACCTGGAGGGACTCCTTGGCCTGGCCGTCGTTCTTCTTGCCGTTGACCGAGTCGGTCAGCATGACCAGGCAGAACGGGCAGGCGGTCGACACGATGTCCGGGTTCAGGGACAGTGCCTCGTCGACCCGCTCGGTGTTGATGCGCTTGCCGATCCGCTCCTCCATCCACATCCGGGCACCACCGGCGCCGCAGCAGAAGCCGCGCTCCTTGTGGCGGTGCATCTCCTGCTGGCGCAGGCCGGGGACGGCGGTCATGATCTCGCGCGGCGGCGTGTAGACCTTGTTGTGACGGCCCAGGTAGCAGGGGTCGTGGTACGTGATCAGACCCTCGACCGGCGTCACCGGGATCAGCTTGCCCTCGTCGATGAGGTGCTGGAGCAGCTGCGTGTGGTGGATGACCTCGAACTCGCCGCCCAGCTGCGGATACTCGTTCGCGATGGTGTTGAAGCAGTGCGGGCAGGTCGCGACGATCTTCTTCGCCGACTTCGGCTTCTTGGTCTCCGGGTCGTCGTCGTCCTCGCCGTACGCCATGTTCAGCATCGCGACGTTCTCCTGGCCGAGCTGCTGGAACAGCGGCTCGTTGCCCAGGCGGCGGGCGGAGTCACCCGTGCACTTCTCGTCGCCGCCCATGATCGCGAACTTGACGCCCGCGATGTGCAGCAGCTCCGCGAAGGCCTTGGTGGTCTTCTTGGCCCGGTCCTCCAGGGCGCCCGCGCAGCCGACCCAGTAGAGGTAGTCGACCTCGGTGAGGTCCTCGACGTCCTTGCCGACGATCGGGACCTCGAAGTCGACCTCCTTGGTCCACTCCACGCGCTGCTTCTTGGCGAGCCCCCAGGGGTTGCCCTTCTTCTCCAGGTTCTTGAGCATCGTGCCCGCCTCCGACGGGAACGCGCTCTCGATCATCACCTGGTAGCGGCGCATGTCGACGATGTGGTCGATGTGCTCGATGTCGACCGGGCACTGCTCGACGCAGGCGCCGCAGGTGGTGCAGGACCACAGGACGTCCGGGTCGATGACGCCGTTCTCCTCGAGGGTGCCGATCAGCGGGCGCTCGGCCTCCGCGAGGGCGGCGGCGGGCACGTCCTTCAGCTGCTCCGCGGTGGCCTTCTCCTCGCCCTCCATGGACTTGCCGCCACCCGCGAGCAGGTACGGCGCCTTGGCGTGCGCGTGGTCGCGCAGCGACATGATGAGGAGCTTCGGGGAGAGCGGCTTGCCGGTGTTCCAGGCGGGGCACTGCGACTGGCAGCGGCCGCACTCGGTGCAGGTGGAGAAGTCCAGCAGGCCCTTCCAGGAGAACTGCTCGACCTGGGAGACGCCGAAGGTGTCGTCCTCGCCCGGGTCCTCCCAGTCGATGGGCTTGCCGCCGCTGGTCATCGGCTGCAGCTCACCGAGGGTGGTGGAGCCGTCCGCGTCCCGCTTGAACCAGATGTTGGGGAAGGCGAGGAAGCGGTGCCAGGCGACGCCCATGTCGGTCTTCAGGGCGACCGTGATCATCCAGATGAACGACGTGGCGATCTTCAGGCCCGCGAAGAAGTACGTGAGGTTCTGGAGCGTGGAGACGTCCAGGCCCTCCAGCGCCGAGACCACGGGGTACGAGATGAAGAACGACGCCTCGTAGCTGTCGACGTGGTGCTGGGCACCCTCCAGGGCGTGCAGCATGAAGATGCAGACGCCCACGATGAGGATGACGGTCTCGACGAAGTACGCCTGGCCGGTGTTCGATCCGGCGAAGCGGGACTTGCGGCCGGGCTTGTCCGGCCGGTTCAGCTGCCGGATGACGATCAGCGTCAGGATGCCGAGGACGGTCATCGTGCCGAGGAACTCGACGAAGACGTTGTACGGCGCCCACTCGCCGATGATCGGCAGCATCCAGTCGGCCTTGAAGAGCTGGCCGATGGCGTTGACGATGGTCAGCAGCAGCGAGAAGAAGCCCACCGCCACGAACCAGTGCGCGACGCCGACGATGCCCCACCTGTTCATGCGGGTGTGACCGAGGAACTCCTTGGCCACGGTGAGGGTGCGCTGTCCGGGGTTGTCGGTCCGGGTACCGGCGGGCACGGACTGGCCGAGCCGCATGAACCGGTAGATCTGCACGATGGCACGGCCGAACAGCGCGACGCCGACCGCGATTAGGACCAGCGACACGATGATCGCGGCGAGTTGCATTTGGGGGCTCCTCGGGCCTGCGAGGCGAACTATTACTAAGCGGTAACTTATGCAGTCCGTCTGAGACTACCCACTTACTCCGCCGCACTGTAGCCAGCAACCCGGTGATCTGCGTCGCTCAGGCAACCCTTGCCGCGCCCGCGCCCCCGAGCGCGGGGAACTGCGCGCCCGGCCACGACGCGCCCGCAGGTGAAGGCCGACCCGCCCGCCCCGGGTTGCGCGTAAGCCCCGGATAAGAGTTGAGCCCCCCCGACTCACATCTGTTGACGCCAGCGCAGCGTTCCTGCATGCTTGAGCCAGATCCACTCAAGATGTACCTCTGGAGGAACCGAAATGGCACGTGCGGTCGGCATCGACCTGGGCACGACTAACTCCGTCGTCAGCGTTCTGGAAGGCGGCGAGCCCACCGTCATCACCAACGCCGAGGGCGCCAGGACCACGCCGTCCGTCGTCGCCTTCGCGAAGAACGGCGAGGTGCTGGTCGGCGAGGTGGCCAAGCGCCAGGCCGTCACCAACGTCGACAGGACCATCCGGTCGGTCAAGCGCCACATGGGCACCGACTGGAAGGTGGACATCGACGACAAGGGGTTCAACCCCCAGCAGATCTCCGCGTTCATCCTCCAGAAGCTGAAGCGTGACGCCGAGGCGTACCTGGGCGAGAAGGTCGCCGACGCGGTCATCACCGTCCCGGCGTACTTCAACGACTCCGAGCGTCAGGCGACGAAGGAGGCCGGCGA
The DNA here is from genome assembly GCA_004010275.1 of Streptomyces huasconensis. Taxonomy (GTDB): domain Bacteria; phylum Actinomycetota; class Actinomycetes; order Streptomycetales; family Streptomycetaceae; genus Streptomyces; species Streptomyces huasconensis. Next base: position 13,841 of record RBWT01000031.1, read on the forward strand.
GATCGCGGGCCTGAACGTCCTGCGCATCGTCAACGAGCCCACCGCCGCCGCCCTGGCCTACGGCCTCGACAAGGACGACCAGACCATCCTGGTCTTCGACCTCGGTGGCGGCACCTTCGACGTCTCGCTCCTGGAGATCGGCGACGGCGTCGTCGAGGTGAAGGCCACGAACGGCGACAACCACCTCGGTGGTGACGACTGGGACCAGCGCGTCGTCGACTACCTGGTCAAGCAGTTCAACAACGGCCACGGCGTGGACCTCTCCAAGGACAAGATGGCGCTCCAGCGCCTGCGCGAGGCGGCCGAGAAGGCCAAGATCGAGCTGTCCTCCTCCACGGAGACCACGATCAACCTCCCGTACATCACGGCCTCCGCCGAGGGCCCGCTGCACCTGGACGAGAAGCTCACGCGCGCCCAGTTCCAGCAGCTCACGTCCGACCTCCTGGAGCGCTGCAAGACGCCGTTCCACAACGTCATCAAGGACGCGGGCATCCAGCTCTCCGAGATCGACCACGTCGTTCTCGTCGGTGGCTCCACCCGTATGCCGGCCGTCGCCGAGCTGGTCAAGGAACTGACCGGCGGCAAGGACGCCAACAAGGGTGTGAACCCGGACGAGGTCGTCGCCATCGGTGCCTCGCTCCAGGCCGGTGTCCTCAAGGGTGAGGTCAAGGACGTCCTGCTCCTCGACGTGACCCCGCTGTCCCTCGGCATCGAGACCAAGGGCGGCATCATGACGAAGCTCATCGAGCGGAACACGACCATCCCGACCAAGCGGTCGGAGATCTTCACGACGGCCGAGGACAACCAGCCGTCCGTGCAGATCCAGGTCTACCAGGGCGAGCGCGAGATCGCGGCGTACAACAAGAAGCTCGGCATGTTCGAGCTGACGGGCCTGCCGCCGGCCCCGCGCGGCGTCCCGCAGATCGAGGTCTCCTTCGACATCGACGCCAACGGCATCATGCACGTGACCGCGAAGGACCTCGGCACGGGCAAGGAGCAGAAGATGACCGTCACCGGCGGCTCCTCGCTGCCGAAGGACGAGGTCGACCGCATGCGCCAGGAGGCCGAGCAGTACGCGGACGAGGACCACAAGCGCCGCGAGGCCGCCGAGTCCCGCAACCAGGGCGAGCAGCTCGTCTACCAGACGGAGAAGTTCCTCAAGGACAACGAGGACAAGGTCCCGGGCGAGGTCAAGACCGAGGTCGAGGAAGCCGTCAATGAGCTGAAGGAGAAGCTCAAGGGCGAGGACACGGCCGAGATCCGCACCGCGACCGAGAAGGTCGCCGCCGTCTCGCAGAAGCTGGGCCAGGCCATGTACGCCGACGCCCAGGGCGCGCAGGCGGCCGGTGCCGAGGGCGCGGCCCCCGGCGCCGACCAGGCCAAGGAGGACGACGGAGTCGTCGACGCCGAGATCGTCGACGACGAGAAGGACCAGAAGGGTGGCGCCGCCTGATGACCGAGGAGACCCCGGGCCTCGGTGAGAACGCCGAGAAGCCTGACGTCCCCTCCGGCGCCACCCCTGATGACGCGGCGCCGAAGGCCGCCGAGCCCTCCACCGAGGAGGGTCCGGCGGCCCCGGCCGGGGACACGGACAGCAAGACGTCTGCGCAGGACGCGGGCGTGACCGCCCAGCTGGACCAGGTGCGCACCGCGCTCAACGAGCGCACGGCGGATCTCCAGCGGCTGCAGGCCGAGTACCAGAACTACCGCCGTCGGGTGGAGCGGGACAAGGTGACGGTGAAGGAGATCGCCTCGGCGAACCTCCTCTCCGAGCTGCTCCCGACCCTCGACGACATCGGCCGCGCCCGTGAGCACGGCGAACTGGTCGGCGGCTTCAAGTCGGTCGCCGAGGCGCTGGAGACCGTCGTCGCCAAGATGGGCCTCCAGCAGTTCGGCAAGGAGGGCGAGCCCTTCGACCCGACGATCCACGAGGCCCTGATGCACAGCTACGCACCGGACGTCACCGAAACGACGTGCGTCGCGATCCTGCAGCCGGGGTATCGCATCGGCGAGCGCACCATCCGCCCCGCGCGGGTGGCCGTCGCCGAGCCGCAGCCCGGCGCGCAGACGGTCAAGGGCGACGAGTCCTCGGCCGCGGCCGACTCCTCCTCCGCCGATGAGGCGAAGGACAAGGAGACCGGTGGCCCGGACGAGGGCTGACGTCGGCACCACGTCGGTCGTACGTAGCAAGCGCAGGAAGCGTAGGAAGGAGGGACGTCGGGGATGAGCACCAAGGACTTCATCGAGAAGGACTACTACAAGGTCCTCGGCGTCCCCAAGGACGCCACCGAAGCCGAGATCAAGAAGGCGTACCGGAAGCTCGCCCGCGAGAACCACCCGGACGCCAACAAGGGCAACGCCAAGGCGGAGGAGCGCTTCAAGGAGATCTCCGAGGCGAACGACATCCTCGGGGACCCCAAGAAGCGCAAGGAGTACGACGAAGCGCGTGCCCTCTTCGGCAACGGCGGATTCCGGTCGGGCCCCGGAGCCGGCGGCGGATCGTTCAACTTCGACCTGGGCGACCTCTTCGGAGGCGCGGCCGGTGGAGGTGGAGCGGCCGGCGGCGGCTTCGGGGGCGGCCTCGGTGACGTCTTCGGGGGCCTGTTCAACCGCGGCGGCGCGGGTGCCGGTTCCGGCACGCGTACGCAGCCGAGGCGCGGCCAGGACATCGAGTCCGAGGTCACGCTGAGCTTCACGGAGGCGGTGGACGGCGCGACGGTGCCGTTGCGCATGTCCTCCCAGGCCGCCTGCAAGGCCTGTTCCGGCACCGGCGACAAGAACGGCACGCCGCGCGTGTGCCCGACCTGCGTCGGCACGGGCCAGGTCTCGCGGGGCGGCGGCGGCGGCTTCTCGCTGACCGATCCGTGCGTGGACTGCAAGGGCCGGGGCCTGATCGCCCAGGACCCGTGCGACGTCTGCCACGGCTCGGGGCGCGCGAAGTCCTCCCGCACCATGCAGGTGCGGATTCCGGCGGGGGTCAGCGACGGCCAGCGGATCAGGCTCCGCGGCAAGGGCGCCCCCGGCGAGCGGGGCGGCCCGGCCGGTGACCTGTACGTGGTCGTGCACGTCGGCACGCACCCGGTCTTCGGCCGCAAGGGCGACAACCTCACGGTCACGGTGCCGGTGACGTACCCCGAGGCGGTGCTGGGCGGTGAGGTCAAGGTGCCGACCCTGGGCGGTCCGGCCGTCACCCTGAAGCTGCCGCCGGGCACGCCCAACGGCCGCACCATGCGCGCCCGCGGCAAGGGCGCCGTCCGCAAGGTGGCACGCGCGGCGACCTGCTGGTGACGGTGGAGGTGTCGGTCCCGGCATCCCTGTCGGACTCGGCGAAGGAAGCCCTGGAGTCCTACCGCAAGGCGACTGCGGGCGACGACCCGCGGGCAGAACTGTTCCAGGCCGCGAAGGGAGCGTGACCCATGGAGAGGGTCGGCCGTCGTCGCAATCCGTACCAACTCACCGACGACACGCCGGTGTACGTCATCTCGGTGGCCGCCCAGCTGAGCGGCCTCCACCCGCAGACCCTGCGCCAGTACGACCGCTTGGGCCTGGTCTCCCCGGACCGCACCGCGGGCCGGGGCCGGCGCTACTCCGCGCGCGACATCGAACTGCTGCGCACCGTGCAGCAGTTGTCGCAGGAGGAGGGCATCAACCTCGCCGGCATCAAGCGGATCATCGAGCTGGAGAACCAGGTCGCGGCGCTTCAGTCACGGGTCGCGGAACTCTCCGCGGCCGTGGAGGGAGCCGCCGCCGCCATGCAGCAGCGTGAAGCGGCGGTGCACGCCTCGTACCGCCGCGACCTCGTCCCGTACCAGGACGTGCAGCAGGCGAGCGCGCTGGTGGTCTGGCGGCCGAAGAGAGCGACGGAGCAGTAGCGGCGCCGCCCACGTGGGTGTCGAAGGGCGGGAGGGGAACCTCCCGGCCCCTTCGCGCGTTGCGGTGGTCGACCTGACGTACGTCCTGCGTACGTGCTGACATGTGGTGTTGCGGGGGAAGTGGATTTTCATGGCCATGGTGGGGCTGTTCTGGATCGCCGAGGGCGATGTGTACGTGGGCGCGAAGCCGTCCGGGCTGGCCCCCGGCGTGCGCCTGACACCGGAGGGTGTGGTGGCCCTCGGCGACAAGCAGTCGGGCCTGTGGCCGTGGGAGGACGTGCGGGCCCTGACGGCCGAGAACGCGCCCGTGAAGTCTCTGAAGCGGCAGGTGGGCGCCCTGGTGGACATGGTGCTGACGGTCGGCTTCGGCGGCACGGACGGGGCGCCGGCGATGACGGTACGGATCACCGACGCGCAGGGCGCCGAGCATGAACTGACCGCGTACACCGCCGCCGCGACGGGCTACTCCCCGGCGGAACACGACCTCTCCCGCGACCTCCTCGCCCAGCTGACGCGGGGCGCGGGCACGCTCCTGACGACGCTGGCGGCGATGGCGGAGTGGGGGCGCCGCCGCGAGGGGGGCACGCCGCGGGCGGCCGACCGGGAGGCGCTGCTGAGGGAGTGGCTCGGGGCAGGCGCCTGACGGGGCGAGGCGAGCGGCCGGACGCTCACTGGTTCCGTTCGAGCAGCCCCGACTGCCCGATGAGGTAGCCCAGTTGGGCGCGGCTCTCGCTGCCGAGGGTGGCGGCGAGCTTGGCGATGTGGACGCGGGCGGTGCGGATGTTCATGCCGAGGCGGTCGGCGATCTCGGCGTCCGTGAGGCCCTCGACGAGCAGGCCCGCGATGGCGCGCTGGCGCGGGGTGACGCCGCCCTCGGAGACCTGCGGGGCGGCCTGCGGCCACATCGGCGTCGCCAGCCGCCACAGCCGCCAGAAGGTGGTGGCGAAGTACTCGACGAGGGCCGGGTGGCGCAGTTCCAGGGCGACGGTGCGGTCCTTGCTCGCCGGGATGAACGCCACGCTCCGGTCGAAGACGAAGAGGCGGTCGGTGACCTCGTCCAGGGTGCGGGCCTCGACGTCGCCCTCCAGCTGCTCGAAGTAGGCGAGCACGGGCAGCGAGTGGCGGGTCGTGTGCTGGTAGAGGGTCCGCATCCGGCAGCCCCGGCTGAGGACCGCCTGGTCGCGCGGGAAGGCCTCGGCCAGGGTCTCGGGCGGGCGGGTGCCGCCGGGCTGGATGGCGAGGAACTCCTCCGTGACGTCGCTCATGGCGCGGTCGATGGCCGCGTTGATGTGGTCGAGGCCGTCCAGGACGGTGATCGCGGGGAGGCCGGCGGCGGCGGACAACTCCGTGTCGAGCGCGATGAGCGGTGCGAACGCGGCGGTGAGGCGCGCCTCGCGCGCACGCTGCCCGGCTATCCGGTCCTCGATGGTGCGCAGGAGGCGGGGCAGGGCCGTGGCGGGGGCGGCGGGCAGCAGCCAGCGGGCGTCGGTGGGGTCCGGGCGGAGGAGGCCGAAGTCGAGGAGGCAGGGCGCCCGTTCGGAGTCCTCGGCGCGGACCCTGCCCTGACGGAGGGCGTGGGCGTAGACGGAGGAGCCTTCCTCGCAGAGTTCCTCCACGGCGTGCGGCGCGTGCTCACTGCGCATATGCGCTCCCTCCCGCTCGGTTGAAGCGCGGCGATTCTATGCAGGGGACCCGGGGGCGAGGGTTCCCCCTTCATTGAAGTGTCTACTTCTGGGCCGCGATGGTCGCCCCGCGCGGGCGGGCCGGGGCGCGGCGGTGGGTCAGGAGCCCCAGGAGCCGCGGGCGAGGATTCCTGACTGGCCGATGAGGTAGCCGAGCTGGGCGCGGCTTCCGCTGCCGAGGGTGGTGGCGAGCCTGGCGATGTGGTCGCGGGCGGTGCGGATGTTCATGCCGAGGCGGTCGGCGATCTCGGCGTCGGTGAGGCCTTCGACGAGGAGGGTGGCGATGGCGTGCTGGCGCGGCGTGACGCCGCTGCCCGAGGGGATCTTCGCCGACCGCGGGTACATGGGGGTGGCCAGGCGCCAGAGCCGCTCGAAGGTGGTGGCGAAGTAGTCGACGAGGGCGGGGTGGCGCAGCTCCAGGGCGATGTCGCGTTCTTTGTTCGCCGGGATGAAGGCCACGGAGCGGTCGAAGACGAAGAGCCGCTCCGTCAGTTCGTCCAGCGTGCGGACCTCGGCGTCACCCTGGAGGCGCTCGTAGTACGCGAGGGCGGGCAGGGAGTGGCGGGTGGTGTGCTGGTAGAGGGTGCGCAGGCGGCCGCCGCGGGAGAGGAGCCCCTGGGCGCTCGCCAGGGAGCGTGCCAGCACCTCGGGGGGCCGGGTCCCTCCTGGCTGGATGCACAGGGCCTCCTCGGTGGCCGCGTTCAGGGCCCGGTCGACGGCTTCGCCGATGCGGGGCAGCCCGTGCAGGACCGTGAGGGTGGAGGCGACCTCCGGGGGGCGGGCGTCGGGGGTGACCGCCATGAGCGGCGTGAACGTGTCGGCCAGCCGGACCCCGCGGCGCCGCTCGTGTGCGATGTCCTGCTCGATGGTGTCGAGCAGCCGGGGCAGCGCGAGCGCCGGGGCGACGGGGCGCAGCCACCGGGTGTCCTCGGCGTCCGTGAGCAGCAGCTGGAAGTCGACGAGGCAGGGCGTCCGTTCGGCGTCCCGCAGGGGGACGCGGCCTTCCCGCAGCGCGCGTGCGTACAGGCGGCTGCCGGCCTCGCACAGGGTGTCCGGGCCGTGCGGTGAATGGGCCGCGGTGGCTGCGGAGGCCGCAGTGGCTGTGCTGACCGGGGTAGGTGGAGTGGCCGGGGTGGTTTCGGCGGTCACTTCGGGCGGTCCTGGTCGAGGATTCCCGACTGGGCGATGAGGTACCCGAGCTGGGCACGGCTTCCGCTGCCGAGGGCGGCGGCGATCTTGGCGATGTGGGCGCGGCAGGTGCGGACGTTCATGCCGAGGCGGCGGGCGATGGCCTCGTCGACGTGGCCGTCGATGAGCAGTTTGGCGATCGAGCGCTGGACGCCGGTGATGCCGTCCACGGAAGGGGGGTAGGGCACGTCGTCGATCAGGGGGGTCGCGCGGCTCCACTGCTCCTCGAAGACCTTGGCGAGGTACTCCACCAGGCCGGGGTGTCTGAGTTCCAGGGCGACCTGCTGGTCGGCTCTGGCGGGTATGAGCGCGACGTTCCGGTCGAAGATCATGAGCCGGTCGGTCAGCTCCTCCAGGGTGCGTATCTCCACGTTCCCCTGGGCCATGTAGGCCGCGTAGGCGAGCGTCCCCTGGCTGTGCCTGACCGTGTGCTGGTAGAGCGTGCGCATCGTGATGCCGCGGTCGAGGATGGTCTGGCCGCGTTGCAGCGCCACGGTGAGCGTGTTCTCGCTGCGGCCGCCCCCCGGCTGCACCGTGAGCACCTCGGAACGGCACTCGGCGGTGGCGCGTTCGATGGCCGCGTGGATGCGGGCGTCCCCTTCCAGCACGGTGATCGCGTGGGTCGTGGGCTCTTCCCGGGCGGTGATGGCCATAAATGGCTCGAAGATGTCGGTCAGCTCCACGGCGACCCTGCGCCGCTCCTGGATTTCCCGTTCGAGGGGGTGCAGGCGCTGGGCGAGCGCGGCGGACGGCGGGACCGGCCGGAGCCAGTTCGCGTCGTCCGGGTCGGGGTGCAGAAGAGCGAAGTCCATGAGGCAAGGAGTGTTCTCGGCCTCACTGCGCAGAATCCGACCGCTGCTGAGCGCGAGTGCGTACAGCCTGGAGCCCTCGCCGCAAAGAGGGACGGCGGGGTGAGGATGTGTCGGTTTCGCGCTTGTTGTGAGCAAATCTCCACCCCCCAGGGTCCTGAACGTGCAGGAACATGATGCATCGACCCTGTGGCTTTGACGTGCTTGATTGAGACATCGTCTTGTTGAGCCGGGGGAGAGGAACCTACCAAGTGAGGACGAAGCCGACCATGTTTAAGCGCATGCTTCGCTCGGTGCTTGTCACCACCTTCTCCGCAGGGCTGATCCTGGGCACGGTGAGCGCTCTCGATCTCGGCTGGCAGACCCAGCCGGCGAGGACGAACACGCTCGCGTCGCCGCCTCCGGATCTCGGCTGGACGATCGCCCCGAAGGGTGTCGGAGCATGAGCACCCCTCCTGACGACCGCACCTTCCGCCGGGAAATGGCCACCGCCTACCGCTCCGGCTGGCACTTCATCGATCTCGTGACGGCGATCCCCCGCCGCGGCGACTCGCTGATGGTGACCTTGCTCGGTGAGCCGATCGTCGTCACCCGTGACGACGAGGAGGAGATCCGCGCCTACCGGTGCCTTCGGCGGCCGCGCGGCGCGCCGCAGCCCGTGCGGTGTGCCGTTCGGTACGGGATGGTCTTCGTCAATCTCGACCGGCGCGACCACCAGCTTGTCGGAGAGCAGGAACAACAGGGTCCGGGCGCGATGACGAGCGCCCCGGACAACGTCACAGCCACCCCCCGCAGTGCCTGACGCGATTCCCCCGTCGTTGTAAATCGCGCAGGTACTTCCCCCAGCAGCGGCGCCACCGTGGACCTGAACACGGTGGCGACGCTGTGGCGTGCGCCGGAAACCGGCCGCCCGCTCACGCCTTGCCCAGCGCCCGCGTCACCTCGATCTCGATCAGGACCCGGCCCGGGTTCGGCGAGGGCCGCGCTGGTAGCGCTCCTCGTCGCGCAGCTCCGCGTCCTCGATCGCCGCGGGCTCCGTCCTGATCGTCGCGCGGCCCTCAGCGTCGCCCAGCGCCGCCCCGCGAACTGGCACACCGCCACCCGCGCCCCGGGCCCGTCCGCCGCGCCGGCCGCCGCCGCTATGTGCGCGACCTTCCGGCTCGTCCCGCGCGCCAGCACGCGGGCCACGCCCGCCTCCGGGTCGTACGTCACCCCGACCGGCACCACGTGGGGGGTTCCGTCGGGCCGCAGTGTGGTCAAGGTGCACAGGTGCCGTTCACGCCAGAAGCTGAGGTAGGGCTCAGGCGGCTGACGCGGGTCGATCCGGGCGGCCGGCGCGTTCGGGCGCTCGCCCCGGCCGGGGCTCTCGCCGCGGTTGTGGCTCTCGCCCTGGTCGGGGGTCTGGTTCTGGCTCGGGCTCATGGAACGGAACATAGCCGGGCCACCTACCGACCTTCCCCTTGAGTGGAATAGACTCAACTTTGTGTACGTTGAGCTAGTCAGAGTGAGGGGTACCCGACCCCTGGCCGCTGGTTGGACCGCTAAGGAGGTCAAGCGCACGTGGACGCAGAGCTGACGAACAGGAGCCGCGCCGCCATCAACGCGGCCGGCGACCGGGCCCTGAAGGACGGGCACCCCGACCTGACCCCGGCACATCTGCTCCTCGCCCTGCTGGAGGGCGAGGACAACGAGAACATCACCGACCTGCTCGCCGCGGTCGACGCCGATCAGGCGGCCGTGCGCGCGGACACCGAGCGGGTCCTCGGCGCGCTGCCCAGCGTGACCGGGTCGACCGTCGCGCCGCCGCAGCCCAACCGCGAGCTGCTCGCCGTCATCGGCCGACGAGCGCGCAGCGGGCGAAGGAGCTGGGCGACGAGTACCTCTCCACCGAGCACCTGCTCATCGGCGTCGCCGCCAAGGGCGGCCAGGCCGGGGAGGCCCTCGCCGGGCACGGGGCCACCGCCAAGAAGCTGCTGAACGCATTCGAGACGACAAGGGGAGGGCGCCGGGTGACCACACCCGACCCCGAGGGTCAGTACAAGGCGCTGGAGAAGTTCGGCACCGATTTCACCGCCGCGGCCCGCGAGGGACGCCTCGACCCCGTCATCGGACGGGACCAGGAGATCCGCCGGGTGGTGCAGGTGCTGTCCCGGCGCACGAAGAACAACCCCGTGCTCATCGGCGAGCCCGGCGTCGGCAAGACCGCCGTCGTCGAGGGCCTCGCCCAGCGGATCGTGAAGGGCGACGTACCCGAGTCCCTGAAGAACAAGCGGCTGGTCTCCCTGGACCTCGGCGCCATGGTCGCCGGCGCCAAGTACCGCGGCGAGTTCGAGGAGCGGCTCAAGACCGTCCTCTCCGAGATCAAGGAGAGCGACGGGCAGATCATCACCTTCATCGACGAGCTGCACACCGTGGTCGGCGCGGGCGCGGGCGGTGACTCCGCCATGGACGCGGGCAACATGCTCAAGCCGATGCTGGCCCGCGGCGAGCTGCGCATGGTCGGCGCCACCACCCTCGACGAGTACCGCGAGCGGATCGAGAAGGACCCCGCCCTGGAGCGCCGCTTCCAGCAGGTCCTGGTCGCCGAGCCGAGCGTCGAGGACTCCATCGCGATCCTGCGCGGCCTCAAGGGGCGGTACGAGGCCCACCACAAGGTCCAGATCGCCGACAGCGCGCTCGTGGCGGCCGCCACGCTCTCCGACCGGTACATCACCTCCCGCTTCCTGCCCGACAAGGCCATCGACCTCGTCGACGAGGCCGCGTCCCGGCTCCGCATGGAGATCGACTCCTCGCCCGTCGAGATCGACGAGCTGCAGCGCGCCGTCGACCGCCTGAAGATGGAGGAGCTGGCGCTCAGCAAGGAGACCGACCCGGCGAGCAAGCAGCGCCTGGAGAAGCTGCGGCGCGACCTCGCCGACAAGGAGGAGGAGCTGCGCGGCCTCACCGCCCGCTGGGAGAAGGAGAAGCAGTCCCTCAACCGCGTAGGTGAGCTGAAGGAGAAGCTCGACGAACTGCGCGGCCAGGCCGAGCGCGCCCAGCGCGACGGCGACTTCGACACCGCCTCCAAGCTGCTCTACGGCGAGATCCCGACCCTGGAGCGCGACCTCGAAGCCGCCTCCGAGGCCGAGGAGGAGGCCGTCCAGGCCAAGGACACCATGGTCAAGGAGGAGGTCGGGCCGGACGACATCGCCGACGTCGTCGGCTCCTGGACCGGCATCCCCGCCGGCCGCCTCCTCGAAGGCGAGACGCAGAAGCTGCTGCGCATGGAGGACGAGCTGGGCAAGCGGCTCATCGGCCAGACCGAGGCCGTGCGCGCCGTCTCCGACGCGGTGCGGCGCACCCGCGCCGGGATCGCCGACCCGGACCGCCCCACCGGTTCGTTCCTCTTCCTCGGCCCGACCGGCGTCGGCAAGACCGAGCTGGCCAAGGCCCTCGCGGACTTCCTCTTCGACGACGAGCGGGCCATGGTCCGCATCGACATGAGCGAGTACGGCGAGAAGCACAGCGTCGCGCGGCTGGTCGGTGCCCCGCCCGGCTACGTCGGCTATGAAGAGGGCGGCCAGCTCACCGAGGCGGTGCGGCGGCGCCCGTACAGCGTCGTCCTCCTCGACGAGGTGGAGAAGGCGCACCCCGAGGTCTTCGACGTCCTGCTCCAGGTCCTCGACGACGGCCGCCTCACCGACGGCCAGGGCCGCACGGTGGACTTCCGCAACACCATCCTGGTGCTCACCTCCAACCTCGGCAGCCAGTACCTCGTCGAGCCGCTGACCAGCGAGGAGGAGAAGAAGCAGCAGGTTCTTGAGGTGGTCCGGGCATCCTTCAAGCCCGAGTTCCTCAACCGGCTGGACGACCTCGTCGTCTTCTCGGCGCTCACGAAGGACGAGCTGGCGCACATCGCCAAGCTCCAGATCGACCGCCTCGCCAAGCGGCTCGCCGAGCGCAGGCTCAGCCTCGACGTCACCCCCGAGGCGCTGGACTGGCTGGCCCTGGAGGGCAACGACCCGGCGTACGGCGCGCGGCCCCTGCGGCGCCTCATCCAGACGGCGATCGGTGACCGGCTCGCCAAGGAGATCCTGGCGGGCGAGGTCAAGGACGGCGACACGGTCCGCGTGGACCGTGTGGGCGACGGCCTCCTCGTGGGCCCCGCGACCGGGAAGTCCTTGTAACGGCATCCCGTCTGCCCCGGTCGCTTGGTCGCCGGGTGCGGCGGGTCCTGGGTTGCTCGCGCAGTTCCCCGCGCCCTGACGGGGCGCCCCCGCCGCCCCCTCAAGGGGCGCGGGGAACTGCGCGACCGGCCACCCCCTGTCCGCAGTCGGCGAACGGCGGAAACACGGCAGACGAGCAGCCGGGCTTGCCCCGGGGGGCCCATCCTGGGAGAGGATGGGCCCATCCATACGAAGGGACACAGCACGTGAGCATCGACCCGTCCTCGATTCCGAATTTCGGGGGACAGCCCGAACCGCAGCAGGGCGCAGGACCGGCGGGCCCCGTCGTCCCCGACCAGGACCTGGTGAAGCAGCTCCTGGATCAGATGGAGCTCAAGCACGTCGTCGACGACGAGGGTGACCTCGCGGCGCCGTGGGAGGAGTTCCGCACGTATTTCATGTTCCGTGGCGAGGACGACCAGCAGGTCTTCTCGGTCCGGACGTTCTACGACCGGCCCCACCAGCTCGAGCAGAAGCAGCAGCTTCTCGAGTCGATCGACGACTGGAACCGCCGCACCCTGTGGCCGAAGGTCTACAGCCACACGCACGACGACGGCACGGTCCGCCTCATCGGCGAGGCCCAGATGCTGATCGGCACCGGAGTCTCCCTGGAGCACTTCGTGTCGTCGACGGTCAGCTGGGTGCGCGCCGCGATCGAGTTCGACCGCTGGCTCGTCGAGCAGCTCGGCCTGGAGTCCGAGGTCGACTCCGCCGAGGGCGAGAAGCCGGGCGACGACGAGGCCTGAGGGCCCGTACGCACACGAGAGCCCGGCCGGGGCGGTTGTGCCGCCGGCGGGCTCTCGTCATGTCCGCGAAGTCTCAGCCCGCCAGTGACGTGAGCCGAGCCACCGCTTCTTCCAGGACCGGCATCCGCTTGCAGAAGGCGAACCGGACAAAGGGAGCCCCGGCGTCGCGGTGGTCGTAGAAGACCGCGTTCGGGATGGCGACGACACCGGCCCGCTCGGGGAGCGCGCGGCAGAAGGCGAAGCCGTCGCTCTCGCCCAGGGGGCGGATGTCCGTCGTCACGAAGTACGTGCCGGCCGGGCGGTAGACGTCGAAGCCCGCCGCCGTCAGGCCCGCGCTCAGCAGGTCCCGCTTGGCCCGCATGTCCGCGCGGAAGTCGGCGAAGAAGGAGGCGGGCAGGGCGAGTGCCTCCGCGATCGCGTACTGGAACGGGCCCGAGGCCACGTACGTGAGGTACTGCTTCGCCGAGCGGACCGCCGCCACCAGCTCGGGTGTGGAGGTCACCCAGCCGACCTTCCAGCCGGTGAACGAGAACGTCTTGCCCGCGGACCCGATGCTGATCGTGCGCTCGCGCATGCCGGGGAACGAGGCGAGCGGGATGTGCTCGGCGTCGTCGAAGACGAGGTGTTCGTAGACCTCGTCGGTGACGACGAGCAGGTCGCGTTCGACCGCAAGCCGCGCGATCTCCGTCAGCTCGGCGCGGGTGAGGACCGTGCCGGTCGGGTTGTGCGGGGTGTTGAGGAGGAGCAGCCGGGTGCGCGGCGTGATCGCGTCGCGCAGTTCGTCCAGGTCGAGGCGGAAGCGGCCCTCCGAGGGCCGCAGGGTCACCGGGACGCGCGTGCCGCCCGCCATCGCGATCGAGGCGGCGTACGAGTCGTAGTAGGGCTCCAGTGCGATGACCTCGTCGCCCGGTTCGACGAGGGCGAGCAGGGACGCCGCGATCGCCTCGGTGGCGCCCGCCGTCACGAGGACCTCGAGGTCGGGGTCGTAGGTGAGGGCGTAGTGGTCGAGCTGGTGCCTGGCGATGGCCGTGCGCAGCTCCGGGACGCCGGGGCCCGGCGGGTACTGGTTGCCGCGGCCGTCGCGCAGCGCCCGCACCGCGGCCTCGCGGACCGGCTCGGGGCCGTCGGTGTCCGGGAAGCCCTGGCCCAGGTTGATCGCTCCCGTGGTGACCGCGAGGGCGGACATCTCGGCGAAAATCGTCGTACCGAACTCGGCGAGGCGGCGGTTGAGCAGCGGGCGCGCGCTCCCGGCAGTGGAGGTCATGGCGGCCATCCTGCGCCGAACCTCTGGACTTCCTCAACTCTGCTTTGGGCCGCCGCGGCCGGGGGCATCCCCCTGTCACGCGAGAAGTGGGGCCCACGGGGGACCGCGCTTCGGGGGAACGGAAGGGGTGTGGTGGCCATGATCGTGGCCTTCATCTTCGTCGCAGTGCTCGTCTGGGCCGTGGTCGCGGCGGTCCGTTACGGGGGGAGCGGGGGAAGCGGGGTGCGCGGCAGGCGCCGCACCCGCTCCTCGTGGCGCTCGGGCACCGCGTCGAGCACGGCGGCCGGCGGCAGTTGGTGGGTCGGCGGCGGTGACAGCGGTGGTGGCGGCGGCGGCCACTCCTGCGGAGGCGGCTCCTCGTGCGGGGGAGGCGAGCTCCTCGTGCGGGGGTGGCGGGGCGGATGCGGCGGAGGCAGCTGACACGGGGCAGCTGGTCCACCGATCCAGAGAGCGCCCGGCGGGGCAGGCAACTCCCGCCGGGCGCTTTGATGTTGTCCGGCATGGTTGCGGCATTGAACAGTTGAACTGTGCAGCCCCCAGGGGGATGGAAACCCTACGAAGTTGGGTAAAAACGCTGTGGCACTGTCTTCGACCATGATTCCCTCTTAGCGCCAGTACCGCCCTCGGACGTCCGCCACGGGCTTTCTGGGTTCGGAGCACCGAATCCTGGAGGCCCGGACGGGACGTGCTCGTGGGCACGAGCCGGTCTTCCCCACCTCCCGGTGTTCCGATCCGGGTGCGCCGGCCCCACTTCCATTGCGTGTTAGCGGAGCCGACCCATGCTCACGACCTTGAAGACTGTCTACACCGACACGCGCGCCGAGGACCTCGCCTGGGCCCTGGGGCGCGAGCCGTTGCCCGCGCTCGCCACGCTCGACGTGGAACTGGCCGACGCCAAACTGCAGTTGAGACTTCTCGGCGCCTCGCACCAGGTGATCCTCGAGGAGGAGCAGGGCAGTTGCTCCGAGACGGTGGCCTGCATCCCCGGCAGCAGCACACCGCTCCCGCTCGGTGTGTCCAAGCGGGTGGGCGACTGGGAGTACGAGTTCGCCGCGCGCGTGGAGACGCTCTCCCGGGGCCAATTCGCGGGGCGCGCGCAGGAGTTGCTGGCACTCGTCACCGAACACCCGCATGGGCTGGCCGGGGTCTTCCCGGGCAGCCCGCACGCCTTCACGGCTCTGCTGGCGCAGCGGCACGAGGGGTCGGTGATGTGGCGTACGTGGCACGCGTACCCCCAGGACGGCCAGCTGGTCGCCACCCGGTCGAAGGTGGGGGTGCGGGCGGCCCTGCCCGCCCAGCGGTGACCGGGAGTGGTGCCGCGTGAGCCGGGACCGCGGTGGGGCGGCTCCGGTTGCACCCTTTTGGGGGACTTGGCTCGTGAGCGCGGTGACGTAGCGTTCTCGGATGCTCGACGAGTCGACGGTGCGGTTGCCGGTCTCGCCCCGGGCAGGACGGTTCCTCGTTCTGGTCGGCGTGTTCGTCTGCGCTGCCTGCGGGCTCGTCTACGAACTCGAACTCGTCGCCGTCGCTGCCTACTTGATCGGTGACTCGGTCACCCAGGCCTCTGTCGTCCTCTCCGTGATGGTCTTCGCCATGGGCATCGGCTCGCTGCTCGCCAAGCGGCTGCGGCGCCGCGCGCCCCTGTGGTTCGGGCTCATCGAGGCGGCACTCGCGCTGGTCGGCGGATGCAGCGCCATGGCGCTGTACGCGGCCTTCGCCTGGACCGGTGACCTCGGCGGGGCCCCGGTGGGCGGCCCGCGCCACCTCCTCGCCGTGTTCTCGCTGGCCATCGGCATCCTCATCGGCGCCGAGGTGCCGCTCCTGGTGGTGCTCATCCAGCGCATCCGGCGCCAGGACGCGGGCGGCGCCGTCGCCGACGTGTTCGCCGCCGACTACGTGGGCGCGCTGGTCGGCGGGCTCGCCTTCCCGTTCCTGCTGCTCCCGGTCTTCGGCCAGCTCACGGGCGCCCTCTTCACCGGAGCCGTCAACGCGGTCGCGGGCTGCGCGCTCGTCCTCGGCCTGTTCTGGCGGGGCCTGAGCGTGCGCGGGCGCTGGGCGGTGCTCGCGGCGAACGTCCTCGTCCTGGCCGTGCTCGCCTCGGCCGCCGTACTCGTCGGCGACTTCGAGCGGGCCGCGCGGCGGGCGGTGTACGGCGCGGACGCGCGCGTCGCCGTCCGGACCGACGTACAGGAGATCGTTCTCACGGGCGGGCGGAAACGCTCCTTCTACCTCTTCCTGGACGGACGGCTGCGCATCAGCGGGGTCGACGAGCGCCGCTACCACCGGGCGCTCGTCGACCCCGCGATGCGCGGCGCCCACGCGCGCGTGCTCATCCTCGGCGGCGGTGACGGCCTCGCGGCGCGCGAGGTGCTGCGCCACCGCGGGGTGCGCCGCGTACGAGATCGTCGAGCTGGACCCGGGCGTCGTCCGCCTGGCGCGCCACGACCCGGCCCTGAGCGAACTGAACGGCCACGCCTACCGCGACCCCCGGCTGCGGGTGGTGCACGCCGAGGCGTTCCGTCGGCTGCGCTCCCTGCGCGCGACGTACGACGTGGTGATCTCCGACCTGCCGGACCCGGGCATCACCCCCGGCACGAAGCTGTACTCCCTGGAGTTCTACGGCCTCGTCACGCGCGTGCTCGCCCCCGGTGGCCGCCTCGCCGTGCACGCGGGGCCCGTCTCGGCCCGGCCGCGGACTTTCTGGACGGTGGAGGCGTCGGTGCGCGCGGCGGGGCTGCGGACCGTGCCCTACCGCGTGGGCGGGCGGCGGTCCGGGTTCGCCGCCGGGCCCGACCGCACGTCGGAGGGGGCGCCCGGGGCCCGCGACTGGGGCTTCGTCCTGGCCGCGCGGGCGCCGCCGCGCTGCGGGAGGCCACCGGCTCCGCGCCGGTGCGTGCCGGGGTGCGCTCGGCCGCGCCGACCCGGGTGGCGGGGCTCCCCGCGTCGACCCTGGTGCATCCGCGTTACGCGAACTGACGTACACGGGCAGCGCAAGCCGCGTACCTGAACGCCTGTGCGTGGGTAGGCTCGACTCTCATGGAGCATGAGGTGTTCGTTCCGGTTTCGGCAGAGCGTCTCCGGCAGTCCTCGCGGACCCCGAGCGGGTGGCCGGGGCGGTCCCCGGGCTTCAGCGTGACGCGGAGGAGGCGGCCGAGCCGCTCTCCGGGCGGCTCAAGGTGCGGGCCGGCGGGCACACCGTCACCTACCGGTGCGCGGCGCGGGCCGAGGGCCGCCCCGACGGGTCGTACGTGATCGAGGGCGAGGGCGTGGAGGTGCGCGGCTCCGGCTCCGTGAAGCTCACGCTGACGGTGCGGCTCGCGTCGGCCGCCGGGGGCACCACGGTGGTGTTCGGCGGGACGGCCGCCGCCGAGGGGCGGATCACGGAGAGTTCTCCACAGGCTGTGGAATCCGCTGTGCGCAGACTCCTCGACCGGTTCGCGGAGCAGCTCGCGGAGGCGGCGCCCGCGGACTCCGGCCCGGCCGGCACGGCCGGGGCCCCCACCGTCTTCGAGACCGAGGTACCGCCACCGTCGCTCGACCGGCTGAGCGACGA
This sequence comes from Streptomyces huasconensis, assembly GCA_004010275.1. Taxonomy (GTDB): domain Bacteria; phylum Actinomycetota; class Actinomycetes; order Streptomycetales; family Streptomycetaceae; genus Streptomyces; species Streptomyces huasconensis. The sequence goes on from RBWT01000031.1 coordinate 31,160, forward strand.
CATCGACGGCGGCGACGGCGACGGCATCCACAGCATCGACGACATCGACGGTGACGGTCTCGACGACGACGATCTCGACGGCATCGAGGTGGACGACGCCGTCAACGTCGAGGACGACGAGGAGCTGCGTGACCTCGACGGCATCGACGACGTCAGCGACCTCGACGTGCCGCCCGCCGAGGCCGCCCACGCCCGCCGCACGATGATCGGCCGCAGCGCCGAGGAGGTCGACCACGCCCCGCCGCGCGGCCGGTACGCCCCGGCGCCCGCCCCCGAGGCGCTCTCCGCGGGCGCCACGCTCCGCTGGGCCGCCCCGCCGCCGCCCTCGCGCTGGCCTCCGCCGTCGTCGTCGGCCGCGCCCTGCGCCGCCGCCGGTGACCGCGTACGCCGTAGGGTCGGCCCCGTGAGTACCGAAGACGTGATTCTGACCGCGGGTGACGCGGAAGTGACCGTGCGGCCGGGCAACGGCTGCCGCATCGGAAGTCTGCGCATCGACGGCGCCGAACTGCTGCGGCAGGGGGAGCGGTACGGCGCCTTCCCCATGGTCCCGTGGTGCGGCCGGATCGAGAACGGCGTTCCGCGACGGCGCGACCGTCCACCAGATGCCGCTGAACTCCCCGCCGCACGCCATCCACGGCTTCGCCCGCGACGCCGAGTGGCGCACGGCGCGCTCCTCGAAGACCGAGGCCGTCTTCACCTACGACCTCACCGACCCGTGGCCCTACCCGGGGCGCGTCACCCAGATCGTGGAACTCACCGAGGACGCGTTGACGCTGCGGCTCGGCATCGAGACGTACGGCGACTCCTTCCCCGCGCAGGCGGGCTGGCACCCGTGGTTCCACCGCACCCTGGACGGCGGCGGCGACCCCGTACGGATCGACTTCACCCCCGCCTGGCAGGAGGAGCGCGGCGACGACCACCTGCCGACCGGCCGCCGCGTCGACCCGCGGCCGGGCCCCTGGGACGACTGCTTCGGCATGCCCGAGGCCGTCGACGTGACGCTGACCTGGCCCGGACGCTCGCGCTGAACGTCACCAGCCGCGAGCAGTGGGTCGTCGTCTACGACGAGCAGGACGCCGCCGTCTGCGTGGAGCCGCAGACCGGCCCGCCCAACGGCCTCAACACGGCGCCGCGCCTGGTCACGCCCATCGAGCCGCTGGAGACGGCGACGACCTGGACCTGGACGCGGCTTTAAGCTGAGCGGCATGACTGACGACGTACGTGGCGCGCTGCTCCAGCAGATCAAGGACAAGGCCGTGGTGCACGGCAAGGTGACCCTCTCCTCGGGTCTCGAGGCCGACTACTACATCGACCTGCGCCGCATCACCCTCGACGGCGAGGCCGCCCCCCTGGTCGGCCAGGTGCTGCTCGACCTCACCGCCGACCTCGACTTCGACGCGGTGGCGCCTGACCATGGGCGCCGACCCCGTCGCCGGCGCGATGCTGCACGCGTCCGCCGCGCGCGGCAAGCGCCTGGACGCCTTCGTCGTCCGCAAGGCCGCCAAGGCGCACGGCATGCAGCGCCGCGTGGAGGGCCCGGACATCAAGGGCCGCCGCGTGCTCGTCGTCGAGGACACCTCCACCACCGGCGGCTCGCCGCTGACCGCCGTCGAGGCCGTGCGCGGCATGCCGAGGTCGTCGGCGTCGCGACCATCGTGGACCGGGCCACCGGCGCCGGCGAGAAGATCACCGAGGGCGCGGGCGTGCCGTACCTCTTCGCGTACTCGAAGGACGACCTCGGCCTGGACTGACGGCAGCGCCCGGACCGGCGGCCACGTCTGGAAAGATGGGGGCGACGATGTCGTCGCCCCCAGGTCAGGGTCAAGCAGCACAGCACCCCTACCCGCACATCACAAGGAGCGGACACATGCCCATCGCAACTCCCGAGGTCTACAACGAGATGCTCGACCGGGCGAAGGCAGGCAAGTTCGCCTACCCGGCCATCAACGTCACCTCCTCGCAGACCCTGCACGCCGCGCTGCGCGGTTTCGCGGAGGCCGAGAGCGACGGCATCATCCAGATCTCCACCGGTGGCGCGGAGTTCCTGGGCGGCCAGTACAGCAAGGACATGGTGACCGGCGCGGTCGCGCTCGCCGAGTTCGCGCACATCGTCGCCGCGAAGTACGACGTGACGATCGCGCTGCACACCGACCACTGCCCGAAGGACAAGCTGGACGGCTATGTCCGCCCGCTGCTCGACGTCTCCGCCGAGCGCGTCAAGGCCGGCCGGAACCCGCTCTTCCAGTCGCACATGTGGGACGGCTCCGCCGAGACCCTCGCCGACAACCTGGCCATCGGCCAGGAGCTGCTCGCGAAGGCCGCCGCCGCCAAGATCATTCTTGAGGTCGAGATCACCCCGACCGGCGGCGAGGAGGACGGCGTCAGCCACGAGATCAACGACGAGCTGTACACGACCGTCGACGACGCGCTGCGCACCGCCGAGGCGCTCGGCCTCGGCGAAAAGGGCCGCTACCTCCTCGCGGCGTCCTTCGGCAACGTCCACGGCGTCTACAAGCCGGGCAACGTCGTCCTCCGTCCGGAGCTCCTCAAGGACCTCCAGGAGGGCGTGGGCGCCAAGTACGGCAAGCAGTCCCCGTTCGACTTCGTCTTCCACGGCGGCTCCGGCTCGACCGCCGAGGAGATCGCCACCGCGCTGGAGAACGGCGTCGTGAAGATGAACCTCGACACCGACACCCAGTACGCCTTCACGCGTCCCGTCGCGGACCACATGTTCAAGAACTACGACGGCGTCCTGAAGGTCGACGGCGAGGTCGGTTCGAAGAAGACGTACGACCCGCGCACCTGGGGCAAGCTGGCCGAGGCCGGCATGGCCAAGCGCGTCACCGAGGCGTGCGCGAACCTGCGTTCGACCGGTACGAAGCTGAAGTAACCCCCCGCCGCACGCGGTGAAGGCCCCGGGTCGGGTGACCCGGGGCCTTCTTGTCGGCGCCATGCAGCAGACTTGCCCCATGGCCATTCACAAGGATCTGCTCGGGGGACCGCCCCCGACCCACCTGCCCGACGACCCGGAGCCGCGCGAGCTGCTGGGCAACGGCACGGCGCCCGCCGACGTCGCCGCCAAGTACCCCACGTCCTCGCTCGCCTGGGCGCAGCTCGCCGACGAGGCGTTCGAGCGCGGCAGCGTCGTCGAGTCGTACGCGTACGCCCGTACCGGATACCACCGCGGCCTGGACGCCCTGCGCCGCAGCGGCTGGAAGGGCCACGGCCCGGTGCCGTGGGAGCACGAGCCGAACCGCGGCTTCCTGCGCGCGCTGCATGCCCTGGCGCGGGCGGCGCGGGCGATCGGCGAGCAGGAGGAGTACGAGCGCTGCGCGGGCTTCCTGCGGGATTCGTCGGAGACGGCGGCGAAGACGCTGGGCTGAGTCCGGGCGGGCCCGCGGTCGGTTGACCGCGGGCCCGCATGCCGCATGCGCGTGGCCGCGGGCCCGAAGTTTCGCGGCTGCGGGTGTGTTGTGGCTGGTCGCGCAGTTCCCCGCGCCCCTGCGGGCGCGGCGCTGTGCCCGCTTTGTCCGCCGGCCCGCAGCTTCGTGGCTGGTCGGGCGGTTCCCCGCGCCCCTGCGGGGCGCTAGCGCAGCTCGCTCAGCTGCTTCGCGTCGAACGGCTCCGCCTCCGCCAGGCGGCCCGTCACCGCCTTGTTCGCCCACTGCGGGTCGGCGATCAGCGCGCGGCCCACCGCGATCACGTCGAACTCGTCCCGCTCCATGCGGTCCAGGAGCAGGCCGATGCCGGTGGAGGCGGTCTCCTTGGTCCAGCCCGCGCCCAGGAACTCCTTGTCGAGGCCGACCGAGCCCACGGAGAGCGTGGCCTTGCCGGTGAGCTTCTTGACCCAGCCCGCGAGGTTCAGGTCCTCGCCCTCGAACTCGGGCAGCCAGTAGCGGCGCGTGGAGGCATGGAAGGCGTCGACGCCCGCCGCGGCGAGCGGGGCCAGCAAGGTCTCCAGCTCGGCCGGGTCGGCGGCGAGCTTCGCGTCGTACGCGTTCGCCTTCCACTGCGAGAAGCGGAAGATCACGGGGAACGTCGGCGAGACCGCGGCGCGCACCGCCTCGACGATCTCGCGGGCGAAGCGGGTGCGGGAGGCGAGGTCGCCGCCGTAGCCGTCGGTGCGGCGGTTGGTGGTGCCCCAGAGGAACTGGTCGATCAAGTAGCCGTGGGCGCCGTGCAGTTCGACGCCGTCGAAGCCGGTCCGCTCGGCGGCGGCCGCGCTGTCGGCGAAGGCGGTGATCACCGCGTCGATGTCGGCGCCCGTCATCGCGTGGCCCTTGGCCGCGCCGTCCAGGCCGAGACCGGAGGGGCCCATCGGGGGCGCGGAGGGGACCGGCCCCTGGCCCTCGTCGCGGGTCGCGCCCACGTGCCAGATCTGCGGGACGATCTTGCCGCCCTCGGCGTGCACGGCCTCGACGACCTGCCGCCAGCCCGCGAGCGCGGCCTCGCCGTAGAAGTGCGGGACGCGGTGGCTGCTGCCGGCCGAGGGGTGGTCGACGTACGTGCCCTCGGTGACGATCAGGCCGACGCCGCCCGCGGCGCGCCGGGCGTAGTACTCCGCGACATCCGCGCCCGGCACGCCCTCGGGCGAGAACTCGCGGGTCATGGGGGCCATGGCGATGCGGTTGGGCAGGGTGAGGCCGTTGATGTCGAAGGGGCGGCCGAGGACGCGGGCGGCACGCGCGGCGTCCGCATCGCTCAGCTGTGCGGGCTCCGGCGTGGCCGCCGCCGCCTTCTCGGTGGCTTCCGTCGTCGCTTCCATGGCTTCCATGCGGCCCTCCGGGGCTTTCGGTGCGAGTGGCGTCGTACGTATCTGACAGCACTGTAAGCCGTTTGCCCGTGTCCATGTGTGGGCGGGTACCTTGAGAGGCATGAACTGGCCAGCGACCGAGCGGTACTGCCTGAGTCCCGCGCCCGGCGGCCTCGCCCTCGTCCAGGAGCTCCTGAACACCGCGCCCGCCTGCCGCCCCGGCCCCACCGGCCTGCCGACCTGCTTTCGTCGGCGCGCTCGGCGCCGCCCAGGAGTGGGCCGACGGGGCCGTGCGCGGCTGGGCCCGGGAGACGGGGCGGCCCGACGTGCACCTCGTGCTCACCGACGAGGACCTGCCGAAGCTGCGCTGCCTGCGGGACCAGGTGCGGCGGGCGCTCGCCGCGGGTGACCGGGGCGGGGCGGCGGTGCGCTTCACCTCGGCCCCCGTCGTCGTCGGACTCGCGGGCGACGGCACGCTGACCGTGGAGCCGGAGGGTGCGGGAGCCCGCTGGCTGGCCTCCGCCGTGCTCGCGGAGGGGCTGCTCGCCCAGACCTCGGGCGTCTGGCGCCGCCTGAAGATCTGCCGCAACCCGGAGTGCGCCGCCGCGTTCTACGACCGCTCCCGCAACAACAGCGGCGTCTGGCACTCGGTGCGCGGCTGCGGGAACGCCGCGCACCTGCGGGCCTGCCGGGAGCGTCGCCGCGTACAGGATGGCAGCCCCGATGAAAGGGCCGTAGCGCCTTAGCCGCTGTCATCGAACAAGCGTGTCTTGCCGTTTCCGCGAAAGTTGCGGAAGATTCCGGTGGGGACCGGGGCCCCCGTGCCGGTACCGGCAGGGGCGGACCGCTACCCGGAGTACGTACGAGGAGACAGCGATGTCCCCAGAAGCGCATGAGACGCCCGTCGAGGCGCACCGGCCGACGACCGAGACCGAGGCCCCGAACCTCGACTTCGCCGGCACCACCCCGTACGAGGACTACGTCCAGGCCGACGTCCTCACCCACCTCCAGCACCTTCGCTCGGACGACCCCGGCGAGATGGTCTTCCTGGTCACCACCCAGGTCATGGAGCTGTGGTTCACCGTGATCGTCCACGAGTGGGAGACCGCGGCGAAGGCCCTGCGCCGCGACGACATCCCCGTCGCGGTGGCCGCGCTCAAGCGCAGCATCCGCGAGCTGGAGGCCCTGAACCACTCCTGGAAGCCGCTCTCCGGGCTGACGCCCGCGCAGTTCAACTCCTACCGCGGCGCGCTCGGCGAGGGCTCCGGCTTCCAGTCCGCGATGTACCGCCGCATGGAGTTCCTGCTCGGCGACAAGTCGGCGTCCATGCTGGTCCCGCACCGGGGCGCGCCGCGCGTCCACGCGGAGCTGGAGAAGGCGCTGCACGAGCCGAGCCTGTACGACGAGGTGCTCCGGCTGCTGCACCGCCGCGGGTACGCGATCCCGGCCGCCGTCCTGGAGCGCGACCTCTCCAAGAAGTACGAGCCGTCGCCCGAGGTCGAGGCCGTCTGGACCGAGCTCTACTCCGGCGACGAGAGCGGTGATCTCGCCCGCCTCGGCGAGACGCTGACGGACGTCGCCGAACTGATCTGGCGGTGGCGCAACGACCACCTGGTCGCCACCCGCCGCGCGATGGGCGCCAAGACGGGCACGGGCGGCTCGGCGGGCGTGGCCTGGCTGGAGAAGCGCGCGTCGAAGAACGTGTTCCCCGAGCTGTGGACGGCGAGGAGCCATGTCTGACCCGCGCCCTGCCTCTCGCCCTTCCCCGGGCCCCGACCTGCGCATTCAGGCCAAGGAGCTGGACCGCGAGGATGAACTCGCCGTCAAGCGCGCTGAGTTCGTCCTCGACGACACCGTCTACCTGGACGGCAACTCCCTGGGCGCGCTCCCCGCCCACGTGCCGGATCGCGTCGCGGACGTCATCAACCGCCAGTGGGGCCGGCTGCGCATCCGCTCCTGGGGCGAGAGCGAGTGGTGGACCGCGCCCGAGCGCATCGGCGACCGCGTCGCGCCGCTGGTCGGCGCCGCTCCCGGGCAGATCGTGGTCGGCGACTCCACCAGCGTGAACGTCTTCAAGGCGCCTGGTGCCGCTGTGCGTCTCGTCCGCGGTGAGGGTGGCGGTGGCGGTAGCGGGGGCGGTGACGGTGACGGTAGCGGGGGCGGGCCCCGTGCCGAACGTGACGAGATCATCGTCGACGCCACGACCTTCCCTACCGACGGGTACATCGCGCAGTCCGCCGCCCGCCTCACCGGCTGCCGCCTGACCCCGCTCACCCCGGCCGAGGTGCCGGCGGCGATCGGCCCCGCACGGCCGCCGTCCTGCTCAACCACGCCGACTACCGCACCGGCCGCCTGCACGACCTGCCCGGCCTGACCGCCGCCGTGCACGCGGCGGGCGCCCTCGCCGTCTGGGACCTGTGCCACACGGCGGGCGCCCTGCCCGTCGGCCTGGACGAGCACGGCGTCGACCTCGCGGTGGGCTGCACGTACAAGTACCTGAACGGCGGCCCCGGTTCGCCCGCGTACCTCTATGTGCGCCGGGAACTCCAGGACCGCTTCGACTCGCCGCTGCCCGGCTGGAACTCCCACGCCGAGCCCTTCGGGATGCGGCCCGAGTTCGAGGCGGCCGACGGGGTGCTGCGCGGGCGCGTCGGCACCCCGGACATCCTGTCGATGCTCGCCCTCGAAGCGGCGCTCGACGTCTGGGACGGCGTCTCCATGGACGCGGTGCGGGCCAAGTCGCTCGCCCTGACGGACTTCTTCCTGCGGTGCGTCGCGGCGTACGTACCGAAGGGGCTGGTGGAGTCGCTCACCCCGGACGCGCACGCCGAACGCGGCAGCCAGGTCGCGCTTCGGTGCGAGGGCGCCGGGGACGTCATGAAGCGGCTCATCGAGCGGGGCGTCGTCGGTGACTTCCGCGCGCCGGACGTGCTGCGCTTCGGCTTCACCCCGCTGTACGTGTCCTTCGCCGACGCCGAACGCGCGGCACGGGTTCTCGCGGAGGTCCTGGAGTCGTGAGGCCGGCTGCGAGGCCGGCTGTGCGGCCCGTCGTGAGGCCCGCCGGGTGGGTGATTCCCGCGCGTACGCGGGGCTGGTAGCGTCCGGCGGATCTTGGTCCCGTTCCCTCCGGGTTCCGGAGGGGCGGGGCCGTGCCCGTCAGCCGCACTGCTGTGGAAAGGTTGCCGCATGCCGGACGACGCCGCCGTGGCCCGCGATGCCGCCGAGGAGGCATCGGCCTTCTCGCACCCCGCCGTGGAGCCGGACACCACCGCCGCGTACGGCGCACACCCCGACCAGGTCGTCGACTTCTACGCGCCCCGGGGCGACACGGCCCGTCCGGCGCCGCTGGTCGTCGTCCTGCACGGCGGCGCCTGGCGCGCGCCGTACGACCGGCGGCACGTCACGCCGTTCGCCGACTTCCTCGCCCGCCGGGGCTTCGCCGTCGCCAACGTCGAGTACCGGCGCGGCAGCTCCATCCCGGCACAGGGCGGCAGCGGCCCCGTCGCCGGGCGCTGGCCGGAGACCTTCGACGACGTGGCCGCCGCGTTCGACGCGCTCCCCGCGCTCGTACGCAGGGCTCTGCCGGCGGCGACCCGCGCCGCACGGTCGTCACGGGGCACTCGGCGGGCGGCCACCTCGCGCTGTGGGCGGCGGCTCGGCATCTGCTGCCCGCCGACGCGCCCTGGCGCACCGAACGCCCGGCCCCGCTGCGCGGAGTCGTCGCGCTCGCGCCGATCGCGGACTTCAAGGTCGCGGAGGAGCTGGAGGTCTGCGGCGGCGCGTCCGCCCAACTCCTGGGCGGGGAGGCCAGGTTCGAGGAGCGGTTGCCCTACGCCGATCCGGCCGCGCTGCTCCCGACGGGCATCGCCACGACCGTGGTGCAGGGCCGCGCCGACATCACCGTGCCGCACGCCGTGGCGGAGGCGTACGCGGACGCGGCGGCGAAGGCGGGCGAGGTCGTGGGCCTCACGCTCCTCGAGGACGTGGGCCACTTCCCGCTGATCGATCCGGCGGCGGACGCGTGCGCGGTGGTGGCGGAGGAGATCGCGCAGCTGGCGTTCTGAGGGTGGTGTCGGGACCCTGTCATGGTGTCGGGGCCCTGTCATGGGGTGTACGTCCAGGGGCGGGGCGCGGCCCCTGGGGGTGATCCCCAGGGATACCCGTAATACCTGGGGGCCACTGTGGAGCTGCATACCCCGGCGTGATGTGGACGACGGCACCTGATCCCTAACTTTCCTTCCACGGAAGCGAGTCGGAGCACCGGCCCGCGTGGCGGAAGGAAGCGCACGATGACGATCCGGGCCGGGCGGCTGCGCCGCACCCTGTTGGCGGCCGGTGTCGCCCTGGCCGTGGTGCTCCCGGTGTCGGGCGCCGCGCGCCCCGAGATCCCGGCCCCGGCCCCCGCCTCCCTCGGCCGCGTCACGGCCCCGAAGCTGACCGCCGCGTACGAGGCGAACAGGGCGAACGCCGCCGAGGCCGCCCTGCATGGCCGAGCGGTACGGCGCGCGAGGCGGGCCGCGGAGCTGCGCGCCATGGCGTCGCCCGGGCGGCGGTTCCTCGCCTTCGACGGGCGGGGCGCCGGCCGTACCGCGGAGGTCTTCGGCGACCTGGCGGGCGCGGACCGCGTCGCCGTCCTGGTGCCGGGCTCCGACACCTCCCTGGACGCGTACGACAGATTCCGCGCGGGTGCCCTCGCGCTGCGGGCGAAGCTCGGCCCGGGCACGGCCGTCGTGGCCTGGCTGGGGTACGAGACACCGGGGACCCTCAGCCCCGCCGCGCTGACCACGGGCCGCGCGGACGAGGCGGCGCCCGCGCTGCGCTCCTTCGTCCGCCGCCTCCATGACGTCAACGCCCGCGCACGGGTCTCCCTGCTCTGCCACTCGTACGGCTCCGTTGTGTGCGCGAGCGCCGCCTCGGGGCCGCGTGGCCGCGACCTCGACGTCACCGACATCGCGCTGTACGGCAGCCCAGGTACGGGCGTCGACCGGGCGGCCGACCTGGACACCCGGGCCCGGATATGGGCGGGCCGGGGTGCCGACGACTGGATCGCCGACGTGCCGCACCACAGCGTGGGCCTCTTCGGCACCACGGTGGGCTTCGGCGCCGACCCCGTCTCCCGCGGCTTCGGGGCCCGCGTCTTCGCGGCCGGGAGCGGCGGCCACAGCGACTACCTCACGCCCGGTTCCGTGGCCCTCGACAGCCTCGCGCGGATCGTGCGCGGGGAAGACCCGGAGGCCGGCCATGCGTGAGCCGGTACGGCGCGGACGCGGACTATTCGGACGGTCGCGATGGTCCGGGCAGTTTGAAGAGTCCGGGTGGTCGGGGCGGTCCGGACGCACCCCGATGCGGCGACTGGCCGCCAGCGCCCGACGCATCGACGCCGCGACACCCCCCGAGCGGGACCGCGCCGTGGACGCCCTGCGGGCCTTCGCCATCCTCGGCGTGGTGGGCGGGCACTGGCTGGTCACCGCTCTGGTGCCGGAGGGCGGCGTGCTGCGCGGTGACAGTCCGCTGCGGCACATGCCGTGGCTCGCGCCGGTCTCCTGGGTCTTCCAGACACTCGCCGTGTTCTTCCTGGTGGGCGGGCACGTGGCGGCGAGGAGCCACGCGTCGGCGCGGCAGCGGGGGATCGGCCACGGCCCGTGGCTCGCGGCGCGGCTCGGCCGTCTCTTCCGGCCGGTCGCCGCCGTGCTCGTGGTCTGGGCCGCCATAGGGGTGGGCCTGGTCCTGTCGGGCACGGGCGCCGACACGGTGCGGACCCTGCTCAAGCTGGCGCTCTCCCCGCTGTGGTTCCTGCTGGTCTTCGCCGTGCTCACCGCTCTCACGCCGCTGGTGGCGCGGCTCAACCCGCTGTGGCCGCTGGCCGTCGTCCTGCACGTGGACCTCATACGGTTCGGCTTCGGCGGCCCCGCCTGGCTCGGCTGGGTCAACGTGGCGGCGGGCTGGCTCGTGCCCTACACGCTGGGCGCGGCCTGGGCACGCGGCGAGCTGACGCGGCGCTCGGGGTGGGGGCTGCTCATCGGCGGGGCGGCGGGCGCCGCCGGGCTGATCCGGTGGGGCGGCTACCCGGCGTCGATGGTCGGCGTCCCCGGCGAGGCGGTGTCGAACCTCGACCCGCCCACCCTGGCGGCCGTCGCCTTCGGCCTCGCCCAGTGCGGCCTGGCCCTGCTGCTGCGGGAGCCCTTGCGGCGGTGGACGCGGGCGCCCATGGCCTGGGCGGCGGTGGCCCTGGTGAACCTCTCCGCGATGACGATATTCCTCTGGCACCAGACGGCCCTGATGGCGGTCACCGCGCTCGGCCTCCTCGTCGGCACGCCGCTGCCCGGCCTCCACACGGTGCCGGACGGACTCGGCTGGGCAACGGCCCGGGCGGCGTGGCTCCCGGTGTTCACGGCGCACTCGCGTTCTGCTGGGCGGCGTTCCGTGCGCATGAGCGCGGCGGGGTGACCGCGGAGCCCGGGCCGCGGCCGCGCGCGACGCCCCGGGCCGTCGAGCAGTACCGGCGACCAGGACCCGCGCCCCGTACCCGCGACCAGCACCCGCACCCAGTACCCGCGACTAGTACCTGCGATGGACATGGTGGAACCCCTCTTGCTGTGGACGACCCGGCCGCCGCGCCCCCGTACCGTCGTAGACGTGACCGATACGACTGAGCAGCTCCAGGCCAGAGGCCCGAAGAGCCCCGAGTTCCACCTCGTGCGGGAGGCCTTCAGCGGCCTGCGCGAGGCGCTGTTCCGTGACCCCTTCGCCTACCGGCTGCTGCCTCCCAGGACGAAGGGCGGGCTGATGGCCCGCCTCCTGCCGCGGCGGGTTCGCGGGTACGCCGTCTGGACTCCGCACGCCCTGGTGGTGTCCGCGGCCCTGATCACCGTGTTCATCTCCTACCAGATAGGCCTCGGCGCCAACGACGTCGCGTACCTCCTGACCGGCTTCATCCCGGCGGCCGCCGTCCTGATGACGCTGGTGAGGCCGGTCGGCGCGTTCTGGGTGTCGCTGGTCTCGACCCCGTTCACGGCGGTGCTCGGGCACAGCTCGGACGGCTGGCCATGGGCTCCGCCCGCCCTGTTCGCGCACATCGTGGTGATGGTGGTGGTCGCCGCCCGCACGGGCCCGCGCACCACCGTGTGGATGTGGCTCGGGACAGCGGCGTACGCCTTCGTGGTCGAGTTCTTCGCCGGCGTCGGCGGCGGCTCCGACGCCCCGGCGATGCTGTTCTTCTCGGCGCTCGCGCTGCTCGTCACAACCATGGTGCACGTGCGCCGCGAGGCGCAGCGCGAGGTCACCGTGCAGCGCACCGTCACCGCCATCGAGCGCGACAAGCGGACGCTCCTGGAGGAGCGCACCACCATCGCCCGCGAGCTGCACGACGTGGTCGCGCACCACATGTCGGTGGTCGCCATCCAGGCGGAGGCCGCGCCCTACCGCGTGGAGAACCCGCCGCCCGAGCTGGAGCAGGCGTTCGTGACCATCCGCGAGAACGCGGTGTCGGCGCTGACCGAGCTGCGCCGCGTCCTCGGTGTCGTACGGGCGGAGGACTACGAGGCGCCGGACGCCCCCCAGCCCACCCTCGCCGACCTCGACCGGCTCCTGGACAACGTGCGTGACGCGGGCCTGACCGTCGACAAGGTGATCACCGGGGCGGTGCGCGAGCTGCCGCAGGGCGTGGAGCTGTCGGCGTACCGCATCGTGCAGGAGGCGTTGAGCAACACCCTGCGCCACGCGCCCGGCGCCCCGGCCCGCGTCGAGGTCGGCTACGTCCTCGGCGGCCTCGGCCTGCGCGTCGTCAACGGACCGGCGACCGGCCTCGTCAAGGCCTCCCCGGGCGCGGGCCACGGCATCACCGGCATGCGCGAGCGCGTCACCATGCTGAACGGCGAGATGACGGCGGAACCGACCCCCGAGGGCGGTTACGAGGTCACCGTCTTCCTGCCCGTACCGCTCGCCGACCGGACCGACCGGACCGACCGGGCGGGGCAGGCGAACCAGGCGGCGCAGGCGAGCCAGGCGGGGGAGGGCCGGGCATGACCATCCGTGTGCTCATCGCCGACGACCAGATGATGGTCCGCGAAGGGTTCTCCGTCCTCCTCAACGCCATGCCCGACATCGAGGTCGTCGGCGAGGCGGTCAACGGCCGGGAGGCCATCGAGCGGGTCCGTGAACTCGCCCCCGACGTCGTCCTGATGGACATCCGCATGCCCGAGCTGAACGGCATCGAGGCGACCCGCGAGATCGTCGCGTCCGACGACGCGTCGAAGGTGCTCGTCCTGACCACCTTCGACCTCGACGAGTACGTCTACCAGGCGCTGCGGGCCGGCGCCTCCGGGTTCCTCCTCAAGGACGCCTCCGCCCGGCAACTGGCGGACGGGGTACGGGTGGTGGCCTCCGGTGAGGCGCTCCTCGCACCCACCGTGACACGCCGCCTGATCACCGAGTTCTCCCGGATGGCGGAGACCCCGCGGCTCTCGGCGGCGGTCCAGGCGCAGCAGTACGGCGAGCTGACCGAGCGCGAGACGGAGGTCCTGGTGCTCATCGCGCAGGGCCTGTCGAACGCGGAGATCGCCTCCCGCCTGGTGGTCGCCGAGTCCACCATCAAGACGCACGTCAGCCGGGTTTTGGTGAAGCTCGGGCTGCGCGACCGGACACAGGCGGCGGTCTTCGCGTACGAGGCGAGACTGGTGACGCCGGGGTGAGGGAGCCACGAAGCGCGCCCGCAGGCTGTTCACGACCCCCGCGGACCCCCTAGCGTCCCGCCATGACGCCGCCTCCCGCACCCTTCGATCCCTCCGAGGTCTTCACCCCCGCCGCACCGGAGTTCGTGGCCGACCCCTACCCGGCGTACGGCCGGCTCCGTGCGGCGGGCCGCGCCCACTACAACGAGCCCACCGACCAGTGGCTGATCCCGCACCACGCGGACGTCTCCGCCCTGCTGCGCGACCGCCGCCTCGGCCGCACGTACCTCCACCGCTTCACCCACGAGGAGTTCGGCCGCCCGGCCCCGCCGCCCGAGCACGAGCCGTTCCACGTCCTCAACGACAACGGCATGCTCGACCTGGAGCCGCCCACGCACACCCGCATCCGCCGTCTCGTCGCCAAGGCATTCACACCGCGTATGGCCGAGCGGCTGCGGGCGTACGTGGAGGAGCTGGCGGACGGGCTGGCGCGGGAGCTGGTGGCGGACGGCGGCGGGGACCTCGTGGCGCGCGTCGCCGAACCGCTGCCGGTGGCGGTGATCGCCCAGATGCTGGGCATCCCGGAGAGCGACCGGCCGTTGCTGCGGCCCTGGTCGGCGGCGATCTGCGGGATGTACGAGCTGAAGCCCTCCGAGGAGACGGCGGCCCGGGCGGTCACCGCGTCGCTGGAATTCTCGGCGTATCTGAGGGAGTTGATCGTGGCCCGGCGTGACAAGCCGGGGGACGACCTGATCTCAGGCCTGATCGCGGCAACCGATGACGGGCAGTCCACGCAGTCCGCGCAGCCCGGGCGGTCGCTCAGCGAGCAGGAGATGATCTCCACCTGCGTGCTGCTCCTGAACGCGGGGCACGAGGCGACCGTCAACGCCACGGTGAACGGCTGGTACGCGCTGCTGCGCCACCCCGACCAACTGGCGGCCCTGCGCGCCGACCCGGAGCGCCTGGTCCCCACGGCCGTCGAGGAGTTGCTGCGCTACGACACGCCGCTCCAGCTCTTCGAACGCTGGGTCCTCGACGACATCGAGATCGACGGCACGGTGATCCCGCGCGGCTCCGAACTGGCGCTGCTCTTCGGTTCCGCCAACCATGACCCGGCGGTGTTCACCCGCCCCGGCGAACTGGACCTCGCCCGCCGCGACAACCCTCACATCTCCTTCGGCGCGGGCATCCACTACTGCCTCGGCGCCCCGCTGGCCCGCATCGAACTCGCGGCGTCGATGCGGCGTTGCTGCGGCGGGCCCCGGCGCTGCGGCTCGCGGCGGAACCGCGGCGGGCGCCGGGCTTCGTGATCCGGGGGTTCCGGGAGCTGCGCGTGGAGGTGTGAGCCCCTCAGCTCATGACATCCCTGCGCCGCAGCCCCGCCAGCCCCACGGCGGTCAGCGCCGTCGCGAGCAGGGTGAGGATGACCAGGGGAGGCCACGTCATCTCCGCGCCCGGCAGCTTCGGCAGGTGGCTGAAGGGCGAGAGATTCATGACCGCCTGGGGCAGGTCGAGCGCCGGGCCGATCCAGCCGATCGCCAGGCAGGTCCCGACCACGGCCCAGGAAGCCACCGCCGCCTTCGGGTACGCCCCCACGAGCAGTACCGCGAGGCCGCCGAGCAGCCAGATCGCGGGCAGCCGCGCCAGGCAGGCACCCAGCACGGCGCCCGCCGCACCGCCGTCACCGTGGCCGATGGCCATGCCGAGGCCACAGGCCGCCATCAGGAGCACCGACCCGCCGAAGGCGATCACCAGGTGCCCGGCCGCCCACCGCAGCCGCCCCACCGCGCCCGCGAGGACCGGCTCGGCGCGCTGCGAGGTCTCCTCGCCGTGCAGCCGCAGCACGGACGCCACCACGTACAGCCCGGCGACCATGCCGAAGAGCCCGGCCAGCGTGGCGAGGAAGGCGTCCGTCAGGCCGGTCTGGCCGCCCATCCGCGCGATGATGTCGCGGGTGTTCTCGTTGTCGCCGACGATGTCGGCGGCGCCGGACGCCATCTGCCCGAAGACGAGACCGGCCAACAGGAACCCCGCCGTCCAGCCGAGCACCGCGCCCCGCTGGAGCCGCAGGGCGAGCGCGCCCGCCGTGGCGAGCCGGCCCCGCGCGGGACCCGGCCGCGTCGGCAGGAAGCTCCATGCCGATGTCACGGCGCCCCGCCAGTTCGTACGCGGCCACGCCCTGCGCCACGATCGCGGCCCCGACGAGCGCGAGCACCCACCAGCGCTCGCCCGCGAAGGCCCGCAGGTTCTGCTGCCAGCCGAGTGGCGAGAGCCAGGCCGCCGCGGACGAACCGTCCGCGTCCCCGGCGTCGCCCGCCGCCCGCAGGACATACGCCGTACCGAGGACCGCCGCCGTCAGCCCCTTGGCGAGCCGCCGAGCTCTCGGTGAGCTGCGCGGCGACGCCGGCCACGGCCGCGAAGACCATGCCGGTGCCCGCGACCCCCGAGGCCGAGCGCGAGCGCCCCCGGCCGCGCCCCGCCCCGGCCAGGCCGAGGGTGATGAGCAGCCCGGCCCCGGCGTTGGCGACGAGCGCGGCGAGCAGGCCGCGGTGAGCGGTGCCCGCCGCCCCACCACGGAGGCGGAGAGCATCTCCTGACGCCCCGTCTCCTCTTCCTCACGCGTGTGCCGTACGACGATGACGAGGCTCATGACGGCGGCCAGCACCCCCGCGTAGCAGCCGATGCGCCAGGCGGTGAGGGCGCCCACGGAGTCGCCGAAGACGGGCCCGTACATGGCCCGCATCGAGGAGTTGGCGTTCATCGTCGCCATGGCGTCGGCGCGCTCGGCGGCTGTCGCGTACACGTTCTCCAGGGAGCCCGGCATCGCCAGGACCAGCCCGGCGACGACCATGACCCAGACCGGCATCATGACGCGGTCGCGGCGCAGCGCGAGCCGCAGCAGGGCGCCCGTACCGGCGAGTTGGCGCGGCGGGCGCGGCCCGCCGGTCCTGCGGGCGGCGGCGGATGAGGTGCCGAGAACGGCGCTCATCGCGCCACCGCCCCTTCCCGTACGCCGTCCGCGTCGTCGGCCGCACCCTCTTGGTAGTGCCGCATGAACAGCTCCTCCAGCGTGGGCGGGGTGCTGGTCAGCGAGCGGATGCCCGAAGCGGTGAGCGACGTGAGCACGGCGTCGAGCTTGTCCGTGTCCACGTTCAGTTCGACCCGGTGGCCGCGGCCGCCCTCGGTCTCCCGCTGGGCGAGGTCGTGGACGCCCGGCAGCTCCGCCAGACCGCTCGGCGGGCGCACGAGTTCGGCGTGGACGCTGGTCCGCGTCAGATGGCGCAGTTCGGCGAGGGAGCCGCTCTCGACGGTCTGTCCCTTCCTGATGATGCTGACGCGGTCGCAGAGCGTCTCGACCTCGCTGAGGATGTGCGAGGAGAGCAGGACGGTCCGCCCCCGCGCGCGTTCCTCGGCCACGCAGCGCTGGAAGACGCCCTCCATCAGCGGGTCGAGGCCGGAGGTCGGCTCGTCGAGGATCAGCAGGTCGACGTCGGACGCGAAGGCGGCGACGAGGGCGACCTTCTGCCGGTTGCCCTTGGAGTACGTACGGCCCTTCTTGGTGGGGTCGAGTTCGAACCGCTCGACGAGGTCGTCGCGCCGGGCCCGGTCGAGTCCGCCCCGCAGCTTCCCGTAGAGGTCGATGACCTCGCCCCCGGAGAGGTTGCGCCACAGAGTGACGTCGCCGGGGACGTACGCGACGCGGCGGTGCAGGTCGACGGCGTCGTGCCAGGGATCGCGGCCGAGCAGCTGCGCGGCGCCGGAGTCGGCCCGGAGCAGGCCGAGCAGGACGCGGATGGTCGTGGATTTCCCGGAGCCGTTGGGTCCGAGGAAGCCGTGCACCTCGCCGGTCTCGACCTCCAGGTCGAGACCGTCCAGGGCGTGGGTCCTGCCGAACGACTTGTGGAGCCCCGAGACGGTGATTGCCTTCGTCATGTTTCTGAAAGTACGCGGGTTTCACAAATTTGTGAAGTTAAGGAAGCGTATAAAGTCGGAGGGCGAGGAGCGGGGCCGGTGTGACCACGGGAGATGATCGGCAGATGACGAACGAGGACGACGGGCGGGGACAGGCGCAGGTGCGGGGAGGCGGGCGGGCTGACGGGAGCCCTGACGCGAGCGCTGAAGTGGGCGCTGACGGGAGCCCTGACGTGAGCTCTGGCGTGAGTGCTGCGGGACGGGCCGGCGCGGAGGCCGTCTCCCGGTTCGTCGAGCAGTTCGCCGCGCAGCTCGTCGAGGCGGGCATGCCGCGTATGCCCGCCCGCGTCTTCGCCGCCCTGCTCGCCTCCGACTCGGGCGCGCTCACCGCCGCCGAGCTGGGCGAGCAGCTGCGGGTCAGCCCCGCCGCCGTCTCGGGCGCCGTGCGCTACCTCGCGCAGCAGCACATGATCTCCCGCGAGCGCGAGCCCGGCACCCGGCGCGATCTCTTCCGGGTCCACGGCAACCAGTGGTACGAGGCGATCGGCAACCGTGACGCGGTCATCAAGCGCTGGGAGAACGCCCTTCGGGAGGGCGTGGCCGGCCTCGGCGCGGACACCCCGGCCGGCCGGCGGCTCGCGGAGACGCTGGCGTTCTTCGAGTTCATCGAGGTCGAACTGGCGGCGATGATGGAACGCTGGCGGGCCCACCGCGAGGACCTGTTCGGCCGCGACTGAGGGTCGTTCGACCCCCGGGGGAGCAGCCCTCAGCCCGGCAGGGTCAGCCCCCACGCCCCCGGATGAACCGTCCAGGTCCGCGTACGGACCGGCCCCGCCACCACCGCGTCGGCGCGGTAGCGGAAGTCGGCCCCCGAGACCGTCACGGACCGTGCCCGCACCCGCAGCGGCGCCGCCTCAGCGCCCACCGAGGCCGGCCGCACCTCCACCTGCGCGAGGCCGCCGTGCCCCGCGGTGACGCGCACGCCCTCCACCGGCTGGTCCAGGTCGACCAGCGTGACGCCGTCCGCCTCGTCCCGCAGCCGCGACGCCCCGCAGCCGGCGCGGCGGCCACCCGCGAGGGCCGCGTGGCGAGGGTGCGGACGAACGACTGGCAGCTCCGCAGCCACGGGTGCCCCTCGGCGGCGGAGGCGCGGAGAGACGCGCGGCGCGGGCGGAGGCGGCTGAGGCGACAGCGGGACCGGATGACGGACCGGCCCCCGGACGAGATGACGGACCGGGCACCGAGCCGGGAGATGAGCCGG
This sequence comes from Streptomyces huasconensis, assembly GCA_004010275.1. GTDB lineage: Bacteria > Actinomycetota > Actinomycetes > Streptomycetales > Streptomycetaceae > Streptomyces > Streptomyces huasconensis. The sequence goes on from RBWT01000031.1 coordinate 49,755, forward strand.
GCGACGAGCGGTACGGCGGGCCCCCGCCCACCGGCGGAATCCGCAGATCGCCGAGGACCACCCCGTCGCTCTCGTCCACCAGCAGATCGAGCCGCCGCTCGGTCCCTTCGAGCACCGCCCGCGCCGCCGCGACCGCCCCGGCGGGCACGTCGACGCGAGCGAGCGACTGCGCGGGCCCCACGGGGACGAGCGCGAGCGCGGGCCCGGACAGCCCCCGCTCCCGGTGCAGCGCCTGCACGGCCCGCAGCAGCGCACGGTCGTCACCGATCACCACGAGGCGGCGCGCACCCCGCCTGGCCAGGGCTTTCGTGAACTCCTCGGGCCCGTCGGGCAGACAGAAGCGCACCGCCGCGCCCGCGCCGAGCACGTCCCTCGCGATCCGTACCGACTCACCGTCCGCACGCCGGGCGACCGGGTCGATGACGACAAGGAGCTGGTCGCGAGCCGACACCGCGCGCCCTTTCTTTTAGCCGTTCTTTGAGACCTCGGGTAGCATCTTTGTGCAAGAGCCCCTTGCGCTATTGCGCCAGGGGCTTCGTCTATTCCGGGGCAGCATCCAAGGCACACCCATACGGCGGCTACGGCCCCTGACCTTGGACATGCCCGCCCGGAAGGGGTGTACGCCTGTGCCCGCACTTGTGCTGCTCGGTGCTCAGTGGGGTGACGAAGGCAAGGGAAAGGCCACTGACCTGCTCGGTGGCTCCGTGGACTATGTAGTGCGTTACCAGGGCGGCAACAACGCCGGCCACACCGTCGTCGTAGGCGACCAGAAGTACGCGCTGCATCTCCTCCCTTCCGGGATTCTCTCCCCGGACTGCGTCCCGGTCATCGGCAACGGAGTCGTCATCGACCCGTCGGTCCTGCTCTCCGAGCTGAGCGGTCTGAACGAGCGCGGCGTCGACACGTCCAAGCTGCTGATCAGCGGTAACGCTCACATCATCACGCCGTACAACGTCACGGTCGACAAGGTCACCGAGCGCTTCCTCGGCAAGCGCAAGATCGGTACGACCGGCCGCGGCATCGGCCCGACCTACGCCGACAAGATCAACCGCACCGGCATCCGCGTACAGGACCTCTACGACGAGTCGATCCTTCAGCAGAAGGTCGAAGCGGCGCTGGAGATCAAGAACCAGCTCCTCACGAAGCTGTACAACCGCCGCGCGATCGAGGCGGAGCAGATCGTCGAGCAGCTCCTGGAGCACGGCGAGAACATCAAGCAGTACGTCGCCGACACCACCCTGATCCTCAACGACGCGCTCGACGAGGACAAGGTCGTCCTCTTCGAGGGCGGCCAGGGCACGCTCCTGGACGTGGACCACGGCACGTATCCCTTCGTCACCTCCTCGAACCCGACCGCGGGCGGCGCCTGCACGGGCACGGGCGTGGGCCCGACGAAGATCAGCCGGGTCATCGGCATCCTCAAGGCGTACACGACCCGCGTCGGCGCGGGACCGTTCCCGACCGAGCTGTTCGACCAGGACGGCGAGGACCTGCGCCGCATCGGCGGCGAGCGCGGCGTGACCACCGGCCGTGACCGTCGCTGCGGCTGGTTCGACGCCCCGATCGCCCGCTACGCGACCCGCGTGAACGGCCTGACGGACTTCTTCCTCACCAAGCTGGACGTCCTCACGGGCTGGGAGCAGATCCCGGTCTGCGTCGCGTACGAGATCGACGGCAAGCGCGTGGAGGAGCTCCCCTACTCGCAGACCGACTTCCACCACGCGAAGCCGATCTACGAGATGCTGCCGGGCTGGTCCGAGGACATCACCAAGGCCCAGACCTTCTCCGACCTGCCGAAGAACGCGCAGGGCTACGTGAAGGCCCTGGAGGAGATGTCCGGCGCCCCGATCTCCGCGATCGGCGTGGGCCCGGGCCGCACGGAGACGATCGAGATCAACCCGTTCGTCTGAGCCGCCCGCCCCGGGGACGGGGCTCAGCTCACTCAAAAGGGGTGGGTCGCGCTGCAGCGCGACCCACCCCTTCGGCGTCTCCGGAAGACTCACGGACATGACAGCGACCGGCGTTACCGTGGGAGGGCATCTCCGTCATGCCCGAGCGAGGAGTAGGCCGATGAGTGCGCAGCCGGTGGAGCCGATCAAGCCGACGGTCACGTATCAGCAGCTCGGTGAGTACGCCGAGGAGATCGTGGCCCTTGCGGAGTGCCGCGGCGACTTGGTGCGGGCAGACATTGCGAATCAGGAGATCACCGTCCACATGATGTCCCCCTCCAAGCCGCACGGACGCACCGTGAGCATGTTGGTACGTCAGATCGAGAACCAGGACGAGAAGGCGGTCACCTTCGCCGAGACACGGGTCGATCACCCCGAGCTGGGTCTGTGCCGCACCGCTGATCTCCTCGTCATGACCGAGGAGGCGGACGAGCGGGGCACGGAAGACTTCGCCGCGTTCGCGCCCGATGTGTCCGTCGCCATCGAGGTCGTCTCCCCCTCGAACCCTGGAAACGACCACATCACCAAGCTCCGCGACTACCCGCGCATGGGCGTCCCGGTCTACGTGATCATCGACCCCCGGGACGGCACGATCACCGTGCACTCCGAGCCTGACACGTCCGCCGGGGAGCCCCGTTACGGGGACACGCGTCGCTACAAGTTCGGTGACACCGTACAGATGGGCGCCTGGTCGGTCGAGACCGGCGGCTTCCGCCGGTACCGCACCTGACAGGCCCGTTCCTCGGCGCCTACCGCCGACGCCGGTAGTACGCGACCGTGAGGAGCAGCAGCAGCGGCCCCCACAGTGTCATCAGCCCGCTCACCGTCATCGCGAGGACGTTCCAGCCGTCGGCGTAGGGCCAGCCGCGCGGGCCCTCGGTGAAGGCCAGGGCGAGCCAGTCGACGCACAGCGCGCTGAAGAGCACCCCCGCGAGGGCCCCCGGAACGATCACGGCGGCGGGCGGTACGCGGCGCCCGCCGAGGCGGGGCACCCAAGCCGGGAACACCTCGCCCCAGCGGCGCACGAACCCCAGTCCGAGAAACGCGGCCAGCTCGGTGAGCACGCTCAGCCCCAGCACGTACGGCGTGTTCCACCACGCCGGGTCCGGGGCCGCCCCGCCCATCCCGTACCCGAAGGCGAAAGGCAGCCGCCACACGCAGACGGGGGAGCCGCGAGCAGGGACAGCGCGTGGGCGGCCCGGACGGCCCCAGGCGGGGGGCGGGGGCAAGAGTCGAGGCGGG